>JBBSVA010000063.1:0-18607 GCA_038233915.1 Mycobacteriales bacterium | reverse complement strand
CCTGGGCGACAACCTGGTCAACGTCTTCCTCAAGTGCGAGGCCGACCCGACCGGCTACGTCCGCGGCCGTCGCAACGCCATGCTGGATGACTCCGACGTGTTCTGGCACCGCCAGATCAAGGCCACCGTCGGCGGCGTCGCCGCGTCGGTGACCGGTGACCCGGCGGTCTTCGTCTCCGTCGCCGCCGTGCACCAGGGCCCCTCGGGCGGTGGCCCCGTCGCCGCCATCGTCAAGGTCTGAGCCAGCCGCTGCGGCCCGTCACCCCACCGGGGTGACGGGCCGTCGGCGTCTCAGGCGACCGTCGTCTCCAGGGTCACCGGGATGTTGCCGCGGGTGGCGTCGGAGTACGGGCAGACCTGGTGCGCGGCCTCGACGAGCGCCTCGGCGGCTGCCTGGTCCACGCCGCCCAGCTCCACGTGCAGCGCGACCTCGAGGCCGAAGCCGCCGGTGTCGTTCGGGCCGATGCCGACCTCGGCGGTGACCGCGGAGTCGGTGAGCGTCGCACCCTCGCGCTTGGCCACGACCTTCAGCGCGGAGTGGAAGCAGGCCGCGTAGCCGGCGGCGAAGAGCTGCTCGGGGTTCGTCGCGCCACCGGCGCCGCCCATCTCGACCGGGGTGGCGAGGTCGACGTCCACCAGTCCGTCGGAGGAGCGGGCGTGGCCGTTGCGGCCCTCCCCGGTCGCGGTGGCGATGGCGGTGTAGACGGCGGGCACGGTGTCCTCCAGGTGGTCGGGGCTGTCCCTCCGACCAAGACACCGGGTCGGCCGGGGATTCCCTGGGTCATCCGCATGCGGCCAGCTGCTCCGGTGTCACGGCAGGATCGAGTCGATGTAACCGCCGTCCACCCGTAGCGCGCCGCCCGTCGTCGCCGAGGCCAGCGGGGAGGCCAGGTAGACGACCATCGCGGCGATCTCCGCGGGCTCGATGAGCCGCTGCAGCAGCGACTGCGGGCGGTGCACGCGCATGAATTCGCGCTGCGCCTCCTCCCACGGCAGGTCCCGGGACACCAGCGAGTAGACGACGTCCTCGATGCCACCGGTGTGCGTCGGCCCGGCGATCACCGAGTTGATCGTGACCCCGGACCCGGCGGCCTCCTTGGCGAAGCCGCGGGAGACGGCGAGCAGCGCGGCCTGGGAGACGCCGTACTGCACCATCTCGACCGGGATCACGACCGCGGAGTCGCTGGCGATCTGCACCACCCGGCCCCAACCGCGCTCCCGCATGCCGGGCAGGTACGCCCGGATCAGCCGGACGGCGGTCAGCACGTTGACCTCGAAGTAGCGCCGCCACTCCTCGTCCGGGATCTCCAGCGCGGGCCGCGCGCCAAAGACCGCCAGGTTGTTGACCAGCACGTCCACCTCGGGGACGGCGGCCAGCAGGGTCGCGGTGCCGGCGTCGGAGCTGACGTCGGCGGCGACCGTGCGGACGTCGGCGCCCGGCACGTCGACCCGGAGCCGGTCCGCGGCGGTGGCCAGTCCGGCCTCGCCCCGCGCCGTGAGGACGACGGTGGCCCCCGCCGACGCCAGACCGGTCGCGATCGCCAGCCCGATGCCCTGGGAGGAGCCGGTGACCAGCGCGGTCCGCCCGCCCAGGTCCAACCGCAGGCCCCCGGTCTGCGGGACCGGCGCCGGGACCACGGGCCGGGACGGCGGCGTGGGCAGCGCCGGCCGGGGCGTGCGGGCGGCCCGCAGACCGCTCTCCAGGGCGGAGCCCTGCTCGTTGGGCAGCTCGCTGAAGGTCAGCTCGCCGGCCGCGGTCTGGACGGCGAGCCGGCTGCGGCCACGGAAGGAGCGCTTCCACTCCACGCCGAGGACGTCGGTCAGGTCCCGTTCGACCCAGGTCGCCTGCTGGCCGGTCTTGAGGAAGAGCAGCCGGCGGTCGGTGAGCACCAGCAGGCCGAAGACCCCGACGTGCATCGGGGTGCCCACGTCGACCACCCGCTCGCCGGGCTGCAGCCGGTCGGGGAGCTCGGCGAGCTCGGGGCGGCCCAGCCCGGTGAGTACCGCGCGATCGCCGGCCTGCGTGACGTCGGGGCGGGGGTCGGGCACGGGCAGGACGCTAGCGGTCAGGCGAAGCCGTGGGAGACCAGGTCGAAGCCCCGGGCAACGAGCTCCGGGAAGCGGGCCGGGCCGTCGTCGGGCGCCCAGGCCAGGAAGGCGGTCAGCAGGAGCGCGGCCGCCGTCTCCGCGACAGGCCGCGCAGTGAACGGGTCGTCGGGCAGCTGCACGGAGGTCCAGCGTCGATCATCTGCCCCACGGCTCAGCGATGGGCCTCCTGTGGTTGGAGACCTCCGACGTCCCGGGGCCACCCCGGAGGACCTGGCCGAGACAGTGCGCCAGGTCGAGGCGTTGGACCGCCGGATCGTGGCCCGACAGGCCGACGTCCGGGACTTCGCCGCCGTGCAGGCCGCCGTCACCGAGGGAGTAGCCGAGCTGGGGCGTCTGGACGTCGTCGTCGCCAACGCGGGCATCTGCTCGGCCGGCAACAGCTGGGAGATCACCCTGGAGCAGTGGGAGGAGACGGTCGCGGTGAACCTGACCGGCGTCTTTCACACCGCCAAGGCCACCATCCCGATACTGCTGGAGCAGGGCACCGGCGACTCGATCGTGATCACCAGCTCGGTCGCCGGGCTGCGCGGGCTGCCGTTCCTGTCCGCCTACGCCGCGACCAAGCACGGCGTCGTCAGGTACGCGAAGTCGCTGGCCAACGAGCTGGCCCAGCACTCGATCCGGGTCAACACCGTGCACCCGCACGGGGTCGCGACCGGGATGACCGTGGACGACCTCGGTCCGCTGATCGAAGCGAACGCGCAGACCCTGGCGCCGATCTTCATGCAGGCGCTGCCGGACCAGTTCTCCCAGCCCGAGGACATCGCCAACGCCGTGGCCTTCCTCGCCAGCGACGAGGCCCGACACGTGACCGGGATCCAGCTGCCGGTGGACCTGGGCACGCTCATCCGCTGACGCAAGCCCGGCCGCAACCCCGGGCAAAGGAACCTATACACCCCCTGCTGAGCCCAAAAGGGGGTGTAAAGGTTCCTTTGCCGAGGGGGCGGGGGTCAGGCGAGGGCGGCGCGGGACTCCTGGGCCAGGGCGGCGACGGCCTGCTCGAAGCACGCCGCCGGGGGCTGGACCAGGCCGGCGCCGACCTGACCGGTGCCAGCGACCCGGCCGGCCATCCCGGTGTTGATCTGCGGCAGCCAGCCGGTGCGGGCCACCGAGACGACGTCGATGCCGGTCGGGGCGCCGCGGAAGCCGAGCACCGGGACCTGCATCGCCGGGTTCTCGGTCAACGTGATCTGGTACATCCGCTCGGTGGTGGCCAACGCGTCGGGCACGGTGCCTCCGACGAACCGAACGATCGCCGGGGCAGCGGCCATGCAGAACCCGCCGACGCCGTAGGTCTCCATGATCGCAGAGTCACCGATGTCGGGATTGGCGTCGTCCGGGCCGTAGTCGCCGAGGAACAACCCGACCGGGGTGTTCGCCGGGCCGGTGAACCACCGGTCGCCGGTACCGGCGGTCTGCACACCGAAGTCGGTTCCGTTGCGGGCCATCACCGTCACCATGGTCGAGCCCGGGACCTGTCCGACGGCCTGACTGGCCAGCTTGGCCGTCGGCATGCCGAGGTTGAGGAAGAAGTGCTCGTTCCCGCCGATGAACCGGAGCACCGCAGCGATGTCGGAGGAGGGAGCATCGACCTCCACGATGGCCGGTGACAGGTCGCGCAGCGTCATCAGCGAGCCGGCTCGGTTGCGGTTGTGCCCCTCGTCGCCCATCTGCAGCATCTGGGCCAGCACCGCCTTGACGTCCAACGGGTCCTCGGACCGGCTGCGCACCGCACTGGACAGCACCGGGCCGAGCACATCGGCCATCCACCGCAGCCGGTCGACGACCTCCGGGCTGTAGGCGCCGTAGCGCAGCACCTTCCCGAGGCCCTCGTTGAGGTTGCAGTAGGCCTGCCCACCGTGGACCGGGTCCTCGAGGCACCACATCCACATCGACGGGCTGGTCACACCGGCCATCGGCCCCACCGCGCGGTGGTGGTGGCACGGGTCGAGCTCGATCCCGCCGGAGGCCAGCAGCTGCTCAGCCTCCTCGGGGGTCTGCGCCCAGCCCTCGAACAGGCAGGCACCGATGAGCGCACCGCGCATCGGCCCGGACGCGGCCGACCAGGCAAGCGGGGGCCCGGAGTGCAGCAGCATGCGGTCGGGCAGGTCGAGCACCTCACGGGCCGGGCGCACGTCGGTCAGCACCGAGCCCGCGGCGAGGATGCGCTCGACCGCGGTGCGGTTGGCCGTCGCCCGGCGCGGGTCGAGCGCCAGCTGGGTCAGGTCCTCGGGCGAGCCGATCGTGGGTGGGCGCCACTCGACGTCGGTGACATGGGCTCCCTGGGCGCGCAGCGCGTCGGAGAAGACGTCGACACCCGCGGCGACGACGGCGGGTGGTCCGGACAGCAGGCTGGTCACTTCGATGCCCCGATCAGGTCGAGCGCGTGCCGGGTGGCCGCGGAGTTGGAGGCGAAGACGGCGGCACCGGCAGCGGCGAGCGCGTCGGCCTGGGCCGACCAGCCCTGCGGGTCGCCCTCGGTGCCCACGAGCGCGACGACCACCGGGAACGGCAGGTCGCGGACCGCCGGGGCGAGCGCCCCGGCCGGGTCGGGGTCGGCGCCGTGGCCCAGCACGACGTCCAGCAGCAGGACGGCGGGCTCGCCGCCGGCGGCCAGCGTGGATATCGCCTCCAGGCGCAGCGTGGGGTCGATCATCGGGTGCGCGCGGCCGACGGTCAGCGCGTCGTCCCCGAAGTCGACGACGACGTGCCCGCGGGCGGCGAAGTCGCTGCCCAGGTCCAGCTCGGGCCGCAACGGGGTGTTGGAGCGGACGTCGCCGAGCACGGGGGCGGCGACCAGCATGGCCTCGTCGGCGAGCGTGCCGCCGGAGTAGAAGCCCTTGAGGACGGCGCCGGCCGGGACCGCGCGGTCGGCACCGGGCCGGGTCGGCCAGGTGGGGACGGCGACGCCCATCTCGCGCAGCAGCGCCTCCACCGCGGCGGTCAGGTCGGGGCTGTCGGCCGAGAGCGCGGCGCTGGAGACGGGGGTGGACAGCTCGGCGGACGCCGCAGCGACGCGTTCGGCCACCTCGGGGGCCGGGGGCTTGGAGACCAGCAGCACCCGCTCGGTAGCGACGTCCTCCTCCAGCATCCGCAGCGCGTCGAGAGTGGCCAGGCCGCCGACGGCGGTGGACAGGTCGCGCCCACCGACGCCGAGCACATGGCTGACCCCGACGCCGGCGGTGTCGAGCAGGCAGCTGACCTGCTGGGCGCCGGTGCCCGAGGCGGCGACCAGGCCGACGGGCCCGGGCCGGACGACGTTGGCGAAGCCGAGGAAGACACCGGCGACGATCGCCGTCCCGCAGTCAGGGCCCATGACCAGCACGCCGGCGTCGTGGGCGGCCCGCTTGAGCGCAATCTCGTGCTCGACCGGGACGCCGTCGCTGAAGACCAGCACGCTGCGGCCGGCGCCGATGGCGTCCATCGCCTCGGCGACCGCGTACGGCCCCGGGACGGACACGATCGCCAGCGGGGTCTCGGGTTGCTCCTCCAGCGCCGCACCGACGGTGCGCGACGGGACGGTCTGGGCCGACCCGCGATCCTCCCGGGCGGTCAGCGCGGCCTCGACCGCGGCGACGGCCGAGGTCAGCTCGGCGCCGTCCGTGGCGGTCAGCGCGATGAGCAGCTGGTCGGGCTTCGCGCCGGAGTCGGGCGAGAGGCCCATCCCGGCGGCGAGCTCGAGGTTGAGTGGCGTGGCCATCGCGACCAGCACGGCGGTGACGCCCTCGCGGGCGCCGATCGCCTTGCTGACCTGCATCAACTTCACGGAGTCGGCGTAGACGCCACTGCGCAGGGAGACGTGCCGGTGCGCCTGCTGGAGGTCGCCGGCCGCTGGTGTGGGGACAGTCACCAACCGGACGGTACAGGCGGAAGTGTCTCAGCGGTGAGAGAAATCCGGATGACATGAAGCCGGCACAAAGTTTTAGCGCTGAGGTACTTCCGTCCTGTCGGTGGTCGGTGTCACAGTGACCGCTTCCGGTGGGATCGAGCTCACCGGCTGCGGCGAGTTGCCGTTACGAGCAGGAGGAACCATGGCGTTCGGGTGGAAGCTGTACGGCGACGGGAAGACCCCGCCGCTGGGCGAGGCGGTCGCGCCGGACGAACGACTGTCCTGGCCCAGGACGATCGGCATCGGCGCGCAGCACGTGGTCGCGATGTTCGGCGCCACCTTCGTCTTCCCGATCATCATGGGGCTGGACGCGAACCTGGCGATCATGATGAGCGGGATCGCGACGATCATCTTCCTGCTGATCGTCAAGAACCAGGTGCCCAGCTACCTGGGCACCAGTGCCGCCTTCGTCGGAGGCGTCCTGGTCGTCCGCGCCAACGGCGGGGACTCCGGCGACGTCGTCGGCGCGATCCTGGTGTCGGGTGTGGTGCTCGCCCTGGTCGGCCTGGCGGTGAACTTCGCCGGCCCCTCGTGGGTCAACCGGGTCCTGCCCCCGGCGGTCACCGGCGCGGTCATCATCATCATCGGGTTCAACCTGGCCCCGGTCGTCGCCAACACCTACTGGCCCCAGGACCAGTGGGTCGGGCTGTCGGTGATGGTCTTCGTCATCGTGGCCTCGCTGCTGCTGCGCGGCTTCTGGTCGCGCATCTCCATCCTGCTGGGCCTGGTGTTCGGCTACGTGCTCTCGATCGTGCTGGACGTGCTGTCGGGTCCCATCACCAGCCCCGGCGGGGACGGCGTCGTGACCACCCACGACCGGATCAACTTCGACGCGGTGACCTCGGCCGACTGGATCGGCTTCCCGACGCTGACGGCTCCGAGCTTCTCGCTCAACTTCAGCCTGCTCGTGCTCCCCGCGGTCATCGCACTCATCGCGGAGAACGCCGGGCACGTCAAGGCCGTCGCAGCGATGACCCGGCGTGACCTGGACCCGGTCATGGGCCGGGCGCTGTTCGCCGACGGTGTCGGCACGGTGCTGGCCACCTCGGTCGGTGGCTCGCCCACCACCACCTACGCGGAGAACATCGGCGTCATGGCCGCGACCCGCGTCTACAGCACCGCCGCCTACTACGTGGCCGCGATCGTGGCGATCCTGCTGGGCCTGTGCCCCAAGTTCGGCGCCCTGGTCAACATCATCCCGGGCGGCGTGCTGGGCGGGATCACCGTCATCCTCTACGGGATGATTGGGCTGCTCGGCGCCAAGATCTGGAAGGAGAACCGGGTCGACTTCGCCAACCCGATCAACCTGGTCCCGCTCGCTGCCGGCATCATCATCGGAGTCGGGAACGTCAACCTCCAGGTCACCGACGAGTTCTCGCTGGGCGGCATCTCGCTGGGCTCGATCGTCGCCGTCGTCGGCTGGCACGTCGCCCGTGCGCTGGCCCCGGCCGACATGAAGGCCGCACTTCTGAACGAGGACGGCTTCGTCGGCGGCACCGGCCCGGCACTCGGCGGCAGCGGACTGCACGAGTCCTCGGCTGCCCGGATGGCCGACCCGTCCTCGCTCGACCAGCAGACCCGCACGACCGCCACCATGGACAGGGAGACCCGCGACAAGTGAAACCGGCACCCTTCGGCTACGCCGACCCCACCTCGCTGAGCGAGGCGCTGTCCGTCCTCCAGAGCGAGGGTGAGGGCGCCAAGGTGATGGCCGGAGGGCAGTCGCTCCTCCCCCTGTTGTCCATGCGGTTGGCCTCGCCGACCGTGCTCGTGGACATCAACCGGGTGCCCGACCTGGACTCCGTCGTCGTCACCGACGACGGGGTCCGGGTCGGGGCCCTGGTGCGGCACGCGACGCTGCTGCACCACGCCGGCGCCGCGGCCCTCCAGCCGCTGCTGGCCCGGGCCACCGCGCACGTGGCCCACCCCGCGATCCGCAACCGCGGCACGACAGTCGGCTCGATCGCGCACGCCGACCCCTCCGGGGAGATGACCTCGGTGCTGGCGCTGACCGGCGGCTCGGTCACCGTCGCCACGCCCGACGGGTCCTCCGCCGTCGACTGGGCCGACTTCTTCGTCGGCCCGCTGGAGACCTCGGTGCACGGCCCGGCCGTGGTCACCGACGCGTTCTTCCCCGCCCTGCCGCCGCGCACCGGGACCGCCTTCGAGGAGATCTCGCGCCGCAAGGGCGACTACGCCGTGTGCGGGGCGGGCGTGACGGTCACCCTCGATGAGGAATCGAGGGTGACCTCCGCCCGGGCCGCCTACATCTCCGTGGGCCTGGTGCCCGAGGTGCACGACCTGACCGAGGCGGTGGCCGGCCGCACCGTGGCCGACGCCGACTGGGCCGCCGCGGGCGCCCTGGCCCGCACGCTCGTCGACCCCGACGGCGACCTGCACGCCAGCGCGGACTACCGCCGGCTGCTGGTCGGCGTCCTCACCGAACGCACGCTGGCCCGAGCTGCCCAGGAGGCTGAGACCCGATGACCGTCTCCACCGAGCGCACCATCAGCATCACCGTGAACGGCGTGCCACGTGAGACGACGGTGCCGGCCCGCCGGCTGCTGTCCGACGCGCTGCGCCACGACCTGGAGCTCACCGGCACGCACGTCGGCTGCGAGCACGGCGTCTGCGGTTCCTGCACGGTGCTGGTCGAGGGCACGCCCGTCCGCTCCTGCCTGGTGCTCGCCGTCCAGGTCGACGGCAAGGCCGTGACCACCGTCGAGGGCCTGGCCCGCGACGACGGCGTGGGCGGGGAGATCCTGCACCCGGTGCAGGAGGCCTTCCGTGAGTGCCACGCACTGCAGTGCGGCTTCTGCACCCCCGGCTTCATGATGACCATGGCCGCAGGCCTCGAGGCCCGCGACCGATCGGTCGACATCACCGAGGACGAGGTCGACGAGATCGTCGGCGGCAACCTGTGCCGCTGCACCGGCTACACCAACATCAAGAAGGCCTGCCGGCACGCCGCCGGCCTGATGCGGGAGGCCAACGCGTGACGACCAAGCTCTTCGGCGAGCCGGTCCGCCGCCGCGAGGACCTGCGGCTGATCACCGGCCGCGGCCGCTACACCGACGACATCGGGCACGGCGCCCTGGCTGCTGCCTTCGTCCGCAGCCCCTACGCGCACGCCCGGATCACCGACATCGACATCGACGCCGCTCTGGACGTCGAGGGCGTCGTGGCGATCTACACCTACCAGGACCTGGTCGGCCCGATGGCCGAGCCGCTCCCGGTGCTCATCCCGCACCCACAGCTGACCTCCCCGCGCACCGGCTTCCCGCTGGCCCGCGAGGTGGTCCAGCACGTGGGAGAAGCCGTCGTCATGGTGGTGGCCACCGACCGGTACGTCGCCGAGGACGTCTGCGACCGGATCGCGGTCAGCTACGAGGAGCTGCCTGTCATCGTGGGTGTGGACGTCGCGCGCGAGGCTCGGCACGCCGTCCACGAGGACGTGCCGGACAACGTCGCTGCGCGGCACCACCAGGAGACCGGCGACGTCGAGGCCGCGCTGGCCGCCTCGGCCCACACGCTGTCCTTCACCCAGTACATCGAACGCAGTGCCTGCATGCCGATGGAGGGCCGGGGAGTACACGCGGTCTGGGACGCCGACGACTCCTCGCTGCGGGTACACACCTCCACCCAGGCCTCCACCTCGGTGCGTGCGGCGGTCGCGGCCAAGCTGCAGCTGTCGTTGGAGAAGGTCGAGGTCATCGCCCCCGACGTGGGCGGTGGGTTCGGCGTCAAGATCATGCACCCGTGGCCCGAGGAGCTGCTGGTGCCGATGGCCGCCATCGCCCTGGGCCAGCCGGTGCACTGGGCCGAGGACCGTCGCGAGCACTTCATCTCCTCCGCGCACGAACGCCAGCAGCGCCAGGAGATCACCGTCGGCTACGACGACGAGGGCCGGGTGACCGCCCTCGACGTCCGCGGTTGGCACGACAACGGCGCGTACACGCCCTACGGGATCATCGTGCCGATCATCACCGCCACCCAGCTCGTCGGGCCGTACGCGATCCCGGTGTACCGGGTGCGCATCGACAGCGTCTACACCAACACCGTCATCGTCACGCCCTACCGCGGCGCAGGCCGTCCGCAAGGTTGCTACGCGATGGAGCGCACCATGGACCGGATCGCCCAGGACCTCGGGCTGGACCGAGCCGAGGTCCGGCGCCGGAACCTGATCCGCGCCGATCAGTTCCCCTACGACCATCACCTGACGTTCCAGGACGGCCGCCCGGTCATCTACGACTCGGGTGACTACGAGGGCCTGCTGGACAAGCTCATCGCGCTGGTCGGGTGGGACCGGGCCGAGGAACGCCGGGCCGAGGCAGCCAGCCGCGGGAAGCACCTGGGCATCGGCATGGCGATGTACGTCGAGGGCACCGGCCCCGGCCCGTACGAGGGCGGCCACGTCCAGGTGCTGGGCAGCGGGAAGGTGCTGGTGTCCACCGGGCTGACCTCGCAGGGTCAGGGGCACGAGACGGCGTTCGCGCAGATCGTGGCCCAGGAGCTCGGCGTACCCATCGAGGACATCGAGGTCACCACCGGTGACACCCGCCGCTTCGGCTACGCGGTGGGCACGTTCGCCTCCCGGGCTGCGGTGATGAGTGGCAACGCGATCGCGCTGGCCGCCCGTGGGGTGCGCGCGAAGGCGCTGCGGATCGCCGCGGACGTGTTGGAGGCCGACGTCGACGACCTGGAGATCGACGAGGGCGTCGTCCAGGTCAAGGGCACGCCGGGGACGGCGATCCCGTTGCGCACCATCGCCGTGCTGTCCAACCCGCTGCGCTACGCCTTCGACGAGGCGGCCCGGCAGGCCACCCAGTTCGCCAGCGCCAACGACGACAGCAAGCCCCCGGTCGCCGCCGGCGACGCCCCCGGCCTGGAGCACATCGACTACTACTCCCCGATCCGGTCCACCTTCGCCTCCGGGGCGCACGCCGCCGTGGTGGAGATCGACCCGACCACCTGGGAGATCGACGTCGTCGACTACGCCGTGGTCCACGACTGCGGCAACATCATCAACCCGATGATCGTCGAGGGCCAGGTCCACGGCGGGGTCGCCCAGGGGGTGGGCGGTGCGCTCTACGAACGGATGGCCTACGACTCCGACGGGCAGCTGCAGAACGCCTCGTTCATGGACTTCCTGATGCCCTACGCCAGCGAGGTCCCCGATGTGGTCATCGACCACCAGATGACCCCGTCCCCGCTCAACCCGTTGGGCCTCAAGGGTGCCGGCGAGGCCGGCGTGATCCCCGGGACGGCTGCGATCGCCTCGGCCATCGAGGACGCCGTCGGCCGACGGGTCGCCGCCATGCCCCTGTCCCCCACCGAGCTCTACGACCTGGTCCGGTCCGACGACGCCGAGCGCACCCCGCCTGCCGTCTCCCCGCCGACCGTCCCCACCCTCGAAGGAGCACCCGCGTGAAGCTCGACGGCACCGCCACCCTGTCCGCTCCCCCGGCCGCCGTCTGGGCCGCGATCACCGACCCCGCCGTGCTGGCCCGCACCATCCCCGGCTGCCAGGGCCTGGAGCGGACCGGTGAAGACGAGTACGCGATGACCGTCTCGGTGGGCGTCGGGGCGATCCGCGGCGTGTACGCCGGCGAGGTGCGCCTCACCGACAAGGACGAGCCGACCCGCTACGTCATGCACGCCTCGGGCTCCGGCGGTCCCGGCTCGGTCCGGGCCACCGTGCCGATCACCCTGGAGGCCGTCGACGGCGGCACCCGGCTGAGCTACGACGCGGACGCCGTCGTCGGAGGGGCCGTTGCCGGGGTGGGCCAGCGGATGATCACCGGCGTCGCCAAGCGGCTGGCCGGCCAGTTCTTCAGCGCCATCGACGCCGAGCTGACCGGCACGGCCCCGGCCCCGGTTGCGCCGACGAACGCGGACGTCACGCCCTCGGCTGCCGCGGTCAGCGACACTGCGGTGTCGACGGGTGCCGTCTCGACCGGCGCGCCGGCTGCCGCCCCTGCCCCGTCCCGCTCGTTCGCCCCGACCGGCATCTCCGGCCCCGGCTCGGCTCCGGCCGAGCTGGCCCTGGCTGCGGTCGGTGGTGGCGTGCTGACGCTGCTCGGCGTGGTGATCGGCTACCTGCTGGGCCGCCGCCCCTGAGCCACCCGCTGGACGTCCGGGCCTGACCCGGAGCCAGCAGCCACCTCGGGCGCTGTCCCGCCGTCCCGCACGACGGCGGGACAGCGCACCAGGTGGTGAACGCGCGCGTCGGCCGGGTGGTTGCGGAACGCCTGTGGATCAGCTGAGCACGTCGGGGTTGCCGACCGCGGTCCGTGGGAAGTGATCACTTCGACGCCGATCACGGCGCCCCCCACTGACGGAGGCACCCGCCCATGGGCGACTCGTTCCGGAACGCACTCGACAACGTCGTGGCGTTCCTCCCCAAGCTCCTGCTCTTCCTGATCATCCTGGCGATCGGCTACTTCATCGCGAAGGCGCTGGAGCGGCTACTGGTCAAGGTCCTGGAGAAGGTGGGCTTCGACGGGGCCGTCGAGCGCGGCGGGATCAAGAAGGCGTTGCAGAACTCGCAGTACGACGCTTCGCAGATCCTGGCCAAGATCGTGTTCTACGCGGTCATGCTCTTCGTGCTCTCGACGGCGTTCGGTGTCTTCGGCACCAACCCGATCAGCGACTACCTGTCGGCGATCATCGGCTACCTGCCCAAGGTCTTCGTCGCGATCCTGATCCTGGTGATCGCGGCGGCCGTCGCTGCCGGGGTCAAGCTGCTCGTCCAGAACAGCCTGGGCTCGTTGTCCTACGGAAGACTGCTGGCGAACGTCGCCTCCACGGTCGTGCTGGCGCTGGGCGTCATCGCCGCGCTGAACCAGCTCGAGATCGCCCAGAACGTGGTCAACGCCGTCCTCTACGCCACCCTGGCCGCGCTCGTCGGCGTGGTCGTGGTGGCCGTCGGTGGCGGTGGCATCGTCCCGATGCGTGCGCGCTGGGAGAACGCCTTGACCAAGGTCGAGGCCGAGGCCCCGAACATGCGCCGCGAAGCGCAGAGCGCCCGTCCCGCAGGCCAGGCGGTGCGCGAGGCTGCGCAGGAGTACCGGCCCCAGGGCCAGTCGTCGTCCGGCCAGCAGGCCGGCCCGCCCCCGAGCCAGCAGTACGGGCAGCAGTCGGGTCAGCAGTTCCGCCAGCCGTCGGTCGGGGCGACCGCCGCCGGTGGGCAACACACCTCGCAGCCGGGCACCTCGCAGCAGCCTGCCGCGCACCCCTACGACCAGGAGCAGGGTGGCTGGGCCCCGGCGCAGCAGCAGGGGGCGACCTCGACCCCCGACGCCGGCCCGCAGAGCGGCCGGCAGCAGGGTGAGTGGGCCCCGGCCCACCAGTACGGGGAGCAGCAGTACGGCTCGCCGCAGCAGTACACCGGCCAGCAGGGTGGCCAGTCCTCCGGCGACCAGCCACAGTGGGCCCCGGCCCACCAGTACGGGGAGCAGGAGTACGGCGACCAGCAGCACGGGGACGAGCAATACGGCGACCAGCAGCACGGCGACCAGCAGCAGTACGGCCAGCCGCAGGCCTACTCGACCGAGGCCATCCCGGTCCCGGACCCCCAGCAGGCCTACGAGCAGCCGCCGGTCCCCGGCCGTCGTGACGAGGACCCGGGCACTCAACAGCTGCCCCGGGTCACCGGGTACGACGAGGGCGAGCAGCAGCGCTGACCGGCACGCCCAGGACGCCCCCTACCCACCGGGAGGGGGCGTTCGGCGTTCGGACGCGGGAGGCGCGCTCCACAGCCCGGCCGGCCTCGGAGGCCCCCCTGCGGGTCCGCTGGTGGGAGAACGACTCGTCCCGGTCCCCCACGGCCGCCCGGGTGTGGCGGCGAGCCTGCTCGCGCAGAGCCCGCCCCCAGCCGGCTACGTCGTCTCCTGGCCTGGCCGCGCTCAGCGCGGTGTCCCATCGGGAGCGGCACTGGTCGATGATCGGACGGGCCGGCCGTCGTCCTGAGTGCGGGACGGACGCCAGGCCGGGGTGCAGCAGCACCAGGGACAGCAGCCCCTGGCCAGCGGGCGCACCAGCCCGCAGGCGACCGAGCGGGATGCGGTCGGCCCCGCGGTCACGCGGACCGAGGTCGACCAGCACCGCGATCGTGGCCTTCGCCGATGCCGTCCACAGGGGCTGCCGTCGCCGCTGCGGCAGGACGCCCTCGCGCTCGCCCTCGACCGGTGGCGATCGCCGGGCGGCGAACTCACCCATCGGGCGCTGGTGCACGCCTTCTGTCGTCAGCCTTCGTCCGGCTCCTCGGGGTAGACGACCTCTCCCTCTCGCACCCGAGCGAACGGGGTGAGCCCTGCGTGCCGGGTCACGGAGAGTGACATGATGTCGCACACCTCCGCCCCGGCGATGATCAACGCATCGGTGATCAACCGTCGATGACACCGCCACGGGACGGCCTCACTGCACATGATCGCCGGTACCGATCCGGCGGCGATGCCCAGCAGCTCAGCCAGCCCGGAGTGAAATTGCTCGGTGGCCATGTGATCGGCGTAGGACTGGAAGGCTTTGACCCGCCACCCGCCGTTCGGGCTCTCGACGCCACTCGGCGTGTGTCTCCGGCCGCCGAGTTCCCGGAGCCAGCGATAGCCGATGTCCTCGGGCAGGTCTGCCTCGATCGCGGCCTGGTTCCACTGCGGAAAGGCCCGGGACGACGGAAAGGACCGTACGTCGACCAGCACCGTGACCCCGTTGGAACGCAGCATCGCCAGCACCTCGTCGATGCTGCGCGTGGAATGACCGATCGTGAACACTCTCGGCTTGGCCGCCCGTGCATTCGTCATGGGATCCCGGTCACGCGATCTCCGTCGCGGCGGCCGTTCGCCCAGCCCGCCGATTCACACCTGGCTCGCGCCGGACTGCGACCTCCCGAGAAGAGGAGGTCGCAGTCCACCGCGGGCGGGTCAGCTGGCCGAGGCCGAGGTGCGGCGGGCCTGCTTGCCGAGCACGACGCCGAGCGCGATCATCCCCACACCGAGGCCGAGGTGCAGGAAGTTGTCGGCGACGTTGACGGGCACGAAGTTCGCCGCGCTGTCCATGTCGATGACGAAGCCGTAGATCATCAGGACGAGGTAGACGACGCCGCCGCCGATCAGGTAGTTGCGTGCACCGGCGACCGACCTGGCGAGCACCAGGCCGATGACGCCGAACAACCCGTGGACGATGTTGTGCAGGACACTCACCTGGAACAGGCCGAGGAGCTTGGCCTCGGACATGTGCCCCGCGAAGGACAGTTCGCTGTAGTTCGTGGTGATGCCCGGGATGAACCCGAGGACGGCGACGAGCAGAAAGACCGCCGCGACGACGGTCGCGGCGAGCTGGACGAGTGGGCGATTGCGCATGAGGTTCCTCTCACGTGCCGCGCAGTGCGGCGGAATGGTGTGCGTCGCGGTGGAGGACGCGCCTTCCAGACGTCTCACCTGCAGGTCGCGATGTTCGTGGCCGAGGACAGGCACGTGGTACCCCGGGCTCGCGCCGAATATGCCCCTGGGGTTCGTGCGCTCGTGTCGGTGACTCGGTCATCACCACCCGGGTCCCAGCGCCGTCCGAGCACCACTCGGCGCGGATGCGCGCCTGGGCGAATTGTCGACCCTCCGCGGTCAGAACGGGTCGTCGGCCAGGACCCCTGGTCGTCGGCCGCGGCCACGAGACGCTGATCCAGGACGGTCACAGAGCGACACGCACAGAGCCAGCTGTGCACTGCTCCGGCATCGAGGAGGCACGCCAGGCCCCGCCGCGACCGGAGCAGGGCGGTCAGCTGGACCCGAAGCCACGAGAGCTCCGGATCTGGCTACCGGCGTGCGTGTCCGGCGAGCACGTCCAGGACCAGGTGGGTGGGGTCCACCGTGGGTGCGATCTCCCCGCGGTCGACAGCACGCTGCACGACGGGGGTGCGGTTCGACTCGTCCCCGGCCCCGGACCGGACTCAGGCGTCCCGGCGGCGCATCAGGACGGCAGCGACGACGAGCAGGACCACCCACTCGAGGGTGAACCAGCCATAGCCCTCCCAGGGGCCCAGCACGGTGGGGTCCGTACCTGCCTGGGTGGCCGAGGTGATCTGCTGGCCGGCGTTGGAGGTGAAATGCTCGGACACGGTGTCGCCCCAACTGCCGGGCAGCAGGAAGGTCAACGGGGGCAGGACGAGCAGCAGGGCGACGGCTGCGGTGATGGCCCCGGCGGTCTGGCGGACGAGCGCGCCGACCGCGAACCCGAACATGCCGCTGCCGGCCAGGTAGAGCGCTCCGCCGACGACCGCGCGGGTGACGCCGGGGTCGCCCAGGGACACCTGGTAGTCCGGGAGCAGAAAGGACTGGCCGACGAAGAAGGACGCGAAGCAGGTGATCAGCCCGACGACGAAGATCACCGTCACGAAGACGATCGCCTTGGCCAGCAGCAGCCGCAGTCGACCGGGTACCGCGGTCAACGTGGTGCGGATACCGCCGGTGGTGTACTCGGAGGAGATGACCATGGCGCCCAGCACGGCGGCGGCCAGCTGACCGAAGGTCAGGCCCGCCAGCGTGAGGCTGGTCGAGTCGAACGGTGGAGGTGCGTTCTCCCCGCCGGCCTTGACGCCTTGCATGGTGCCCCAGGTGGCCAGCGCGGCGAAGCCGACGGTGACCACGATCAGGACGAGCAGCGTCCAGAGCGTGGAACGGACCGACCACAGCTTCGTCCACTCCGCCCGCACCACCCGGTCGAGGCGGTCGGTGGAGGCCGGGACGGTGCTGGACCAGCCAGGATCGGTCGGCTGCTGCACGGTGGCGGTGCTCATCGTCGGGTCTCCTCGGGAGCGCGCGTGCTCTGGTCGGGAGCCTCAACAGTGGCAACCCCGGGCGTGTCGGCGTGGTACTCGACGCTGTCGCTGGTCATCTCCATGAACGCCGCTTCCAGCGAGGCGCTCTGTACGAAGAGCTCGTGGACGGTGAGCCCGTGTGCGGCGGCGAGCTCACCGACCTCGGCGCAGGTGACCCCACGGACCTGCAGGTAACCGTCGACGTCACTGGTCGGGTGACCCTGCTGGGTGAGCAGCTCGCCAATCCGGTCCTGCTGGGGCGAGCGCAACCGCACGCTGTTGCTCGAGCTCTCCTCGATGAACTGGCGGGTCGGCAGGTCCGCCAGCAGCTTCCCTCGTCCGATCACGATGAGGTGGTCGGCGGTCACCGCCATCTCGTTCATCAGGTGGCTGGAGACCAGTACCGTCCGACCCTCGGCCGCCATCGCCCGCATGAAGCCTCGGATCCACTGGATGCCCTCGGGGTCCAGGCCGTTGACCGGTTCGTCGTACATCAGGACCTCAGGGTCGCCGAGCATCGTGCCGGCGATGCCCAGGCGCTGGGACATGCCCAGCGAGAAGCCCTTGATCCGGCGGTTGGCGACCGTGGAGAGGCCCGTCAGCTCGAGGACGTCGCCGACCCGGCTGGTCGGGATGCCGTTGCTCTGGGCCAGGGCTCTCAGGTGCGCCTTCGCCGTCCGGCCCGGGTGGACGTCCTTGGCGTCCAGCAGAGCGCCCACGTGGTGCAGGGGGCCCGTCAGCTCGCCGTAGGTCTTGCCACCGATCAGGGCGCTGCCGCGGGTGGGGCGGTCCAGGCCGAGGATCATCCGCATCGTGGTGGACTTGCCTGCGCCGTTGGGCCCCAGGAAACCGGTGACCACTCCCGGACGGATGGAGAAGGACAGGTCGTCGACGGCGACCGTCTTGCCATAGGTCTTCGTCAGGCCGCGGACTTCGATCACGCTGGACCTCCAGTGCAGGCGCGGGGAACTGGTGGACGGCCCGTGCATGCCCTCGTCGCCGCCGACCGGAGTGCGTAACCCTGACGGCCACGCGCGCCGGCGCCAGGTGTGCCCGCGGGTGCGCGACCGACGACGGCGCTGGTGTCTGACACGCCTGCACACCTTGCCGCATCCCCACCGGGCGGTCACCACCCGTCGGCTGACATCGGCGTGCACACGACGGCGAACGTCGCTCCGATCGCGGGACCCGGTTCCGACGCCTTCGTCGGCCTGCAGCGCATCCGCCACGAGGGCGCGATCGTCGGTCACCCGAGGACCTCATCGCAGTCGATGGGCTCCTCGACGTCGGCGGCCCGAGCAGCATCGTGCGGCGGCGCGACCTCGGGGGGAGACCTCGAGGGCTCCGCGTACCCCCGCAGACGGGCCGACGGGTTCGGCCGAGGTCGCGATGCTCGGGCTGCTCGCCGCCACCACGGGCCTGCCATGGCTCGCAGGGTCGTCCTCGGCCTGCTCCACTGATGTGAGCGCGCGCACCGCATCGACGACCAGACAGGACACCGTGACGAGCCCGAACGAATTGAGAGTCCGCCGCGCCTACGACGACCCGGAGCCGACAGACGGCACCCGCGTCCTGGTGGACCGCCTCTGGCCGCGCGGCCTGAGCAAGAAGAGGGCCGCGCTCGACGAATGGTGCAAGCCCATCGCCCCATCAACGGAGCTGCGAACGTGGTACGCCCACGATCCGGCGCACTTCGAGGAGTTCCGCCGGCGCTACCACGTGGAGCTCGCCGACCCCGAACGGGCCGAGGCTCTCCAACATCTCCGCGACGTCGCCGAACTCGGCAGCCTCACGCTGCT
>JBBSVA010000062.1:0-19112 GCA_038233915.1 Mycobacteriales bacterium | reverse complement strand
TCGCACTGCACGGCAAGGACCTGCTGCCGGTGGCGGGGGAGTACACGACCGCGGCGGTCACCCGCGGTGTGGAGGCCTTCCTGACCCGCTACCTGCCCGACGCTGTGCAGACCCGGCCTGCGCTGCTCAAGCCCGCCGAGGACCCGGGGAGCCCGTTTGCCCCGCGGGTCGACCCGCAGGTGGTCCGGGCCCGCCCGCCGGGGTTGTGCACCGGCTGCCCGGAGCGGCCGATCTTCTCGGCACTGAAGCTCGCCGAGAAGGAGATCGGCAAGCAGCATCACGTCAGCGCCGACATCGGCTGCCACCTGTTCGCCATCAACGAGCCGTTCAACCTGGGCGCCACGACCATGGGCTACGGCCTGGGCTCGGCAGGTGCCGCCGCGCTGAACAGCAAGGACGCCGACCGACGCACGATCGCCGTGATGGGCGACGGCGGGTTCTGGCACAACGGCCTGACCAGCGGCGTCGGCAACGCCGTGTTCAACCAGAACGACCAGCTGCTGCTGGTGGTCGACAACGCCTACAGCGCGGCGACCGGCGGCCAGGACGTGCTGTCGTCCCCGGCCGACAACGTGCTGCGCTCGACCAAGCACTCGATCGAGAAGGCCGTCCGTGGCGTCGGCGTGACGTGGGTGCGCTCGGTCACCGACACCTACCGGATCGGCGAGCTGCGCGACCTGCTCGTCGAGGCGCTCACCACCAAGGAGCGCGGTCCCAAGGTCGTGGTGGCGACCTCGGAGTGCCAGCTGAACAAGGACCGCCGGGAGAAGCCGCTGCGGGCCAAGGCGGTCAAGGAGGGCAAGCGGGTCGTGAAGGAACGGTTCGGCGTCGATGCCGAGACCTGTACCGGCGACCACGCCTGCATCCGCGTCTCCGGCTGCCCGTCGCTGACCATCAAGCCCAACCCCGACCCGATGCGCACCGACCCGGTCGCCACGGTGATCGACTCCTGCGTCGGTTGCGGCGTCTGCGGGGCCAACGCGCACGCGGCGTCGCTGTGCCCGTCGTTCTACCGGACCGACCTGGTGCACAACCCCACCCGCAAGGACCAGGTGCTGGCGCGGGCCCGCAAGCGCTGGACCGGCCTGTTGTCCACCGGCGTCGAGAAGCGTGCGGCCCGGTTCGAGTCGGTGACGGCGTGACCAGCTGGACCGCCGGACGCCGTCCGATCACGATCGCGATCCTCGCCATGGGCGGCGAGGGCGGCGGTGTGCTGGCCGACTGGATCGTCTCGGTCGGTCAGGACGCCGGCTTCCACGCGCAGACCACCTCGGTGGCCGGCGTCGCCCAGCGCACCGGCGCCACCGTCTACTACGTGGAGCTCTACCCGCCAGGCGATGCGGGCGGGGCCCGGTCCGAGCCCGTGCTCAGCCTGTTCCCGACGCCGGGCGAGGTGGACGTCGTCATCGCCTCCGAGTTGATGGAGGCCGGCCGCGCGGTGCAGCGGGGCTTCTCCACGCCCGACCGGACCACGCTGATCGCCTCCACCAACCGGGTCTACTCGATGGACGAGCGACTGGCGTTGGGCGACGGTCGGGTCGACAGCGCCAGCCTGCTGGACGCGGCCCGGGCAGGCTCGAAGCGGCTCGTGTCGGCGGACTTCATGGCCCTGGCGCTGCAGGCCGGCAGCGTGATCAGCGCGTCGCTGTTCGGCGCCTTGGCCGGCTGCGGTGTCGTGCCCGTCGAGCGCGCGCGCTTCGAGGACGCCATCCGTGCCTCGGGCAAGGGCGTCGAGGCGTCGCTGCGCGCCTTCGCGGCGGGCTTCGACGCCGCCCAGGCGCCACCTGCCGCCGCACCCGCACCGCCCCCGCCCCCCGGCGTCGGTGCGGTGCCGCTCACCCTGCAGCTGCGCCGTCCGATCGACCCGGAGGAGGCCGCCGCGCAGACCGAGGAGCAGCGCCGCCGCGAGGTCGCCGCCACCGACCCGGACAGCCTGGTCGGCCCCGCTCTGCACGCGCAGGTGCGACGCGTCGTCGCCGACTTCCCGGCCGCGGCGCGCGACATGCTGCTGCAGGGCTGCGTCCGGACGGCGGTCTACCAGGACCTCGCCTACACCGACCGCTACCTCGACCGGGTCGCCCGCCTGGTGCCGCTGGACCCCGACGTCGACGGCGCTGCCCGGCTGACCACCGAGGCGGCCCGGCACGTGGCGCTGTGGATGACCTACCAGGACACCATCCACGTCGCGCACCAGAAGATCCGCCGCCGCCGTCTGGCCGGTGTCCGCGCGGAAGCCGGAGCGAAGAGCGAGGACCAGCTGGTCGACGTCAAGGAGTACCTGCACCCGCAGGTCGAGGAGATCACCGACACCCTGCCCACCGCGCTGGGCCGCCGGCTGGCGCGGTCCAAGGGCTTCGCGACGGTGGTCGGCAAGGCGACCCGCGACGGGCTGGTGGTGAACACGACCGGCATCGCCGGGTACTCGATGCTGTGGACGATGGCCCGGCTGCGTCCCCTGCGTCCCCGCTCACTGCGCTTCGGCCTGGAGCAGGTCGCGATCGACGCCTGGCTGGACCGGGCGGTGTGCCTGGGCGCGACCGACCCCGAGCTCGCCCGTGAGGTCGTGGAGTGCCAACGGGTGCTCAAGGGGTACGGCGCCACGCACGAGCACGGCCGGGAGAGCTTCGCCTTGCTGATGACCGCGATCGACGGCTTCGGTGACCGCGCGGGCGCGCCCGAGGAGGTCGTGCGGTTGCGGACCGCCGCGCTGGCCGACGAGGACGGCCGGGCCCTGCGGGCTGCGCTGGGCACCGTCGCGGTAGCCGCCGCTCCTGCCGTGGGGTGAGGCCCGGACGCGACCTGACGGCGCCGGTCACCGCCGGCATCGTCGCCGCCCTGGTCGGGTTCACCAGCTCCTTCGTCGTCCTGCTCGCCGGGCTGACCGCCGTCGGGGCCACCCCGGCCCAGGCGGCCAGCGGGCTGCTCGCGGTCAGCGTGACCATGGGCCTGTCGTGCGTGCTGCTGTCGGTCACCACCCGGGTGCCGATCGCGGCGGCCTGGTCCACCCCCGGCGCTGCCCTGCTGATCACCACCGGCAGCGTGAGCGGGGGCTGGCCGGCCGCGGTGGGTGCCTTCCTGGTCACCGGCGTGCTGATCGTGGTGACCGGTCTGGTGCCGCAGCTGGGGGCGCTGGTCGCCCGGATCCCGGCGTCGGTCGCCCAGGCGATGCTCGCCGGTGTGCTGCTGCAGATCTGCCTGCAGACTGTCTCCGGCCTGCAGCAGTCACCGTGGGCCGTCGCTCCGGTCATCGCCGTCTGGCTCCTGGGCCTGCGCTTCGCGCCCCGGTGGGCGACGCCCCTGGCGTTCGCGGCCGCAGCGGTCGTCACGGGGATCGCCGCTGCGGGCGAGACCGCGGGGTCGCTGCTGCCCCGGCTGGAGCTCACGGCGCCCAGCCTCACCGCGCAGGCGCTGGTCGGCATCGCGCTGCCGCTGTACCTGGTGACGATGGCCTCGCAGAACGTCGCCGGCGTGGCCGTCCTGACCAGTCTGGGCTATCGGGTGCCGTGGCGGCGGGCGATGCTCGTGACCGGGGCGTCCACGATCCTCAGCGCGCCGGCCGGCGGGCACGCGGTGAATCTCGCGGCCATCAGTGCGGCCCTGACGGCGGGTCCCGAGGCGGGGGAGGACCGGTCGCTCCGGTGGATCGCCAGCTCGACGTCCGGCGTCGTCCTCGTCGTCCTGGGGCTGGGGTCCGTGGCCCTCGGCACCCTCGTGGGTCTCGCCCCGGCGGGCGTGGTGCCCGCCGTCGCCGGGCTCGCGCTGCTCGGGACGCTCGCCGCCTCCACCCAGGCCGCGCTGGCCGAGCCGGCGGACCGCATCCCTGCCGTTGCCACGATGGTCACCGCTGCGTCGGGGATCGCGTTCGCCGGGACCAGCTCTGCGTTCTGGGCCCTGGTCGCCGGGCTGACGGTGCGGGTCGTGCTCCCCGGCGTCCCGCGGCCGGGACGCGGCTGACCTGCAACCGCGCGGTCGGCGACGGCGGAGGGCCCCGACCGCTCAGACGTGCACGGGCTGCCCCGTCGCCTCCAGCACCGAGAGCCACAGGTCCCCGCGGGGGTCGACCTGGTTGCGGGTCCGGGTGACCAGCGGGATGGGCAGGTTGACGAACCGGCCGTGCCACCGACCGGCGACGGCGGCGGTCCGGCCGGCCATCGCGGCGTGCACCGCGGCCTGGGCGAGCCGGGTGCAGTAGACCGAGTCGTGGCTGTTGGCCGGCACGCTGCGGATCGCGTAGCCCGGGTCGACGTAGCGCAGCTGGAACTGCTTGCCGGCGGCGGCCAGGTGCTCGGTCAGCCGGTCGCGCAGCAGCGTGCCGATGTCGTGCAGCTTGGCGTTGCCGGAGGGGTCGGTGGCCCCGTTCCCGGTGAAGAGCTCCTGGCCGGCGCCCTCGGCGACCACGATCAACGCGTGGTTCTGCCGGTCGAGCGTGCGTTCGACGTGCGCCAGCACCCCGCGCTCGCCCTCCAGCGGCATGTGCACCTCGGGGATCAGCACCAGGTCGACGTCATCGCTGGCCAGCGTGGCGTAGGCGGCGATGAACCCGGAGTGCCGGCCCATCAGCTTCACCAGCCCGACGCCGCCGGGGTGTGACCGCGCCTCGGTCGCCGCGCCGCGGATGGACTCCGCGGCCCGGCCGAACGCCGTCTGGAAGCCGAAGCTGCGGTCGATCCACGGGATGTCGTTGTCGATGGTCTTCGGGATGCCGATGACGGCGATCAGCATCCCGCGGCGCTGGGCCTCGTCGGCGATCGTCTGGGCGCCGCGCAACGACCCGTCGCCGCCCACCACGAACAGCACGTCGATGCGGCGCAGCCGTAGCGTCTCGACCATGACCCGGGGGTCCTGCCCGCCACGGGAGGTGCCCAGCACCGTGCCACCCTGCTGGTTGATCCAGCGCACCGATTCCGGGGTCAGCACCACGGGTTCGGCGCCGTGGGGGGTGAGCCCCTGGTAGCCGTCCCGGAACCCGAGCACCGAGTGCACCCCGTAGTGCTCGGCCAGCTCGCCGACCAGCCCGCGGATGACGTTGTTCAGACCCGGGCACAGCCCCCCGCAGGTCACGATGCCGACCTTGGTGCGCTTGGGGTCGAAGAAGAGCTTGCGCCGGGGCCCGCCGGGTTCGAACGTGGGCAGCTCCTCCACCGGGACGCCGCGCTTCATCGCGACCCCCAGCGTGCCGTCCACCAGCACCCGGTCGTGCTCGCCGACGTAGTGCATCGACTCGCCACGCTCGAGCAGACCGCCGTCCAGCGGGGAGTGGACGGTCAGCTCGCCCAGGGTCCGCACCGCCAGGTCGGCTGCGGTCAGCTCGAGCTGTTCCTCCGTGTCCACAGGGTCCATCCTGCCCGCCCGCGGCGCACGCCTGACAGCGCCTCACCCGCTGACCTGCACGAACGGGGTGGACGTCCCAGACGTCTCCCGCTGCGATGATCACGGACCCAGGTGAGCGACACGCCGCGCCGGACCTCACCCAGGTCCGTGATCACCGTCGGGTCGGGCACTGCGGAACACTGCCCCGCGGGCTCTCGTTCGGTGCTGTGTGACCCTCTCCCTCGTCGTCCTCGGCGACTCGATCGCCTACGGCACCGGCGCCTCGGACCCGGCCGACGCGATCGGGCCCCGGCTGGTCCGGGCGCTGGCCGAGGACGACGTGGACGCCGTGCTGCAGGTGGTCGCCGTCCCCGGGGCGGTGTCCGCGGGCCTGGCCGCCCAGCTGCGGCAGGTGGTGCACGTGGACCTGGCGCTGGTGATCGTCGGCGCGAACGACCTGACCCGGCTCGTGGCACCGGTGACCGCGGCCGCGCTGTTGGGTGACACGGTGCGCGCACTCCGACTGCTCGGCGCCGATGTCCTCGCCGTCCCCGCGCCGGACCTGTCGACCGTGCCGTGGGTGCCGCCGGCGTTCCAGGCGTTGGTGGCCACTGCCAGCGGGGAGCTGCGCCGCCGGCAGACCGCGGCGGTCCGGACGGCCGGAGGCGTGACGGTGCCGATCGGGGAGGAGCTGGGCGCGCGGTTCCGGGCGCAGCCGGCGCTGTTCGCGCTCGATCACTTCCATCCGTCCTCGGCGGGCTACGCGCTCATCGCCGAGGCGCTGGCCCCCGTCGTCCGGTCGATCGCCCGGGGCCGCGCCGCAGCCTGAGGTCAGGTCCTCCTCGATGTCTTCGGAGTCGTCCGCCCGCGGCTCGGCCGCTGGTGCCGCGAATGCGCGGCCGGTCATCCCCCGGTGCGGCCCCGTCGCGCGGCCCGGGGCGTAGCAGGGCCTCGGTCTCGTCCCGCATCGGCTGGGTCACGGTACGAGCCCGTCCCGCGGCCGCCGGGCGCACGGGGAGCCACCGTGCGGCGCGGTGAACGGGGGGAGATGGCGGCTCGCTGGACAGATCCGTGACGAACGCGTGACGTCGCCGCCCCGCCGGAACGGAACCGATCGGCCGAACGTACCGGTTCGTCACGGGACCGCATCACTTGCTCGCCGTTGCGCCTGTCCAGGTGGAATGCGGGAACACCTCTTCTGCACGCATCCGGCGGCGGACCACCCCTGGCCCGCCCTGACGAGAGGCCCGACCATGCAGAAGCACACCCGTCCCATCGTGAAGCTCTTCGTCGCGGGCGGCCTGGCCCTGGCCCCCTTCACCCTGGTCGCCTGCGGGGACGACAGCACCGGCCCCGAGCAGGGCGTCAGCGCCGGCGACATCGCGGACGAAGGCGCCGACAACGGGGGCGACAACGAGGTCGACAATTCAGGCCTGATCTACGACGGCCTCTACGACAGTGACTTCTACAACGACTCCGACACGTACGTCGGCGAGGAGGTGACCGTGTCGGCCACGGTGAACGACGTGATCGACGCGAACTCCTTCACCATCGCCGGCACCGACGACACCTCCGTCGAGCCGCTGCTCATCGTGGGTGCGGACATGGCGGCCGACGTCGAAGAGGGTCAGGTCGTGCAGGTCACGGGCACGGTGCAGGACGGGTTCGACGAGGTCACGGTCGAGGATGACCTGGGCGTCGACCTGACCGACGACGGTTACTCGGACTTCGCTGACGGCAACTACATCGCCGCGGACTCGATCGACACATCCGTGCCGGCCGAGAACAACTGACCCCATAGCCGGCCGGTCGGGAGCCCGGGGCACCCTCACTCCGAGGGTTGCGCCCCGGGCTCCGTTCCGGCCGAGCGCCGACGCCCTGGCACAGACCAGCGGGCTGCGCCCGAGTGGGGGTTGGAGGTCGTGCTCGGTGCGGACGGGCGGGATGGGTTCAGAGCACGTCGTACTCGTTGAACGAGGCCCCACCCGACAGGGTTGCGTAGCCCGGTCCGCGGTCGAAGAAGGGCTCCCCGCCGGTGCGCTCGGCACGCAACGAGGAGCGCAGTGCGTCGGTGGCGGTCAGGTCGGCGTCCCCGTCGGAGTCGATGACCACGCCGTAGTCCCGCCGGGCACCCTCGACCGAGACCTTCAGCCAGGCGATGTCCTGCAGCACCTCCTCCACCGGCCGCTCCAGCGGGTCGCCCCAGCCACCGCCGCCCGTCGTCCGGACGCGGACGACGGTGCCGGCCTCCAGCGGCTCGGCGTCGGCGAGCGCGTCGACCTCGTGCTCGTTCGGGCCGCCCGGGTCCACGGTGATCTGGAACGGCTGGCCGGCCTTGCCGCCCTTGACGCCCCAGCAGGCCAGGATCGAGCGGTCCGCGATGGACATGAAGTGTGCGTCGCGGAGCACCCGGATGTGCTTCTCGTAGCCGCAGCCCCCGCGGTAGCGGCCGGCGCCGCCGGAGTCCAGGGCCAGGCCCAGGGCCTCGATGCGCAGCGGGAAGCGGCCCTCGGTGAACTCCGTGGGCAGGTTCCGGCTGTCCGGGACGACGTGGATGGTGTCCTCGCCGTCGGCGTAGTAGCGCCCACCGGAGCCGCCGCCGAGCACCTCGCGCATCAGGTAGGACTCGCCGTCGGCGTCGGTGCCGTAGACGCCGGTGTAACGGATCGTCTCCTGGTCGGCCGGCATCCGGCCGCCGGTGGCCTTCGCCAGCACGCCCGCCAGGACGCCGAGCAGCCGCAGGATCACGAACGTGCGGGCGTTGGTCGGCGCCGGGAACACCGGGGTGAGCAGCGTGCCCTTCTCCGGGAAGCGCATCTCGATCAGCGGCACGACGCCCTCGTTGACGTCGAGCTGGGCCATCCGCTCCGGGGTGGCCGCGAGGTTGCGCAGCACCGGGGCCAGCCACTTCTTCAGGAAGTTGCCTTGCGCGTAGTCGCCGCAGTGGTTGATCGGGCCCTTGGCCTGCGGGCCGGTGCCGGTGAAGTCGATGATCAGCGGGACCTCGGCGGTGGAGTCCATGGTCAGCGTGATCCGCTGCCGGTGCAGCATCGGCTCGTCCACGCCGTCGTGCTCGGCGTAGTCCTCCCAGACGTAGGTGCCGTCCGGGATCTGGGACAGGATCTCCTTGCGGTAGACCTCGGTGGAGTTCGTCAGGATCGCGTCGAAGCAGGCCTCGACGGCGGCCACGCCGTACCGGTCGAACAACTCGCCCAACCGGCGGGCACCGGACAGGCAGGCCGAGCACTCGGCGTCCAGGTCCGCGGCCAGCGAGTCGGGCATCCGCGAGTTGCGGGTCATGATCTTCAGCGCGCTCTCGTTCGGCACGCCGCGGTCCCACAGCTTGATCGGGGGGACCATCAGGCCCTCCTCGAACATCGAGGTGGCGGCCGAGGGCATCGAGCCCGGCACGGCGCCGCCGATGTCGTCGTGGTGACCGAAGGCCTGCACGAACGCGACCACCTGCGGGCGGCCGTCCACGTCGGCGAACACCGGCACGGTGACGCAGAGGTCGGGCAGGTGCCCGATCCCGCCCTCGGACAGGTAGACGTCGTTGTGGAAGTAGACGTCGCCGACGTTCATGGCGTCGATCGGGTAGTCCCGGACGACGGGCTGCACCAGCGCCGAGTACGAGCGACCGGTCAGCTTGCGCAGCTGGCGGTCGTGGATCCCGGCCCGGAAGTCGTGTGCATCGCGGATCATCGGCGAGCGGGAGGTGCGGCCGATCGCCGTCTCCACCTCCATCTCGATCGCGGCCAGCGTGCCCGCGACGATCTCGACCAGGACCGGGTCGGCGGCAACGGCGGTCATCAGGACTCCTTCGTGAGCAGCAGGTTGGCGAAGTCGTCGACGGTGGCGACGAAGCCGGGGTGCACCGGCACGGTGGAGCCGAACTCCTCGATGATCCCCGGCCCGACGACGACGTCCCCGGGCTGCAGGTCCGGGCGCCAGTAGGTCGGGGTGTCGATCCAGGCGTCGAACCAGACCCGGCGGGAGCCGGACACGGCGTCGGCGACCGAGCCGGAGGTGCGGTCGGGCATGCGGACCAGGTCCGGACGGCGGATCGGGCCGATCCCGCTGACCCGCAGGTTGACCCACTCCACGGCCTGGCGCGGGTCGAGGCTGAAGTCGTAGCCGTACAGCTGGCGGTGCGCGGCATGGAAGTCGTTGCAGGCGGTGTCGAGTGAATCGGCGTCCGGCGCGCCCTCGGCGACCGGCACCCGGACCTCGAAAGCCTGCCCGACGTAGCGCAGGTCGGCGGTGCGCTGCATGCGCTGGGAGTCCCGGGCGAAGCCCTCGCCGTCGAGCGCCTGCGCGGCCTGGTCCTCCAGGGCGGCGAACGCGGTGCCCACGGCGGCCGGGTCCAGCGCGGCGTGCCGGGTGACCATCGTCTGCACGTAGTCGTTGCGGACGTCGACGGTCAGCAGCCCGAACGCGCTGACGTTGCCCGGGTTCGGCGGCACCAGGGTGCGGGGCAGGCCCAGCACGTCCATCAGCCGGCAGGCCAACAGCGAGCCCGAGCCACCGAACGTGGTCAGCGTGAAGTCCCGGACGTCGAGGCCCTTGGCCACGGTGACCTGGCGCAGCGCGTTGGCCTGGTTCCAGGCAGAGATCTCCAGGATCCCGGTGGCGGCCGCCTCGAGCGACAGGTCGAGCTTCCCGCCCAGGGTCTCCATCCCCTCCCGCGCGGCCTCGACCGACAGCGGGATCTCCCCGCCCAGCAGGTGCGGGGGGATCCGGCCCAGGACGACGTGCGCATCGGTGACCGTCGGCTCCGGGCCGCGGCTGGGGTAGCACATCGGGCCGGGGTCGGCGCCGGCCGATCGGGGGCCGACCTTCAGCGTGCCCTCGGGGGACAGCCAGGCGATCGAGCCGCCACCGGCGCCCACGGTGACGACGTCGATCATCGGGATCTTGGACGGGTAGTCCCCGACGGTGCCCTCGGTGGTGAGTGCGGGCTCGCCGTCGATGACCACCGTGACGTCGGTGGAGGTGCCGCCACCGTCGCAGGTGAGGATGCGGTCGAACCCGGCGGTGCCGGCGATGAGCGCGGCGCCCAGGGCGCCGGCGGCCGGGCCGGACAGCATCGTGGTGATCGGCTGGTGCACGACCTCGGCCGCGCTCAACACACCGCCGTTGCTTTTCATCACGTAGAACGGCACGTCGGGCGCCAGCTCGTCGAGCCGGCGGCGGATGTTGGTGACGTAGGCGGCGACCTTGGGCTTCACTGCGGCGTCGACCAGCGTGGTCACCGATCGCTCGTACTCGCGGTACTCCCGCAGCACGCCGGAGCTGATCGAGACCACGCAGTCGGGGTGTTCCACGTGGAGCACGTCGAGCATCGCGCGCTCGTGGGTGTCGTCGGCGTAGGCGTGCAGGAAGCAGACGCCGACGGTGGTGATCCCGGCGTCCCGGAAGAAGCGCGCCGCCTCGACGGCCTGCTGCCGGTCGAACGGGCGGACCTCGGCGCCGGTGTGGTCCAGCCGCCCGCCGACGGTCTTCACCAGGTCGGCCGGCACGATCCGTGGCGGCTTGACCCAGAAGTAGGAGTTGCCGTAGCCGTCGGGCACGGACTGCCGGGCGATCTCCAGCACCGACGCGTAGCCCTCGGTGGTGATGAAGCCGATCCGGTCCAGCTTGCCCTCGAGCAGCTGGTTGGTGGCCACCGTCGTCCCGTGGCTCACCGCGGTGATCGCCGCGGCGGCCTCGTCGGCGCCGATGCCCAGGAGGTCCAGCACCTTGGTCACGCCGGCCAGGAAGCCGTCGGCCGGGTCGCCGGGGGTGGACGGCGTCTTGGTCGTCGTCGTCGCGCCGGTCTCCTCGTCCACCGCCACCACGTCGGTGAAGGTGCCGCCAGTGTCGATGCCGATGCGTACGCGCCTGCTCGTCATGAGATTTACCTTAGCGGTGAGGCATCCCCTGCGGAAGGTGCTGCCCGCGCCCACGGAGCCGCAGGTCCGCCCCGCCCCGCCCCGGCCGGGGCGCCGGGGTCGGTCCTGACTGGACAGACCCGCGGCGCCCGTGGTCGCACCCTCCGGGCCGACCACCTCAGCTCAGGGGTAGATCACCCGACGACGGTGACCTCCGACGCCTGGACGTAGTAGTCACCCACCTGGAACTGACCGGAGGGGTCGTAGAGCTGCAGGTCGGTGAGGAACGCCTCGTCGACCTGCTCGAGGGTGCCGGTGAAGCTCACGGTGTCACCCGCCTCATACGTGACCGGGGACTCCGGCTGGCCGGTGCCGGCGAACGGCTGCAACCGGACCAGGACGGTCTGGCCGGCCTCTGGGCCCACGTAGAACGCCTCGTCCGCGATCGCAACCTGCACCTGCACGCTGTCGGCGGTCACCGGCTCCCCGACGCTAGCGCTCAGGTCGGTGTTGGGGTCCAGCGCGTCGAGGTCCCCGACCAGGACCGCACCCGGGACGACGATCACCGGCACGGAGCCGGGGGACGTCGTCGAGCCGGCGTCGGTGGTGGACCCGGCGGAGTCCGTCGCCTCGGCATCGTTGGAGGGAGAGGTCTGCTCCGCAGTGCTGGTCGTGTCGATGCTCGCGCTCGCGTCGGCGGCGTCGTCGTCCCCGTTGAGAGCGGCGATCAGCCACCAGAGCAGGAGCGCGACGATCACGACGGCCAGTAGCACCCACGGCCAGATCGTCCGCTTTTTGGCGACAGAGGTCGCACCCGTCGTTTGTGGTCCAGTCATCGGAAGTCCTCCTGTCGGGAATGGTGTGCTCCCGCTACCTCCCCGAGCCCGGCTGGGTGCTGCACGCCTGGCCCGGGAACGTGTCCGGTTCGATGCTCGACCGTGACTCGATCGCAACCGCCCCGACGTTTCGGCCAGCGACGGCCCGCTCGTGCGAGGCCGCGGAGGGGGGCATGCCGCGACCGCCAGCGGGTGGTCGCCCGACGGCCGGGTCCGGTGACCCACCGACGATGCTCGTGCGCAGTGCCGGCCGGGTCAGCCCTGGGCCAGTTCCGACACGTCGTGCCAGGCGTTCCACCCGGCCAGCCGGGACTCGTAGTCCGCGGTGGCGATGCTCAGCGGGGCGGTGCCGAAGAAGACCCGCAGCGGCGGGTTCTCGGCGTCCACGACCTGCAGCACGGCGGCGGCCGACGCGCCCGGGTCGCCCGGGGAGGAGACCCGTGCCTTGCGCTGCTCGGCGGCCTTCTCCCGGAACTCGTCGTAGGCCGGGTTCGGCGTCGTGTGCTTGGCCGAGGAGCCGCCCCAGTCGGTGTCGAACCCGCCGGGCTCGATGATCGTGACGTGCACGCCGAAGTCGGCGACCTCGGCGGCGAGCGCCTGGGAGAAGCCCTCCAGCGCCCACTTGGAGGCGTTGTAGACCCCGATGTTCGGGAACGTGGTGATGCCGCCGATCGAGGACACCTGCAGCACGTGGCCCGAGCCCTGCTCGCGCAGGAACGGCAGCGCGGCCTGGGTGACCCAGAAGGCACCGAACACGTTGGTCTCGAACTGGGCGCGGACCTCGGCCTCGGAGGCCTCCTCGATCATCCCGAACTGGCCGTATCCGGCGTTGTTCACGACGACGTCGAGCCGGCCGAAGTGCGCGTGCGCGCGCTCGACCGCGGCGAACACCGCGGCCCGGTCGTCCACGTCGAGCTGGACGGGGAGCAGGCGGTCGCCGTACTGCGCGGCGAGGTCCTCCAGGGAGGCGGTGTCCCGCGCGGTGGCGGCGACTGCGTCCCCGCGCTCGAGGGCGGCGATGGACCACTCGCGGCCGAAACCGCGGGAGGCACCGGTGATGAACCAGGTCGTGGGCATGTCCGGAGACAGCGCACCGGAGGGTCGGACTGTTCCGTCCCGGTGGTGCCGTCGTGACCGGTTGCACCCACCGGGGGCACCGCAGGTCCCCGACGTCGGGCAGGCTGGAGCTGCCCTGCCCCCACCGTGAGGAGTCCGACCAGCGTGTCCGCACCCGGCATCGACGACCGCGTCGCCCCGTCCGGGGAACCGGCCGACGACGACGTCTTCGCACCGCTCACCCGCATCGACGTCGACCCGCTGCCCTGGCTGGCCCGGCACCGCGAGGCCGGCCCGGTCGCCCGGCTCGACCTTTTCGGCAACCCGGTCTGGCTGGTCACCCGGTACGCCGAGGTCCGGGCGGTGCTCGGCGACACGGCCACCTTCAGCAACGACTTCGCGCACCTGGCCGCCGCGGACGACGACGGCGACCTGGGCCTGACCGACCCCGGCGGGCTGGGCTTCCGCGACCCGCCCGACCACACCCGGCTGCGTCGGCTGCTGGCCCCGGCGTTCACCGCGCGATCGATCGCCGCGCTGGAGCCGGCGGTCCGGCGGGTCGTGGACGAGCGGCTGGACGCGCTCGAGGCGGCCGGGCCGGGTGCGGACCTGGTGACCGAGTTCGCCGACCAGGTGCCGGCGCTGGTGATCGGGGAGCTGCTGGGGGTGCCCCGTGCCGGCCAGGTCGACTTCGCGGCGTTGGCCGCCGGGCGCTTCGACCTGCTGCAGTCCATCGTGGCGCCGCTGGACTCGGCCGCGCAGTCCGTGGCGCACCTGCGCGACCTCGTTGCCCGGGAGCGGAAGAACCCCGGGGCGGGTCTGCTCGGGCAACTGGTCCGCGAGCACGGCGACACCGTGGGCGACGAGGAGCTCGCCGGGCTGGTCGACGGCCTGCTCGTGGGTGGCCACGAGACGACCGCGAGCATGCTGGCGCTGTCCACCCTGCTGCTGCTGCGCGACCCCGCTGCCGCCGAACGGCTGCGAGCCGACCCGGCGGCCGTGCAAGGCGCGGTCGAGGAGCTGCTGCGGCACCTGACCGTCGTCCAGGTCGCCTTCCCGCGGTTCGCCCGGGCCGACACGGAGCTGGCCGGCCAGCAGATCGCGGCCGGGGAGCTGGTGCTCTGCTCGTTGGCCGGCGCCGACCGGGACCCCCGCTGGGCCGCGGGCCTGGAGGACCTGGACCTCACCCGCCCGGCACTGCAGCACCTGGCCTTCGGGCACGGCATCCACCACTGCCTGGGCGCACCGCTGGCCCGGCTGGAGCTGCAGGTCGCGCTGCCCGCCCTGCTGGCCCGGTTCCCGGGGCTGCAGCTGGTGGACCGGGACCGGGCGCCGGTCTTCCGGCAGCGCTCGATCGTCTTCGGCCTGGAGACCCTGCCCGTCCGGTGGTGACGGTGATCGTGGACCTCCACTGCCCCTCCCCGCCCGGGCGGAGGGAGCACGATCGACGGCTGCCCTCGGAACCGTTCTCCGGTCGAGTCGCTGATCACGACCGGGGGGCAGTGCCACCGACCCCAGGCACACGGTGATCGAGGCGTCGCAGCGATCGAGGGGTGCTGCCCGGTGGAGGTGGGTAGGTCGGCCCGCATGACCGTCACCCCGGCTGCACACGACCGCGCGGTCCAGCTGCCTCCTGCGCCCACTGCCCCCGCGGCGCCCGATCACGGCAGCCACCGGATCGGCCGGGCCGGGGCCGGGGAGACGGTGCGGCTGGTGGGTGGTGTCCTGCTCCCGATGCTGGCCCAGGGGATCATCCTGCGTCGCCCTGCCCTGGTTCGGCTCGCCGACCGTCTCCAGGTGGACACCCGGGCAGTTCGCGCGTTGCAACGCAGTCGCCGCCGGCACGGTAGCGGCCCGCTGATGCTGCGCATCCCCGGACGCGATCTGGCGTTGGTGCTGTCCGCCGGTGACGCTGCGCGGCTGCTGGCCGACAGCCCCGTTCCGTTCGCGCTGGCCACCCGGGAGAAGAAGGCCGCGCTGACCCACTTCCAGCCCGGTGGGGTGCTGATCACCGACCCGGCACCCGGTCACGGCCGGCAGGCCCGGCGGGAGTGGAACGAGCAGGTGTTGCAGATGGACGTCCCGCTGCACGCCCAGGCCGCATCGGTGGCGCAGCTGGCTGCCCAGGAGATGGCCCCGCTCCAGCAGGCCGGCCGTTGGGAGTGGGAGACGTTCGCGTCGGCGTGGTGGCGGGTGGTCCGTCGACTGACCCTGGGCGACGGCGCGCGGGACGACGACGAGCTCACCGACCTGCTGTCCGCGCTGCGCGGCCGGGCCAACTGGGCCTACCTGCGGCGCACCGACGCCGCTGCGCGAGACCGACTACTGGATCGCGTACAGAGCCACCTCGACCGCGCCGAACCAGGCAGTCTGGCGGCCACGGTCGCGGCCACATCCGCCGCCCCCGACGTCCCGGTGGCCGACCAGGTCGCCCACTGGCTCTTCGCCTGGGATGCCGCGGGGATCGCCACACACAAGGCCGCGGCTCTGCTGGCCGGGCACCCCGGACACGCAGCCCAGGTCGCCACCGAAGTGACGCAGTCTGATCCGGTGGCACCGGACCTGCCCCTGCTGCGGGCGACCGTGCTGGAGTCGGTGCGACTGTGGCCGACCACGCTCGCCGTGCTGCGCGAGTCCATCGAGGCCACGGACTGGGCGGGCACGACGGCGCCGGCCGGAACGACGTTCCTCATCGTGTCCTCCCTGACGCACCGTGACGACGAGGTCCTGGACGACGCCGACCGGTTCGCTCCGCAGGTGTGGGCGGACCCGGGCGCACCCAGCGGGACCAGCGCGTCGTTGTGGTCGATGGTGCCCTTCAGCGCCGGACCGGGCAGGTGCCCGGGTCGCGACCTCGTGCTCTACACGACCGGAGACGTCCTGGCGTCACTGCTCGCCGGCGGGCCGATCACGCAGACCGCCGGACGGCCGGTACGCGCGGATCGACCGCTGCCCGGCACCCTGGACCACACCGCGCTCGCCTTCAGCCGGGATGGTGCCCGCGCGCCTGCCTGACCGTGCGGTGAGCACGCCGACGGAGGGGGTGTCACAACCCGGGCTGTCGCGGGTCAGCAGCGCCCAGGCGCTGCGCCGTCGACCCGGGCGGCGAACGCGATCAGCCCCGTGGACAACGCCTGCGCGGAGGCAGGGTCCATGGCGTCGACGACCTGGCGTAATGCCCGCCCTACCGCGAGGTCGACGTCGGAGAGCAGGGAGAGACCGGCCGGGCTCAACCGGACCCGGACCTCACGTCGGCTACCGGGCGCCTGCCTGCGGATGACCACACCCAGTGCCACCAGGCGGTCGACCCAGACGGCTGGCGTTGGACTGGGCGCTGCCCAGCTCCGCGGCGAGCTGCCCGATGGCCAACCCGTCGGAACTCGCCTGCAACAGCCGCAAGGACGACAGCTGGATGACGGTCAATCCACCGGCCGCCTCATCCACAGCACGCCGCCAGACACCGATCAACGCGGCTGCCGAGGTCAGCAGCAGGTCACCGTCGTCGTGGCCCACAGCTCGATCCTGCCATCCGCGCGAGCCACCCTGGGAAGCACCTGTGCTCATGAGGCATAAGTTGCGCTTGCGCATGCATTCTCGCACCCTGAACCAGTCCGCACGACTGCCCTGCAAGGAGCCCTGGTGAACCCCGTCCCCGAACTGCAACCGATCAGCCTCGGCCTGTACGACTTGGTCTTCTACGGCCTCGTCGTCGCCGGCTTCGCACTGTTCGCCTACTTCGTCTACAGCTGGAAGACCACGTCGGAGGTCAGCCCCAAGTACCGACCGGCGGCGTTGGCCGGCCTGCTGATCGCCGGCGTGGCATCGCTGTCCTACCTGGTGCTCGCCATCAAGTGGGACACCGGGTACGACCTGGTCGGCAACCTCTACCAGCCCAACGCCGAAGCGCGGCTGGCGTTGGCACCGCGGTACATGGACTGGTCGGTCACCGTCCCGCTGCTGACCCTGGAACTGCTGGCGGTGTGCGCGCTGGCCGGCAGCAAGGCCCGCGCGCTGCGCCTGACCACCATGGCCGCGGCGTTCCTGATGATCATCACCGGCTACTTCGGGGCACAGACCCTGTCCCAGGGCCGCAGTGTGACTGCCCTGGTCGTGTGGGGGATCATCAGCAGCCTCTTCTACCTCTACCTCTACATCGCCCTGATCGGCGCTGTCGGGAAGTCCCGCTCGGCGATGAGCCCGGCGACGTTCACCAGCCTGCGCAACGCCAGCTTCGTGCTGCTGGGCACGTTCGGGGTGTACCCGCTGGTCTATGCCATCCCGGTCTTCTTCGACACCACCGGGGCGTGGTTGGCCGGCATCCAGCTCGCCTACTCCGCCGCGGACATCCTGGCCAAGGTCGGCTTCGGGATGCTGATCCACAAGGTCGCCAAGTTGCGCAGCGCCGAAGACGTCGACGCCGGCCTCGACGTCACGCCCGAGGCCACCTACGTCAGTCAGGTCAAGGTCGCCCCGGCACTCCTCCCCCCGATGGGCGAGACCGCCTCCGCGCACCTGGGTGAGCGGGCTGGCCACGCCCGGACGGCAACGGCCACGACGGGGACGGCGACGGGAACGACCGGGGCAGCGGAGGTCCGCGGCCGGTGACGGTGACCGCCCACTCTCCCTGGACCGGCCGGCGGTACCGGTCGCCCGGCCCAGGAAGGCCCGGCGGCACGAGCGGGCCGGTGGCCACGATCGCCGACCGCTGGGCCACCCGGGGCTCACGTGCGGTGGCCGGCGGGGCCATCGCTATCAGCGTGGTCGTTCCCGGTGGCTGGGGGCACCTGGCCTGGTTGCCGCTGGTCGTCGGCCTGGCTCTCGGACTCCCGCACGGAGCTGCCGATCACCTGCTGCCCGCACAACGGCAGGGCAACTCGCCACGGTTGATCGCGACCGTGGCACTGGGGTACGGCGCGCTCGCTGTGCTGGCCTACCTCGGCTTCCGCGCCGCACCGCTGTGCGGGCTGGGCCTGTTCATCGCCTTGTCGGTGTGGCACTTCGGGGCCGGAGAGACCGCGTTCGACGACGAGCGGTCCGGCCGGCGGGTCACCCCGGCCCCGGTGCAGGCGTTCCTGATCGGCGCGCTGGTGCTCCTCGTGCCACTGGTTCGCGGCGCGGTCGCCGGCCCGGACCGCAGCGGGGTACGTGCGGTCACAGCTGCGGTGGTGGACCGTCAGGTGCCCGGGATCCCGTCCGGCTGGGTGAGCGTCGTGGTGGCCACCGCGCTGACCACCGCCGCGATCCTGATCGTGCTGGCCTGGCGGCGCGGTCAGCGTGCCCGGAGCCTGGACCTGGTTCTGCTTGCGGGCCTGGTCAGCCTCACCCCACCTCCTGTTGCCTTCGGGGTGTTCTTCGGCTGCTGGCACGCCCTGCGTCACACCGCACGCCTGGTCTCGGGTGACCCGCGCAACAGCGTGGATCTGGCCGCAGGCCGGCTGGCCCGCCCCGTGCGCCGCTTCCTGGCAGCGACCGCGCTGCCGACGGCCATCGTGGTGGGTGCCGTGCTCCTGCTTGGCCGGGTCACCTCCAGCTGGATCGTCCTCACCGCCGCAGTCCTCCCGGTGCTGGCAGCGCTCACCGTGCCGCACACCGCCGTCGTCACCTGGCTGGACCACCAGCCTCGATCCCCCACGACCTGAGCCCGAGGGCTGTCACCCGTCGAGGTCCGCGGCGGGCAGCGACCTCATCCCGGTCCGTCGTCCGGCCTCCACCCTGTGGTGCGGAGGAGACTTCGCGTTGGCCAGCCAGCAGCCGCCCGCGCACAATCGGTGCCCATGCCAGGAGAGTCGATGTCCTCTGTGATCAGACTGTGAGCTGGGTGGGCGTCTGCCCGCTGGCCGATGTGACCGAAGCGACCCCACTGCGTGTCGTCGTCGATGGGGTCGCGGTGTGCCTCGTGCGCCTGGGCAGCGAGGTGTTCGCTGTGCACGACGAGTGCACCCACCAGGACGTGCCCCTGTCCGAGGGGGACGTCGAGGGCGGCACCATCGAGTGCTGGCGGCACGGATCCCGTTTCGACCTGCGCACTGGCGCGGTGTTG
>JBBSVA010000061.1:0-19114 GCA_038233915.1 Mycobacteriales bacterium | reverse complement strand
CCCCCCCGGCGGGGGGCCCCCGGCCCCGGGGCCGGCCCGCCCGGCCCGGGGGTGGGTCAGGCCGGGGGCCCGGCCGGGCGGCTGGCCGCACGACGGCGGCGCGGGCGCGCTGCCGCCGGGGCGACCGGCTCGGGCTCGAGCTCCGGCTCGGGCTCGGGCTCGGGCTCGACCGTGGGCTCGGGGGCGGCGTCGCCCTCGGGAGAGGTCGCCGCGGTGTCCTCGGTGACGGCCTGGGCGGCCTCGGGCAGGTCCAGCTCGACCTGCTCGGGGAGCACGGGAGCCTCCGGCGAGGACTCGTCGGACGTCGTGGTGGCAGCGGACTCGTCGCCAGCCTCCGCAGCACCCTCGGACGACTCGTCCTCGGGGGATGCCTCCTCGGTGGGTGCGTCCTCGGTGGGCGCGGCCTCGTCGGCTGCGTCGTCCTCGGGCACCGTCGTGGCGTCCACGGCCGGCTGGCCGTCGGTCTCCTCCACCGCGGCCATGGAGTCCTGTGGGGTCTCCCCTGCCTCCGCGGTGTCCGAGGAGTCGGCGTCCCCGTTGGCGGCGGCGAGCACCGCGGCGTCCTCGGCGGCCCGGGCCTCACCGGACTGGCCGCGGTTGCGGCGTCCCCGGCTGCGGCGCCCGGAGCGGCCACCGGTGGGCTGCTCCTCGGTGCCGGCGTCGTCCGCGGGTGCGGTCGGCTCGGCGACCTCGGCGGTCACCTCGGGGGACTCGGCGTCACGACCGCCGGAACCCCGGTTGCGACCGCCGTTGCCGTTGCCACCGTCCCCGCTGCTGTTCGCGTTGCCCCCGCCGGCGTGGCCGCCATGCGGGCCGGGGGCACCGGGCACCGGGCCGTTGCCGGAGCGCTTCTTCTCGTCCACCGGGTCCAGGTGGACGACGACGCCCCGGCCGCGGCAGTGCTCGCACGGCTCGGAGAACACCTCGAGCAGGCCCTGGCCCACCCGCTTGCGGGTCATCTGGACCAGACCCAGCGAGGTGACCTCGGCGACCTGGTGCTTGGTGCGGTCGCGGCCCAGACACTCGGTGAGCCGGCGCAGGACCAGCTCCCGGTTGCTCTCCAGGACCATGTCGATGAAGTCGATGACGATCATCCCGCCGATGTCGCGCAGCCGGAGCTGGCGGACGATCTCCTCGGCGGCCTCGATGTTGTTCTTGGTGACCGTCTGCTCGAGGTTGCCCCCGGAGCCGGTGAACTTGCCGGTGTTGACGTCGACGACCGTCATCGCCTCGGTGCGGTCGATGACCAGCGAGCCACCCGAGGGCAGCCAGACCTTGCGGTCCAGCGCCTTCAGCAGCTGCTCGTCGACCCGCAGCTCATGGAAGACGTCACCGGAGCCGGTGTGGCGCTGCAGCCGCTCGGACAGCTCCGGGGAGACGTGGCCGACGTAGGCCTCGACGGTGTCCCAGGCCTCCGAGCCCTGCACGACGAGTCGTTTGAAGTCCTCGTTGAACACGTCGCGGATGACCCGGATCGCGAGGTCGGGCTCGCCGTAGAGCAGCGTCGGGGCGTTGCTGGTCGAGGCGGCCTTGGTCTGGATGACCTCCCACTGCGCCTGCAGCCGGGCCACGTCGCGGGTGAGCTCCTCCTCCGAGGCACCCTCCGCGGCGGTCCGGATGATCACGCCGGCGTCCTCGGGGACGATCTTCTTGAGCACGTCCTTGAGCCGCTGGCGCTCGTTGTCGGGCAGCTTGCGGCTGATCCCGGTCATCGAGCCACCGGGCACGTACACCAGGTAGCGGCCGGGCAGGTTGATCTGCTGGGTGAGCCGGGCGCCCTTGTGGCCGATCGGGTCCTTGGTCACCTGGACCAGGACTTTGTCCCCGGACTTCAGCGCCTGCTCGATCGACCGGGACTTGCCGGACAGACCGGCGGTCTCCCAGTTGACCTCACCGGCGTAGAGCACGGCGTTGCGACCCTTGCCGATGTCGACGAACGCGGCCTCCATGGAGGGCAGCACGTTCTGCACGCGGCCGAGGTAGACGTTGCCGGCGAAGGACGTCGCCTGCGCCTGGGTCACGTAGTGCTCGACCAGCACGTCGTCCTCGAGGACGGCGATCTGGGTCCGGTCGCCCCGCTGGCGGATGACCATCGCCCGGTCGACGGCCTCGCGGCGGGCCAGGAACTCCGACTCGGACAGGATCGGGGCGCGCCGACGACCGGTGTCCCGGCCGTCCCGACGGCGCTGGCGCTTGGCCTCCAAGCGGGTGGACCCGGCGACCCCGCGGACGGCGTCGTCGCTGGAGTCGCGGCCGTTGCGGCCGGCGCGCTCGGGGCGGTCGTCGTCGGCACTGTCGGTGGTGTCGCCGGCGGTCTCCCCGCGGCGACGGCGACGGCGACGGCGGCGGGTGCTGCTGCCCGAGCCCTCAGCCTCACCGGAGTCGTCCTCGTCGTCGTCGGAGTCGTCCTCGGACTCCGACCCGGACTCCTCGTCGTCGTGGGCAGACCCCTCGGCGTCGGGGGTGTCGGTGCTGTCGCGGTCCTCGTCGTCCTCGCCGCTGCGGCCACGGCCACGGCCGCGGCGGCCACGGCGACGACGGCGGCTGCCGGCAGCCGAGTCGTCGTCGTCGCGGTCCTCGGAGTCGCCGTCGCCGATGGTCTCCTCGGCGTCGTCGGTGTCCTGGTCGGGCGCGGGCAGGACGACGGGGGCGTCCTCGTCCTGCACCTGCTCGACCTCGGCCGTCTCGGCGGCCTCGGCGGCGCGCTCCGCGGCGGTCTTGCGGCGCGAGCGGCTGCGCCGGGCGGGCTTCTCGGGCCGGGCGTCCTCGACCTCGGCGGCGGGCGCCTCGGCGATGGCACCGGTCGTCGTCTCGGTCGGCTCGGCCGGGGTCTCGGCCGTGGGGCGGCGGCTGCGGCGGCGGGTGGCCGGGGCCTTCTCGGCGGCGTCCGCGGCCGGGGCCACGAAGCTGACGAAGGCCGGCCGGGCGGGCGCCGCGGCGGGTGCGGGCTCGACGGAGTCCGGGTCGGCCGACAGGGCCGGCCGGGTGGCACGGCGGCGCGGGCGGGCCGCGACGCTGGTGGGCTCCGGGGAACTGAACTCGGCGCCGTAACGGGGGACCGCGGACTCCTCGACCGTGCGCGAGGGCGGGATGGCCGCGGCCTCGAGGGTCTCGGCGTCGGCCCGCAGGCGGGGTTCCTCGACGGGGTCGTCCGCCGGGGTCCCCTCGACGGGCTCGTCGGCCGGGGCCTCCTCGTCGAGCTCGGCGGAGGCCTCCTCACCGAGGGCGTCGTCCGGGGCGGGGTCGCCGGCCGCGGTGTCCGGCGGCGTCAGGTCCTGGGCCGGCTCGGTCACCGACTCGTCGGCGGTGGGGGTGTTCTGGTCGTCGTGGTCGGCCACTGAGGGCTCGCCTCCTGTGCGTCCCCGGGCGCCCGTCGTCGGGTAGGACGACTGGCGGCCGCGCAAGGACGCGGGTCGGGCGGGTCGGGCGCCGCGTGAGCGGCGGTGCGTCCGACCCACGGAAGTCTGGAGCGGGTCCCGTCCGGTACCGGGGGGACCCGGTGGTGCGCGTTCAGGGAGCTGACTCGCGGGTGGTGCGGTGGTGCGGTGTGCGAGAAGGCTGTCGGGCTGGGGAGTCTGTGTCCGGCACGGCTGGCAGACGTGTCGGTGACGACGTCGGCACACGCGGCCCCGCACGGTCAGACCGGCTGGGGTTCCCCCTGGCAGCGGGAACCGGCCTCGCGGTCCGGCGCGAGCGGATCAGCTACGTCACCGCTGTCGTCGAGCCGGCCCTGCGCCTCACGCACGGCCCGGGGGGGCAACGGCGGGTGCAGGTCGGCGACGGCAGCGAGAGCAGCCAACACGTCGTCCGGTCGTACGGTCGGCGTCAGCTGCCGTACCACCACGTGCAGTATGGCACAACCTGCCCCCTCGGACACGGAGGCGCCGACGACGGCGGCACGGGCGTCGATGTCCCGCGGCCCGTTCTTGGTGCGCTTGGAGACGGTCACGACCTCGGCGGCGAGCAGCGCCTCGACGGCGGCCGCGAGCTCGGTCGGGTCCACCCCGGCCAAGTCGATCCGCCAGCGGGTGGCGTCCAGCCGCTCGGCCAGGCCGCCGGTCCCCTCCCCCGCCTCCACGCACTCCAGCACGTCGATGCCCGGGGGCAGCGAGGCGTCCAGGGCGACCCGGACGGCCTCGGGGTCGCAGCGCGCCGACAGCCCGATCTCCACGTACTCGGCCTCCGAGGCGGCCCCGGTCGGCGCCGCGCCCATGTAGCTGATCTTGGGGTGCGGGCTGAAGCCGGCCGAGAAGGCCATCGGGACCTGGGCGCGCCGCAGCGCGCGCTCCAGGGCCCGGGCCAGGTCGCGGTGCGAGGCGAAGCGGAGTGGGCCGCGCTTGGTGTAGCGCAGTCGCAGCCGCTGGACCGTCGGCGGCGGCGGCGGACCGGTGGGCTGGCGGGCCATCAGTGCGTGTGGACCGGGTCGGCCACCGTCGCGTCGACCTGCGGGCGGTCCCGTGCCGCCGGGTCCTGCGGGCTGTCACGCGCCGCCGGGTCCTGCGGGCTGTCACGCGCCGCCGGGTCCTGCGGGCTGTCACGCGCCGCCGGGTCCTGCGGGCTGTCACGCGCCGCCGGGTCCTGCGGGCTATCACGCGCCGCCGGGTCCTGCGGGCCGCCGACGACGGCGAGCGGGATCAGCGACCGGCCGGTGGGGCCGATCTGGATCTCGGTCCCCATGGTCGGGCAGACACCGCAGTCGTAGCAGGGGGTCCACCGACAGTCGGCGACCTCGTCCTCGTTGATCGCGTCCTGCCAGTCGTCCCAGAGCCACTCCTTGTCCAGGCCGGACTCCAGGTGGTCCCAGGGCAGCACCTCGTGCTCGCCGCGCTCCCGGGTGGTGTACCAGTCCAGGTCGACGCCGAAGGGGGCGAGCTCCTCGGCCGCGGCGGTCGCCCACCGGTCGTAGGAGAAGTGCTCGCTCCAGCCGTCGAAGTGCCCGCCGTCGCGCCACACCCGCTCGATGACGCGGCCGACACGACGGTCACCGCGGGACAGCAGTCCCTCGATCACGCCGGGCTTGCCGTCGTGGTACCGCAGGCCGATGGAGCGGCCGATCCGGCGGTCGGCGTTGATCGCGTCGCGCAGCACCTTGAGCCGGTGGTCGATGGTCTCGGCCGAGGCCTGCGACGCCCACTGGAACGGGGTGTGTGGCTTGGGCACGAAGCCGCCGATGGAGACCGTGCAGCGGATGTCCTTGTTGCCGGCGGCCTCGCGGCCGGCCCGGATGACCTCGACGGCGAGCTCGGCGATCTCCAGCACGTCCTCGTCGGTCTCGGTGGGCAGACCGCACATGAAGTACAGCTTCACCTGGCGCCAGCCGTTGGCGTAGGCCGTGGTGACCGTGCGGACCAGGTCCTCCTTGGACACGGTCTTGTTGATCACCCGGCGGATGCGCTCGCTGCCGCCCTCGGGGGCGAAGGTGAGCCCGGAGCGGCGTCCGTTGCGGGACAGCTCGTTGGCCAGCGTCACGTTGAACGCGTCGACCCGGGTGCTGGGCAGCGAGAGGCCGGTGTTGGTGCCCTCGTAGCGGTCGGCCAGCTCCTTGGCCAGCTGCCCGATCTCGGAGTGGTCGGCGCTGCTCAGCGAGAGCAGCCCGACCTCCTCGTACCCGGTGGCCTTGAGGCCGGCGTCGACCATCGAGCCGATGCCGGTGATGGTCCGCTCGCGCACCGGGCGGGTGATCATCCCGGCCTGGCAGAAGCGGCAGCCGCGGGTGCAGCCGCGGAAGATCTCCACGCTCATCCGCTCGTGCACGCTCTCCGCGAGCGGCACCAGCGGCTGCTTGGGGTAGGGCCACTCGTCCAGGTCCATCACGGTGCGCTTGGCGACGGTGGTGGGGACGTCGTCCCGGGTGGGCGTGAAGGCCGCGATCGTGCGGTCCTCGGCGTAGCTGACCGCGTAGAACTGCGGCACGTAGACGCCCTCGACCCGGGACAGCCGGGCGAGCAGCTCGGTGCGGCCGCCGGGGCGCCCGGCGGACTTCCAGGCGCTCACGACGTCGGTGATGTCGCCCACGACCTGCTCGCCGTCACCCAGCACGGCGCAGTCGACGAAGTCGCTGACCGGCTCGGGGTTGAAGGCCGCGTGCCCGCCGGCGACGACGACGGGGTGCGTCTCGTCCCGGTCGACCGCGTGCAGCGGGATGCCCGCGAGGTCCAGGGCCTCGAGCAGGTTGGTGTAGCCCAGCTCGGTGGCGAAGCTGACGCCGAGCACGTCGAAGTCGCGGACCGGGCGGTGGTTCTCCAGCGTGAACTGGCCGACGCCGTTCTCGCGCATCAGCGTGGCCAGGTCGGGCCAGACGGCGTAGGTCCGCTCCGCGAGGGCGTCGGCACGCTCGTTGAGCACCTCGTACAGGATCATCAGACCCTGGTTGGGCAGGCCGACCTCGTAGGCGTCGGGGTACATCAGCGCCCAGTGGACGGCGACGTCGTCCCACGGCTTGGTCTGGGCGTTGAGCTCTCCACCGACGTACTGGATGGGCTTCTGCACCTGGGCGAGAAGCGGCTCGAGTCGGGGATACAGGCTCTCGACAGTCATGGCGGGTCCCAGGGTAGTCGCCGCCGACGGCGGGCTCCCGGGCCGAGAGTGCAGCTGCGGTCGCCCGGCGCGGTGTGTCCGCGCGTGTCGGCGACCGCAGCTGCCCTCCGGGTGGTTCAGAGGGCGGGGAAGAACAGCCCGATCTCGCGGGTGGCCGACTCGGGCGAGTCCGAGCCGTGCACGATGTTCCTCTGGACCTCGAGGGCCAGGTCACCGCGGATGGTGCCGGGGGCGGCCTTCACCGGGTCGGTGGCGCCGGCCAGCGCGCGGAAGGCCTCGATGGCACGGGGGCCCTCGACGACCAGGGCGAGCAGCGGGCCACCGGTGATGAACTCGACGAGCGAGCCGAAGAACGGCCGCTCGCTGTGTTCGGCGTAGTGCTGCTCGGCGATCTCGCGGGGCAGGGTGCGGAGCTCGGCGGCGACCAGGCGGAGGCCCTTGGCCTCGAGGCGGGAGACGACCTCGCCGACCAGGCCGCGGGCGACGCCGTCGGGCTTGACGAGGACGAGGGAACGTTCGGTGGTGGGTTCGGACACGACCCGGCAGCCTACGTGAGCCGTTCGTCAACCCCGGTTGACAACTAATGGCTGTCAATCTACGCTGACGACATGGCCTCCCCCACCGACGCCGTCGCCACCGCGGCCGCCGCCGACGACCCCGCCGTGGGGCTGCGCGGGGTGCGCGCGCTGCGCGACCTCGCCGACCGGCTGGAGGTCCTGCAGGTGCATGCCGCCCGGGACCGCGGCTGGTCCTGGCAGGAGGTCGCCGAGGCCCTCGGCGTCAGCCGGCAGGCCGTGCACAAGAAGCACGCCCGCTCCCGGAAGGAGCCCTGAGGTGTTCGAACGCTTCACCGACCAGGCCCGCGGCGTCGTCGTCCGGGCGCAGGACGTGGCCCGCGCGACCGGCGCCGACCGGATCGAGCCGATCCACCTCTTCCTCGCCGTCGCCATCGGCGACGGGGTGGGCGGCACCGTGCTGCGCGATGCAGGGCTGGACGCCGACCGCGCGCGCACCGCGGCGCAGGGGACCGAGGCCACGGTCCTGGCCGCCCTCGGGGTGGACCTGGAGCTGGTGCGCAGCCGGGTCGAGGCCACGTTCGGCGACGGCGCGCTGGACCCCCGTTCCCGGCCCGGTCACCTGCGCTTCTCCACCGCCGCCAAGCGCAGCCTGCAGGAGACGCTGCGGTCCGCGGTCGGGCTCGGCGAACGGCGCCTGGACGACGCGCACGTGCTGCTGGGGGTGCTCGCCGTCCGGGACGTCGGGGTGGCCGCCGTGCTCGCCGACCAGGACGTCGACCCGCTCGACCTGCGCCGCCGGCTCATCGCGTGCCGGGCGGCCTGAGTTCAGTCCTGGGCGGGCGGCGGGTCGGGCACGGGCCCGAACGGCGTCCCCACCAGGTCCTTGCGGATCTGCAGCAGGTAGAGCCAGACCAGCAGGAACACCCCGCCGACGAACCACATGGCGTTGGAGTAGAAGCCGGTGAGCAGCAGCGGCACCTGTAGCACGCTGCCGATGAGCAGGCCCTGCGGGCGGCGCTGCACCCCGCTGGCCAGGATCAGCACGACCGCCAGCACGATCAGCGTGGCCAGCCGGCCGCCGCCCAGGCCGGCGGACTGCACGATCCCGCGCGGCACGAAGAGCACTGCGATGCCTTCCAGCAGCAGTGTGGCCGCGGCCGCCCCGGACAGCGCCTTGGCCGCCCGGGCCGGGTCGGCCGCGCGCGGGGCGGTCACGACGCCGCCTCGCCGACGCTCGTCGGCCACGTTCCCGGGGGTGCCGCGTCCTCGGGGCTCACTTCTTCTTGCCGCCCATCAGCCGCCGGGCCTCACCGGCGGTGACGACGCTGCCGGTGACCAGCACCCCCGAGCCGCCCAGCGCGTGGTCGGTGCCGGCCTCGGCCAGCTCGATCGCGGACTCCAGCGCGTCGGCCAGCCGCGGGTGCACGCTGACCCGGTCGGCACCGAAGACGTCGACGGCCAGCGCGCCCAGCTCGTCGGCCGGCATCGCCCGCGGCGAGCTGTTCTGGGTGACGACCAGCTCCGCGCACAGCGGTTCGAGCTCGGTGAGCATCCCGGTGACGTCCTTGCCGGTCACGCAGCCGACCACGCCGACCAGCCGGGTGAAGTCGAAGGACTCCCGGACGGCCTCGACGGTGGCGGCCATCCCAGCCGGGTTGTGGGCGGCGTCCACCAGCACGGACGGCGAGGTGCGTACCCGCTCCAGGCGACCCGGCGAGCGGACCGCGGCGAACGCGGCACGGACCACCTCGGGGTCGATCGGCCCACTGGCCGACCCGGCGCCCAGGAACGCCTCGACCGCGGCGAGGGCGACCGCGGCGTTCTGCGCTTGGTGCGCACCGAACAGCGGCAGGTAGACCTCGGGGTACTCCCCGCCCAGGCCCTGGATCCGGATCTGCTGGCCGCCGACGGCCACCCGGCGCTCCAGCACCCCGAACTCGGTGCCCTCGCGGGCCACCGTCGCGTCGACCTCGACCGCCCGGCGGACCAACGACTCCAGGGCGCCGGCGGGCTGGTGGGCGAGCACCGCGACGACGTCCGGGCCGGGCACGCCCTCCTCGGTCGGCGGCGCGGGCTTGATGATCCCCGCCTTCTCGCTGGCGATCGTGGCGACGTCGGGGCCCAGGTACTCGGCGTGGTCCATCGACACCGGCGTGAGGACGGCGACCCGGGCGTCGGCCACGTTCGTGGCGTCCCAGGTGCCGCCCATGCCGACCTCGACCACGGCGACGTCGACCGGGGTCTCGGCGAACGCGGCGTAGCCCATGGCGACGACGACCTCGAAGTAGGACAGCGGCACAGCGGCAGAGCCGTCTGGCGGCCCGCTGCCGGCGTCGACCAGCTGCACGTAGGGCGCGATGTCGTCGTAGACCTCGACGAACCGCTCCTCGCTGATCGGCCTGCCGTCGATGACGATCCGCTCGCGCATCGTCTCCAGGTGCGGGCTGGTGAACCGACCCACGCGCAGGCCGAACCCGCGCAGCAGCTCGTCGATCATCCGGGCCGTCGTCGTCTTGCCGTTGGTGCCGGTGACCTGGACCACCGGCATCGCGCGCTGCGGGGAACCGAGCAGGTCGACCAGGGCGGAAATGCGCGTCAGGCTCGGCTCGAGCCGGCTCTCGGGCCACCGGGCCAACAGCTCGCGCTCCACCCGGGCGAGGTCACGGCTGGGGCCCGGGGCGCGACCACGGGGTCGCTCGTCGGGCGGTGGGGTGCTCACTGGTCCCAGGATGCCAGTCGCCCGGCCGACGCCGTGGCCGGACTTCCTAGGATGAGGTCATGGCCACCGACCTGACGACCCCGGACAGCGCTGCCCCGGGAGCCCCGGGCGTGGTACCCGACAAGCCCACGCTGGACGGCCTGGAGGCGAAGTGGGTCGCCGTCTGGGCCCAGAACGACGTCTACGGCTTCGACCGGGATGCAGCCCTCGCCGCCCCGCGGTCGCAGACCTACGCGATCGACACCCCGCCGCCCACCGCCAGCGGTTCGCTGCACGTGGGCCACGTCTTCAGCTACACCCACACCGACATCGTGGCGCGCTACCACCGGATGACCGGCAAGCACGTCTTCTACCCGATGGGCTGGGACGACAACGGCCTGCCCACCGAGCGCCGGGTGCAGAACCACTACGGCGTGCGCTGCGACCCCTCGCTGCCCTATGACGCCGCGTTCCAGCCGCCGGACAAGCCCGGCAAGGACCAGCTGCCGATCAGCCGGCGCAACTTCGTGGAGCTGTGCGAGCAGTTGACCGCCGTCGACGAGTCCGCCTTCGAGGAGCTGTGGCGCCAGGTCGGGCTCTCGGTCGACTGGTCCAACGTCTACCGGACCATCTCCGAGACCTCCCGGGCCACCGCGCAGCGGGCGTTCCTGCACAACCTGGCCCGCGGAGAGGCCTACGCCCAGGAGGCGCCGACCCTCTGGGACGTCACCTTCCGGACCGCCGTCGCGCAGGCCGAGCTGGAGGACCGGGAGCGCCCCGGCGCCTACCACCGGATCGCCTTCGTAGGCCCGAGCGGTCCGGTGCACATCGAGACCACCCGGCCCGAGCTGCTGCCGGCCTGCGTGGCCCTGGTCGCGCACCCCGACGACGCCCGCTACCAGCCGCTCTTCGGGCAGACCGTGACGACGCCGGTGTTCGGCGTCGAGGTCCCCGTGGTGGCGCACCGCCTGGCCGAGCCGGACAAGGGCTCGGGCATCGCGATGATCTGCACCTTCGGTGACCTCAACGACGTCACCTGGTGGCGCGAGCTGCAGCTGCCGACCCGCCCGGTCGTGGGCTGGGACGGCCGTCTGGTGCCCGACGCACCCCAGGGCGTCCCCGCCGGGCCCTACGCCGAGCTGGCCGGCAAGACCGTGTTCAGCGCGCAGGCCCGGATGGTCGAGCTGCTGCGCGAGTCCGGCGACCTGGACGGCGAGCCCCGCCCGATCACCCACCAGGTGAAGTTCTTCGAGAAGGGCGAGCGCCCGCTGGAGATCGTCACCACCCGCCAGTGGTACATCCGCAACGGCGGTCGCGACGCCGACCTGCGCGCAGCCCTGGTCGCGCGCGGCAAGGAGATCCAGTGGGTCCCCGAGCACATGCGGCACCGCTACGAGAACTGGGTCGAGGGCCTCAACGGCGACTGGCTGGTCAGCCGGCAGCGCTTCTTCGGCGTCCCGTTCCCGGTCTGGTACGCCCTCGACGAGGCCGGTGAGCCCGACTACACGGCTCCCCTGCTGGCCCCCGAGGAGTCGTTGCCGGTCGATCCCTCCTCGGACGTGCCGGCCGGGTACACCGAGGACCAGCGGGGCGTGCCCGGCGGGTTCATGGCCGACCCCGACGTGATGGACACCTGGGCGACGTCGTCGCTGTCCCCGCAGGTGGCCTCGGGCTGGGACACCGACCCGGAGCTCTTCGCGCACGTCTTCCCGATGGACCTGCGGCCGCAGGCGCACGACATCATCCGGACCTGGCTGTTCTCCACGGTCGTGCGGGCGCACTACGAGCAGGGCCAGGTGCCCTGGACGCACGCGGCGATCTCCGGCTTCGTGGTCGACCCGGACCGCAAGAAGATGTCCAAGTCCAAGGGCAACGCGACGACGCCGATCGACGTGCTGCAGAAGTACGGCACGGACGCCGTGCGGTGGCGGGCGGCCGGGGCACGTCCCGGTGCGGACTCGCCCTTCGACGAGGTCCAGATGAAGGTCGGCAGGCGGCTGGCGATCAAGCTGCTCAACGTCGGCAAGTTCGTGCTGGGCAGCCTGGGAGCCACCGCGGACCTGGTCGGCAGCCCGGTCACCGAGCCGGTCGACGCGGCCCTGCTGGCGCGGCTGCGCGCGGTGGTCGGCGAGGCCACCACGGCGATGGAGGCCTACAACTACACCCGCGCCCTGGAGGTCACCGAGACCTTCTTCTGGCAGTTCTGCGACGACCACGTGGAGCTGGTGAAGACCCGGGCCTACGGCGAGGACGGCGGCCCGGCCGAGGCGGCGACGTCGGCCAAGGCGGGGCTGGCGACGGCGCTGTCGGTGCTCAACCGACTACTGGCCCCGGTGCTGCCCTTCGCCACCGAGGAGGTCTGGTCCTGGTGGCAGACCGGCTCGGTGCACCGCGCCGCCTGGCCCACCGCCGAGGACCTGCCCGCCGGTGGCGACCCGGAGCTGGTCACGGTCGCCGCCGAGGCCCTGGCCGCGGTGCGCAAGGCCAAGAGCGAGGCCAAGGTGTCGATGCGGGCCGATGTCGAATCCGCCGTCGTCCGGGTGCCGGCGGCCCAGGTGGCGCTGGTCGAGGCCGCCCGGGTCGACCTGATTTCGGCCGGCCGGATCCAGACGCTGACGGTGGAGGCCGGCCAGGGCCCGCTCACCGTCGACGTCGTCCTCGCCCCCACCCCGGAGGCCTGACCCCCAGACTCACGCCGTCCAGGGATCCTGTCCGCCTGCAGGGCGACAGCGTCCCTGGACGGCGTGAGTCTGTGGTCGCGCGGCGGCCGGCCCCCAGCGGCCGGTCCCCCGCGGTCGGGAAGCCAGAGGCCCAGGACCGTGACGGTCCTGGGCCTCTCGCGTTCAACTGCTGGGTCAGGCGGACTTCTCGCGGCGCTCGCGGACGGGCTTGCGCGGGACGATCGTCGGGTTGACCCGGTCCAGCACGACCTCGCGGGTGATGACGACGGTGGCGACGTCCTCGCGGCCGGGGATGTCGTACATGACCGACTGGAGGACCTCCTCCATGATCGCGCGCAGGCCACGGGCGCCGGTGCCCCGCAGGATGGCCTGGTCGGCGATGGACTCCAGGGCGTCCTCGGTGAACTCCAGCTCGACGCCGTCGAGGTCGAAGAGCCGCCGGTACTGACGCACCAGGGCGTTCTTCGGCTCGGTGAGGATGTTGATCAGTGCCTCGCGGTCCAGCTTCTGCACGCTGGTGATCACCGGCAGACGGCCGATGAACTCCGGGATCATGCCGAACTTCAGCAGGTCCTCGGGCATGACCTCGGCCAGGGCGTTGGCCTCCTCGACCTCGGCCTTGCCGCGGACCTCGGCACCGAAGCCGATGCCCTGCTTCCCGATCCGCTGCTCGATGACCTTGTCCAGGCCGGCGAACGCGCCACCCACGATGAACAACACGTTGGTCGTGTCGATCTGGATGAACTCCTGGTGCGGGTGCTTGCGGCCACCCTGTGGCGGGACCGAGGCGGTGGTGCCCTCGAGGATCTTCAGCAGCGCCTGCTGCACGCCCTCGCCGGACACGTCCCGGGTGATCGACGGGTTCTCGCTCTTGCGAGCGATCTTGTCGACCTCGTCGATGTAGATGATGCCGGTCTCGGCCCGCTTGACGTCATAGTCGGCGGCCTGGATCAGCTTCAGCAGGATGTTCTCGACGTCCTCACCGACGTAGCCGGCCTCGGTCAGGGCCGTGGCGTCGGCGATCGCGAACGGCACATTCAGCATCCGCGCGAGGGTCTGCGCCAGGTGGGTCTTGCCGCACCCGGTGGGCCCCATCAGCAGGATGTTGGACTTGGCCAGCTCGACGCCGTCGTCGCGCGACCCGCGCTCACCACCGGCCTGGATCCGCTTGTAGTGGTTGTAGACGGCGACCGCCAGCGTGCGCTTGGCCTTGTCTTGGCCGATCACGTACTGCTCGAGGAAGTCGTGAATCTCCTTGGGCTTGGGGAGCTCGTCGAACTTCAGGTCCGAGGACTCGCTGAGCTCCTCCTCGATGATCTCGTTGCAGAGCTCGATGCACTCGTCGCAGATGTAGACCCCGGGGCCAGCGATGAGCTTCTTGACCTGCTTCTGGCTCTTCCCGCAGAACGAGCACTTGAGCAGGTCGCCGCTCTCACCGATACGTGCCACCTGGCTGACCTCCGTGTCACCGGACCTGCGCCGTACGCAGGCCCTCAGTCGTGGTGCCCCTGACCACCCGCCGGTCGGCGGGCCTCGTGCACGAGCCGGCGATGACCGGGAGTCGGGCGTCCGCCGACCGTACCGGCCACCACCGACGTTCCCGGGCAGTGACGCACCCCCTGCGCCGCCGCTGACGGTGCTCGTCCCACCCGCCCCCCGACGGGTGTCCGGAGGGTCCTCCGGTGGTGCTCCGGCGGTACGACCCGGGGGTCCTGGTGGGGACTTCCGAGCCGTGCCGCCGGATCGTGCCCAGTCGGTGGCTCAGGCCGGGAGGGCGTTGAGCTTCCGGCTCTGGATGACCTCGTCGACGATCCCGTAGTCCTTGGCCTCCTGGGCCGTGAGGATCTTGTCGCGGTCGATGTCCTTGCGGACCTGCTCCTGGGGCCGACCGGTGTGCCGGGCCAGGATCTGCTCCATCTGGGTGCGCACGCGCTCGATCTCCGCGGCGTGGATCTCCAGGTCGGTGACCTGGCCGCCGGCCTCGCCGGAAGGCTGGTGGATCAGCACCCGGGAGTAGGGCAGGGCCAGCCGCTTGCCCTTGGTCCCGGCGGCGAGGATGACGGCGGCGGCCGAAGCGGCCTGGCCCATGCAGACCGTCTGGATGTCGGGACGGACGAACATCATCGTGTCGTAGATCGCCATCAGCGCGGTGAACGAGCCACCGGGCGAGTTGATGTACATGGTGATGTCGCGGTCGGGGTCGGTGGACTCCAGCGTGATGAGCTGGGCCATGACGTCGTTGGCGCTGGCGTCGTCGACCTGCACCCCGAGGAAGATGATGCGCTCCTCGAAGAGCTTGTTGTAGGGGTTGGACTCCTTCATCCCGTAGCTGGTGCGCTCGGTGAAGGAAGGCAGGATGTACCGGCTGTCCGGCATCTGGAAGCTCATGTCAGGTCCTCCGACCGTCAGTTCTCGGTGACCGGGTTGTCGGTCTCGGTCGTGGCAGAGGCCTTGGTGACCACGTGGTCGACGAAGCCGTACTCCAGCGCCTCGGGTGCGGTGAACCAGCGGTCGCGGTCGGAGTCGAGGGCGATCTGCTCGACCGTCTGCCCGGTGTGCTGGGACTGGAGCTCGTTGAGCTCCTTCTTGGTACGGCGGAAGAGGTCGGCCTGGATCGCGATGTCCGACGCCGTCCCCCCGACACCGGCCGAGGGCTGGTGCATCATGATCCGCGCGTGCGGCAGGGCGTAGCGCTTGCCCGCGGTGCCGGCGGTCAGCAGGAACTGGCCCATCGAGGCCGCGAGGCCCATCCCGTAGGTGGCGACGTCGCAGTCGATGAACTGCATCGTGTCGTAGATCGCCATGCCCGCGGTGACCGAGCCGCCAGGGGAGTTGATGTAGAGGTGGATGTCCCGCTTGGGGTCCTCCGCCGACAGCAGCAGCATCTGCGCGGCGAGCTGGTTGGCGATCTGGTCGTCGACCTGGCTGCCCAGGAAGATGATCCGCTCGCGCAGCAGACGCTCGTAGACCGAGTCGCCCAGGTTCATCATGTTCCCGGAGCCGCGCATCACGGGCGCGGACGGGTGTGCGGTGTTCACGTGTGCGGTGACCTCCGTGGGACAGGCGTGCAGGCGGTCTGGGTTCAGGTGGATCGGTGGTGCTGGTCGTCCGCCGGGGACTGCCTGCGGGGCGGTGGAGAACGCCGCTCCCGAGGCCTCCTCGGTGTCACGTCGACCCTAACGCGCACCCCCGACAGGCCACTCCCGTACGGGCCGGTGTTCGCCGAGGGCGCACACCGGCCGGGCCCGTGCCGGGTCCGGGGACGACAACGCCCGCCCCACCGCGGTGCGGTGGGACGGGCGTCGGGTGTCGTGCGGGTGGCTCAGGAGTCCGACTCGTCGGCCTTCTTCGGGGCCTTCTTCTTCGGCGCGGGCTCCTCGGCGGCCGGGGCCTCGGGGGCCTCGGTCACCTCGGCGTCGGCAGCCTCGGCGTCGGCAGCCTCGGTGTCGACCTCGGCCTCCGCTGCGTCGTCAGCGGCCGGAGCGTCGGCGGCCTGGATCGTGCGCGGACGCAGCGACTCCAGGTCGACCGGGTTGCCGGACTCGTCGGTGATCGTGGTCTGCTCGAGCAGCTGGGCCAGCGCCTTCGTCCGACGCACGTCGGCGACGAAGTCGGAGATGTTGTTGCCCTGCTGGAGCTGCTGGGCGTAGGCCTCCGGGCTGACCCGGTTGCGCTGCGCCTGCGCCATGATCTGGGCCGACAGGTCGTCGTTGTCCACGGTGACCTCGCGGGCGTCGGCGATCGCATCGAGCACGAACTGGGTGCGGACGGCCTGCTCGACGTTGGACTTCATGTCGGCGTCGTAGGCCTCGCGGCTGTCGACCCCGGCGGCGGAGAAGTAGGCGTCCCAGTCCATGCCGGCCTGCTGCAGCTCCTGCTCCATGGCGCGGGTGCGCCACTCGAGCTCACGCTCGACGAGCTTCTCGGGCACCGGGACCTCGGTGACCTCGAGCAGGTGCTCGACCAGCTTGTCGCGGGCCTGGCTGCCCTGCTGCAGGACCTTCACCCGGGACAGGCGGGTGCGGACGTCGGTCCGCAGCTCCTCCAGGGTGTCGAACTCGCTCGCGGTGGAGGCGAACTCGTCGTCCAGCTCGGGGAGCTCCTTGGTCTTGACCGAGCGCACCGTGACGGTGACGTCGGCCTGTTCGCCGGCCTGGTCGCCGGACAGCAGCGCAGAGGAGAAGGTGGCGGACTCGTCGGCGGACAGGCCGCGCACGGCCTCGTCCAGACCGTCCATCAGCGTGCCGGTGCCGACCTCGTAGGACATGCCACTCGTCGTGCCGTCCTCGAGCTCCTCGCCGTCGAGCTGCGCGACCAGGTCGATCGACACGTAGTCGCCGTCCTGGGCCGCCCGCTCGACGCCGGTCAGCATCGCGAAGCGCTCACGCATGGTGGAGACCTGGGTGTCGATCTCCTCATCGGTGACCTCGACGTCGTCGACTGTCACGGCGAGCGCGTCCAGGGCCGGCAGCTCCAGCTCGGGGGCGACGTCGACCTCGGCGGTGAAGGCCAGGGTGTCGCCGTCGTCGACCCGGGTGACCTCCACGTCGGGCTGGGACAGCACCCGGACCTGGTTCTCCCGGACGACCTCGGAGTAGACCTCCGGGACGGCGTGCTGGACGACCTGCTCCAGGACGGCGGGCCGTCCGATGCGCTGGTCGAGGATGCGGTTGGGGACCTTGCCCGGACGGAAGCCGGGGACCCGCACCTGCCGGCCGAGCTCCTTGTAGACCTCGCCGAAGGCGTGGTCCAGGTCGCCCCACGGCACCTCGATAGCGAGCCGGACCCGGGTCGGGCCCAGGTTCTCGATGGTGCTCTTCACAGTGCAGCGCTCCTCGGTGCAGACGTCAGGTGGTCATCGGTGTCCACGCACGCACGGCCACGCCCAGGGGTGTGGGACGAGTGCGGGAACACCGGGGTGCCCGCGAGTCTAGAGAGGCTCGCGTGGCGCTGTCGGGGTGACAGGATTTGAACCTGCGGCCCCCTGCTCCCAAAGCAGGTGCGCTACCAAGCTGCGCCACACCCCGTGGCGTCGCCGAGTCTAGGCCGTACCCCGCCCGGGGCCCGCGGCCGACCGGCTACCCTGGCCGGGCGACACCCCGCGGGTGTAGCTCAATGGTAGAGCCCCAGCCTTCCAAGCTGGCCATGCCGGTTCGATCCCGGTCACCCGCTCCACGTAAGACGGCAGGTCAGACCGCCTGTTAGGCGCACTGGAGGAGTCCTGAGGACTCTCTGGAAGGCCGATATGACCCCAATATGACCCCTGTTTTCCGCTGCGTGGGTCATGAATGGGTCACGCTGGACGCTCAAGACCGCCAGGTGAGGGCCCTCGTGCACCCTCCGGATGGCCTCCCCCGTGACCACAACTGGTCATGCGGTGACCTCGAGGCCGTGCCGCGCCGCGACCCGTTGAGCGATCTCCTCCACGGTGACCGTGAGGCGCTCGCCTGCGGCACGGCTGTAGGCGGCTGACCGAGTCGAACGGCCTCGAGCAGGTCCCACTATCGGCGTCCTCCTCGCAACGGGCACCGCTGCGGCGTCGTTTCGACTGAGCTGTCACTGGTCTAGGGGACGCTGATCCCAAGGCTGGGCCGGGCGCTCAACGCAACGGGTCGAGAAAGGGTGGTCATGCACGACGCCATAGCTCAGATGCGCGAGGAACAGAATCGGGACAGGCGGCTGGCGACGGTGATGGACGCCGAGAGCGAGCTGACCGCTGCCCGTGCCGCGCTCAATCAGTGCACCTGGCGTGAGCCGCTGCGTCGCGTAATGGCTCGCCGAGCGGTCGCGGAGGCGGAAGCGGCACGAGCCAAGGTTGTCGTGCCTCCCGAGCAGCTGGGCTCCATCGCCAGCAAGCTAATCCAACTCCGCCTGATGAACTTGCGACGTGTGGGAGGTCGCTACGGAAGTCACCGCCACCCCCTTCATCCCGAGGTGGATCCCTACTTTGACCAGCTGGTCGACGACGTCGCAGCCGAGGTCGCGGCGTCCGCTGACCAACCAGGCGCCTTGCCGTCGAGCGCGCTCGGCCCGCGGCCGCTGGACCGCCGACGCGCCAGCGAACTCCCCGAGCTGCAGGAGCTGCTGACCGCCCCCGCGGTGCGGGCCGCACTGACCCGCCAGCGCGACAGGGCGAGGGCGGTCGCCGCCGATCGCGAGATGTTCACCCAGAAGCGGTCCGACGGGCTCTTGACCGCCCAGCACGCCGCCAGCGGGTTGCGCGCCGAGTTCGCGCCCATCGACACCTTCGGCGCTCGGGGGGTCGGGCGCTTCGGCTCGATCATGGCCAAGCACTACCGAATCCGCTCCATTGACCCCAGCGGCGCTGGCGAACACTCTGACTACTTCGAGGGTCTCGGGATCGGGGAGATGGTCTACCTCCACGGCGCCGCCCAGTACTGCGACGTCCGATGGAGTGGCGGCATGCTTTCCTCCGCAGCACGGGGTCTGCGCCGCCGCTTGCACGTCGCTGATCCCTACATCTGGGACGGGCCGTGCGACCTGTGCGCCGAGCACTTCCAGGATGGCCCTGAGTGGTTTCAGCCCTGATCCACCGACGGTAATTCGGGGCTGCTGGTTTCGCGTTCGTGTCTGGGTGGTCTGGCGGAGGGCGTGCAGGGGCTGCCGGGCGTGTCCGGCTCTTCCACTGCGGGGTCTCCGGGTTGGGCCTGGTGGGCGTT
>JBBSVA010000060.1:0-19702 GCA_038233915.1 Mycobacteriales bacterium | reverse complement strand
TCAGCCGGTGCACCTCCAGGTCGCGGTCCAGCCCGGCCTGGCCGTGCCGGGCGGGGGAGCGGCGCTCGACGTCGAGCCGCCCGGTGGGTCGCCGAGGGTGGGGGCCAGGCTGGTCGTCATGCCCGCTCAGTGCTGCTCGTCCTGGTGGACCAGGGCCGGGTCCGCCTTGGCGGAGAGGTGGTCGGGCAGGGCGAACGCGCTGGTCGGTCGCGGGTCCACGGCGGCTGGATCGGTGTGGGGGGAGTTCCCGGCGGGCGATCCTGCTGCGCCACCGGGGTCCTGCCGCAAGCCCCTGGGTGCTCTCTGAGGTGAGGTTGGGAAGACGTGGTGACCCGCAGGGGTGAGGTGCTGGCGCCCCGCCCCGGCCCAACGTACAGTTTCTTGTACGTGAGCAGGGGAGTGTCGGCGTGAAGACCATGAGCTACTCGGAGTCCCGAGCCAAGTACGCCCAGACCCTCGACGCGGTGATCAACGACCGCGAGGAGGTCGTCATCACCCGGGCCGGGCACGAGCCCGTCGTCATCGTGGCGCTCGAGGACTACGAGTCCCTCAAAGAGACGGCGTACCTGCTGCGCAGTCCGGGGAATGCCCGCCGGCTGCTCGGGTCCATCGACGCACTCGAGCGGGACCGGGGGATCGGCCGGGAGCTCGACACCGACCGGTGACGTTCGTCTTCTCCGAGGACGCCTGGGACGACTACCTCTGGTGGCAGGCCCAGGACCGTCGCGTACTGCGCCGGGTCAACACGTTGCTGGCGGACATCGCCCGCAACGGCAACGAGGGCATGGGCAAGCCCGAGCAGCTCAAGCACGGGTTCTCCGGGTACTGGTCGCGACGGATCACCGACGAGCACCGACTGGTCTACAGGGCCGTCGACGACGAGGTCCGGGTGGCGGCCTGTCGGTACCACCACGCCAGCTGACCCTGTGGTGCGGCGACCCCGGATGTCGGTGCAGCTAGGAGGGGCTTCGACCGGTATTACTTGACATAATGTCGATTATCGGCGTAAGCACGAGAGCCTGACACGGAGCGGGGTCAACACTCCCCGGCCATCCCACGAGGGGCTGACCACCCAGCGGCGATAATCGCGATGATCGCCGACTTGAACTGACGTCGTCCTGCCTGGGCCGTTCGTCCTGAGACGGCAGGCCCGACGAGCTGTGACCTGATGACGGCGTCCTCGGCGGATCCGCCCAGCAACTGAGCTCGGCCATCCCGGGCCGGTCGCCAGGACGCCACGCGCAGCTCCGGGTCGGCAACCTTCGTGTCGCAACCTCCGTGTCGCAACCTCCGTGGTCCAACGACCCGCGCAGCCCTCTCCCCTCTGCCCAGCCCACTCGCGTGCATTCGTCACAGTGACGAATACGAGAGGATCGGGCTGGGTGTTGGGGACGCGACGTGCACGGAGGTCGCCTAGGCTCTGAGCATGCGCATCCGCCGTCCGCTCGTGTCCGTCTTCGCCGCCGTGGCGCTCCTCGGCGGCGGCGCCGCCCTCACCGGGTGCAGCGACACCGACGGTCTCGATCAGCGCACCGGGACGTCGAAGGACAGCTCGACCAACACCTCGGGCAACGACCCCACGAGCGTCGAGCAGGGCAGCCTGTACAACCACGGCAACGAGAGCAAGGACTCCGGCGACGTCCCGTCCGACCCGGGCTGACCGGGCCGGCAGCTCACCTCCTGTTCCGTCACGCTGACGCAACAGGAGGTGAGCGGGCTCAACCGGCGTTCTTGCCCGACAGCCAGAGCCGGTCGAGTCGGCCGGTCGAGCGGATCAGCTCGGACAGCGACTTCTCCAGCTCCGCCTTGGTCGGTCGCTCGGTCAGCAGGGTCTGCACGTCCTCGAGGGCGCACCGCAGCTGGAACAGCCGGTCCTGCAGCCCGTCGAGCTCGGTCCGGGTAACCAGCACGACGTCGGGTGACAGCCCCGCCTTCGCCGTTGCCGAGCGCTGCTCGTAGGCGCGCTGACGGCAGGCCTGGCCGCAGTACAGCCGGGGCCGGCCGACCGACTCCTGAGCCGGGAGCACGCTGCGGCACCAGCCGCAGCGGCGTTCCTCGGGCTCGGCGGCGGCCCGTCGACGGGACCGCCGGACGCGAGGGGTCGACGTCGGGTCCACGACGGGCTCGGACACGGTCGTCCCGGGCACCGCCAGCTGCTCTGCCACCACGTCGCAGACGGTAGACGGAGCAGCCCTCCGCTCCCCCGGGACACGCCCGGACGACCCCCGACACCGAGGGTCTGATCGTGCGGCCCTAGCGTGACGGCGTGCCCGGCTCGCGCTTCGCCTACCTCGACGCGCCGACGCCGCTGGCGATCGCGCACCGCGGTGGCGCCATCGAACATGTGGAGAACACCCGACCGGCCTTCGAGGCCGCCGTGGCCCTCGGCTACCGGTACCTCGAGACCGACGTCCGGGCCACCGCGGACGGCGTCCTGGTCGCCTTCCACGACCCCAGCCTGGACCGGGTCACCGACCGCACCGGGCGCGTCGACGCGCTGCCCTGGCGGGAGGTGTCGGCGGCGCTCATCGGCGGTCGGGAGCCGATCGTGCCCCTGGAGGACCTGCTGACCGCATGGCCCGGTGTCCGGTTCAACATCGACGTCAAGGCCGCCGGCGTGCTCGCCCCGCTGGCCCGGCTGATCCGCCGCACGAACGTGCTGGACCGGGTATGCCTGGCCTCGTTCTCCGACGCCCGGGTTGCCGCTGCCCGCCGGGTGCTCGGCCCGGACCTGTGCACCTCGCTGGGCCCCAAGGGGGTCGCCGCGCTCCGACTGTCCAGCTGGTCGCCGCGGGCCGCCGGGTTGATCCGGATCCAGGCCGGCTGCGCGCAGGTCCCGCTGCACCTGGGCGGCCGGCCGCTGGTGGACGAGCGGTTCATCGCCGCCGCCCACGAGCGCAGCCTGCAAGTGCACGTCTGGACCGTCGACGACCCCGCGGAGGCCGACCGGATGCTGGACCTGGGGGTCGACGGCATCATGACCGACCGGCCGGCGATGCTGCGCGACGTCTACACCCGACGCGGGGTCTGGAGCCCGACGTGAGCCTGCGGGACCGCCTGCTGGCCTGGCGGCCCACCCCCCCGCCGTTGCCGGCCGAGCTGGCCGACGAGGTGTCCGACACCGACCCCGACTGGTTCGCCCGCGAGCTGGCCATCGCCGCCACCCGCCCCTGGTGGGTCTGGCGGCTGATGCTGCACACGGTGAGCCCGGCAGTGTCGGTGTTCGGCCGGGTCGTCGTCACCGGGCACATCCCGGCCGAGCTGCGCGCCGGGCCGTTGATCCTGGCGGCCAACCACATCGGCGACTACGACTCCTTCGTCGTCGGCGCAGCCTTCCACTCCCTCGGCGTCGTCCCCCGGTTCATGGCGACCGCAGGCATCATCACCGCACCGGTCATCGGCCCGGTGCTCGAGCGCAGCGGCGGGGTCCGGGTCGAGCGCGGCACCGATGCCGCGGCGTACGCACTGCGGGTCGTCCGGGTGTCGCTGGACCGGGGCGGGCACATGGCGGTCTACCCCGAGGGCCGGGTCGGGCTGACCCCGGACGGCTGGCCGGAGAAAGGCCGTACCGGGCTGGCCCGGCTGGCCCTGGAGACCCGGGTGCCGGTACTCCCGGTGAGCCAGTGGGGGGCCCACGAGGTGCTGCAGTACGGCAACGACTGGGGCAAGCTCCGCACCTCGGCCAAGGCTGTGTGGCGCCAGCCCGCGCTGCAGGTGCACGTCGGCCCGCCGGTGCCGCTGGACGACCTGGAGCCCGGCCGGGTCGGGGACGCCAACCGCGCCCGGATGCGGATCCTCGCCGCGATCACCCGGGGACTGGCCCCGTTGCGGGCCGGGGAGCCCACCGACCGGATCGCCTTCCAGGACCCCACCCGGCCGACGACGGCGGTCGCGGCCTACCCGGGAGGACGCGTCCCCGCCGACGTGCCCGGTGCTGGACCGGCACCGTCCGCGCCTGACACGCTGCGCCCGTGACGCACCCCGGCTCGACGCTCCTGGTCGATCGAGCGCTCAAGCGCGAGCGCACCGGGTGGTACTCCTACGACTGGGCGATGTCGGTCTTCAACACCAGTGTCACCACGGTCTTCCTGGGCCCGTACCTGACCTCGGTCGCCCGGGACGCCGCCGGCCCGGACGGCACGTTGGGCTTGCTGGGCATCGACCCGGGCAGCTGGTTCTCCTTCGTGCTGTCGTTCTCCGTCGTCGTCCAGGTCGTGGTCCTGCCGGTCACCGGCGCCATCGCCGACCGCACCGGACGGCGGCGCGAGCTGCTCGGCGGGTTCGCCGCGCTGGGCGCGCTGTCCTGCACCTGCCTGTTCTTCGTCGCCGACGGCCGTTACCTGCTGGGCGCCGCCCTGTTCGTGCTGGCCAACATCAGCTTCGGTGCCGCCACCGTCGTCTACTACGCGTGGCTGCCGGACCTGGCCGGTCCCGACGAGCGGGACAAGGTCTCCAGCCGCGGCTGGGCCGTGGGCTACGTCGGCGGCGCGCTGCTGCTCGCCATCCACCTGGCGCTCTACGTGTCCCGGGACTCCCTGGGCCTCACCGAGGGCGAGGCGGTGCGGATCAGCCTGGCAACCGCAGGCCTCTGGTGGGGGACGTTCACCGTCTTCACCGTCTCCCGGCTGCGCAACCGACCGGTCGCGGCGAGCGCACAGCGGGTCGGCAGCGGGTTCAAGCAACTGGCCACCACGCTCAAGGAGATGCGGGCCTTCCCGCTCACGCTGTGGTTCCTGGGCGCCTACCTGCTCTTCAACGACGGCGTCCAGACGGTCATCTCGCTGTCGGCTGTCTACGCGACCGAGGAGCTCGACCTGGACCAGTCGGTGCTCACCGGCGCGATCCTGATGGTCCAGGTGGTGGCGATCGTCGGCGCGCTGGGCCTGGGCCGGGTGGCCGCCCGCTACGGCGCCAAGCGCACGGTGCTGGGCTGCCTGGTCGCCTGGACCCTCGTGCTGGTCGCGGCCTTCACACTGCAGGAGGGCGCGGTGGCCCAGTTCTATGCCCTCGCCGCCGTCATCGGCCTGGTCCAGGGCGGCACCCAGGCACTGTCCCGGTCGCTGTTCAGCCATCTCATCCCGCTGGGCAAGGAGGCCGAGTACTACGGCTTCTACGAGATCAGCGACCGCGGCACCAGCTGGCTGGGCCCGCTCGCGTTCGGCCTGACCTACCAGCTGACCGGGTCCTACCGGCTGGCGATCATCAGCCTCGTCGTCTTCTTCATCGCCGGCTTCGTGCTGCTGGCCCGGCTGCCGATGCGCCGCGCCGTCCTCGAGGCGGGCAACACACCCCCGGAGCGCCTGTGACCCCCTCTCCCCGGCCGCCGTTCGTCCCCGTCGTCGGTGACCGCCGTCGGCATGCGGCTCCGGCGCACCTGACCTTCTTCCACGGCCCGATGGACTGCGGCAAGTCGACCCTGGCGCTGCAGGTCGACCACAACCAGAGCCGGCAGGGACGGCACGGGCTGCGGCTGACCCAGGGCGACCGGTCGACGACCCCCCAGATCAGCAGCCGGGTCGGGCTGTCCCGGGACGCCGTCGAGCTCGACGTCGACGTCGACGTCCGGCTGCTCGTGCGCGGGCGCTGGGCCGCCGGCCACCGGGTCGACTACGTGATCGTGGACGAGGCGCAGTTCCTCACCGGCCGCCAGGTCGAGCAGCTGGCCGAGCTGGTCGACGAGTCGCACGTCGACGTCTACGCCTTCGGCCTGACCACGGACTTCCGCGCCGAGCTGTTCACCGGTACCCGGCGGCTGTTCGAGCTCGCCGACGACGTGCAGCGGATCCAGGTCGAGGTGCTCTGCTGGTGCGGCCTGCCGGGCCTGCTCAACGCCCGGGTCGTGGACGGCGCCATGGTGCGGGAGGGCGAGACCGTGGTCGTCGCCGACACGGTCTCGGCACCGGAGAGCACCGGGGCCGACGTCCGCTATCAGGTGCTCTGCCGGCGTCACCACGTGCGCGGACAGCTGGGGCCCACCCCGACCGGCCCCGGTCAGCTGACCCTCGCCGGTGAGGAGCTCGCCGACGTCGAGGTGTCCGTGCGATGATGGGCGACTGACGAGACGGAATCTCCGTCCGACTTCCGTCGTTGGTCCCACTGACTCCCCCGGGTGACACCGCTGACCGCGCTCGTGCGTGTCGCGGTGCCCGGGTGGGCAGACACCGTGGACCACGAGCACGGACCGACACGAGCACGAGAGGACGGTGTGCCATGGGTGAGCGATCCTTGCGCGGCAGCCGACTGGGCAGCGTCAGCTACGAGACCGAGCGCAACACGGCGCCGATCCAGCGGCAGTACGCCGAGTACCGATGCCCCCAGAACCACCGGGTGACGGTGCCGTTCGCCGACGACGCCGAGCTCCCCGACACCTGGGAGTGCAAGTACGACGGCGCGGCCGCCAAGCTGGTGGGCGGCGCGGAGCCGGCCCCCAAGAAGGTCAAGCCCCCGCGTACCCACTGGGACATGCTGCTCGAGCGTCGCTCCGTCGACGACCTCGAGGAGGTCCTCGCGGAGCGCCTGGACGTGCTGAAGAGCCGCCGGACCCGCGTCAGCAGCTGAGTGACGCCAGTTCGGCCCCGGTCCACCAGGACCGGGGCCGTTCTGCGTGTGGGGGATCAGCGGTCGGAGACCGGGTCCCCCACGGTGCCCTCCACGACGCTGCCCTCCACGACGCTGCCCTCGATGACGACGGGGCCGCGGGTGCTGCTCGTGCGGTGCACGCCAGGGACGACCTCCGCTGTCCGGGTGCTGCGGACGTGCACCGGGCCGCGGACGCGGTCGGGCAGCCGGTTCAGCACCGCGCGGGCGATCAGCGCCCGGGGCAGCTTGCGGGTGCCGGGCAGCAGGCACAGCAGGCCCAGCACGTCGCCGAGGAACCCGGGCAGGACCATCAGCAGCCCGCCGGCAGCGATCAACCCGGCGTCCCCCAGCACGGTGCCGGGGTCTCGGTGCTCACTCGCGCGCAGTCGCAGCTCGGTGAGCGTCTTGGTGCCCTGGCGGGCCAGCAGGACCCAGCCCAGGGCGCTGGTGGCCAGCGCGGCCAGGATGGTCCAGCCCAGCCCGATCCACGCCGCCACGGCGATGAAGACCACCACCTCGGCCAGTGCGCCCAGACCCAGTGCGCTGCGCAGTCGGCTCGTCATGAACTCTCCTAGTCAGGTTGGTGAAGGCCAGCGCCCCCCGGCGACCTGCGATCGTGCCGGTACCGGTCGGGCCACCCGGCCGGGCAGCCGGTCGGCCACCCGGTCCAGGACACCCCACCAGGTGACCCGGGCCAGTGCCTCTCCAACGATCGAGGAGCTCATCTTGCTCCTGCCCGCCGTACGTTCGGTGAAGACGATCGGCACCTCGACGACCCGGGCCCCGCTGCGGACCGCCCGCCAGGCCCAGTCGACCTGGAAGCAGTAGCCCTGGCTGGCCACCTCGTCGAAGGGCAGCCGGGCCAGCAGGTCGACCCGGACAGCGCGGAAACCGCCGGTCGCATCGGTCAGCGGCAGCCGCAGCGCCCAGCGGGTGTACAGGTTGCCGACCCGGGAGATGGCCAGCCGGAACCAGGGCCAGTCCTCGACCCGTCCGCCGGGCAGGTACCGGGACCCGAGCACCAGGTCGGCGTCGGTGAGGGCGGCCAGCAGGTCGGGGAGCTGCTCGGGCGGGTGCGACCCGTCGGCGTCCATCTCGACCACGACGGGCCAGCCCTGGGCGCGGGCCCAGGCGAAGCCGGCGACGTAGGCCGGGCCCAGACCGGACTTGCTCGTCCGGTGCAGCACGTGCACCCGCTCGTCCTCGGCGGCCAGCCGGTCGGCCAGCACGCCCGTGCCGTCGGGTGAGCCGTCGTCGACGACCAGGGCGTGCGCGGTCGGCACGGCGACGTGCAGCCGGGCCAGCACACCGGCCAGGTTCTCGACCTCGTCGTACGTGGGGACGACGACCAGCACGCCGTCACGGAGGAAGGTCACGCCGGGGTTCGTCGCGTGGTCCGGCGGCGGATGACCCCCGAGCCCACGACGCCGAGGAACGCGGCCACGCCCAGCGCGGTGAGGACCCACTCCGGGCCGGCGCCGACCCGGGAGGCCACCGTCTGCCCGTCCCGTTGGGCGATCTCCTCGACGAACGTCGCCGAGGTGAAGAGCTCCGAGCTGCGCACCAGGGTGCCGTCGGGGGCGATGACGGCGCTGATCCCGCTGGTGGAGACCATCACGACGGACCGGCCGAACTCCACGGCCCGCAGCCGGCCCATGGCCAGCTGCTGCGGGCTCTCGTCGGTGAAGCCGAAGGTGGCGTTGTTTGTCTGGACGACGATCATGGTCGCCCCGCCGTCGACGACGTCCTGGACGAGCCCGTCGTAGGCCACCTCGAAGCAGATGACGTCCCCGACCGTGGTACCGGCCAGGTCCAGCGTGCCGACCTCGGTGCCGGCGGTGAAGTCGGCGCGGACCAGGTCCACCTTGTCGGTGAAGAACCGGAAGAACGACCGGGCGGGCACGTACTCGGCCAGCGGGACCGGGTGCCGCTTGACGTAGGTCTCCCCCGGCCCGGTCTCGGGGTCCCAGACGATCGCGGTGTTGCTCAGGAACCGGCCCGGGCCGCGCACCACGGCGCCGACCAGGATCGGGGCGTCGATCACGCGCGCGGCCCGGTCGATCGCGGCCGCGGCGTCGGCGTTGAGGTACGGGTCGATGTCGGAGCTGTTCTCCGGCCAGATCACCATGTCCGGCTGGGCGACCTCGCGGGCCTCGACCTGGCGGGCCAGCTCCAGGGTCTCGTCCACGTGGTTGTCCAGCACCGCGCGGCGCTGGGCGTTGAAGTCCAGCCCGGCGCGCGGCACGTTGCCCTGGACGACGGCGACGACCCGGGTGGGCCCGCCCACGGTCAGGGACGCCCCGGGCAACGGCAACGCCGCGACCCAGCCGACCACCGGCACCGCGAGGACGCCGACGACGCCCAGTGCCGCGGTCCGCACCGCGGGGCCTCGCAGGTCCTGCGATCCCCAGGCCCGGAGGAGCGCCAGCAGCATCGCGGCCAGCAGGGTGCCGGTCAGCGCGACGGCGAAGCTGACCAGCGGCACCCCGCCGTAGGCTGCGAGGCCGGTGAAGGGCCCCTCGGCCTGACTGAAGCCCAGCCGACCCCAGGGGAAGCCGCCCAGCGGCCAGCGGCCGCGCAGCGCCTCGTCGCCGACCCACAGCGCGGCGGCCCAGAACGGCCAGCCACGCAGTCCGGCGGTGACCGCCAGCATGCCGCCCAGCAGGGCGACGTACAGCGCCTCGGTCACGGCGAGGGCCAGCCACGGGAACGCCCCGACGTAGACCCCGGTCCAGGACAGCAGCGGCACGAAGAAGGCCAGCCCCTGCACCAGGCCCAGCCAGAGCCCGGTGCGGAACCGGACACCGCGGACCGCCAGGGACAGGGTGGCCGGCCCGAGGACGGCCAGCCCGGCGAGGTCGTGGCCGGGGAACGCGAAGAACATCGCCAGCCCGCCGGCGACGCTCAGCAGGGTGCGGCCCAGCAGCAGCGTGACCGGGTGTCGTCCGCGGCCGGCGTCCTCGTCGGGGCCGGGGGTCGCTGCCCGCTCCGCCGTGTCGGTCGTCGCCACTGCCGGCACCCGCCGCCCCCCTGGTCCAGCCGCACCGAGCAGCGCGGAAGGTCCAGCATCCCACCCGGGGAGGACGGTCCGGCGGCAGCACCCCGGTGGCGACACCCCGCGCCTTCGGGCCGTCGAGCCGGACGCCGGTTGCGTCCGAGCCCGTCGTTGTCTGGTGGCGCGGGGTGCCGCCCGGGTGGCCCCGAGACGTGTCGGGGCCGGTTCGTGCGAGCGGTCAGACCCTAGGAGCACCCCGGCCGCAGGCACAGGGCATCGGGACAGCAGCGGCGGGCCGTGACCAAACTGTTACCGAGTCGCTGCGCTCTGTGAGGACGGTCCCGGCACGACGAGAGTGGCGGTGGCCTCCACCACGCGGACCGGCGGGTCCAGCACGGCGGCCGCGGACGGGCCGCGGGACGGGTCGGACCGGGCCACCACCTGGGCCCAGCAGCGCAGCTCGCGGCTGCGGCGGCCGACCCGGACCACCTCGCAGGAGGCCTCCAGCACGTCCCCGGCCTGGACCGGGGCGAGGAAGCGGACCTCGGAGTACCCGGCCAGCAGGCCCTCGTCGCCGTCCCCGAGGATCGCGACCTCGGTGGCGACGTCGCCGAACAGCCCGAGCGTGTAGGCGCCGTCCACCAGCGAGCCGCCGTAGTGGGCGTGCGCGTACGGCACGTAGCGGCGGTGGGTGACTGTCAGGCCGAGATGGCTCATGCTGGGACGTCCTCGGGGATCAGTGCGGACACGAGGTAGGAGGCCACCTCGCCGGGGGTGGTGCCACGACCGAAGACCTTGTCGACGCCGAGCTCGCCGGCCATGCCCGGGTCGAAGCGCGGGCCACCGACCACCAGCAGCGGGCGGTCGGACCCCATCGCCTCGCGGAAGGCACCGGCCAGCTCGCGGGTGTTGCGCAGGTGCGCGTCCTTCTGGGTCACGACCTGGCTGACCAGCACGGCGTCGGCGCGGGCGGCGCGGGCCTGGCCGACCAGCTCGGGCACGGTGACCTGGGCGCCGAGGTTGGCGACGTCCATCTCCCGGTAGTACTCCAGGCCCTTCTCCCCCGCGAAGCCCTTGAGGTTGAGGATCGCGTCGATGCCGACGGTGTGCGCGTCGGTGCCGATGCAGGCGCCCATCACGACGAGCTTGCGGCGCAGCCGGGACTTGATCACCCCGTTGATCTCGCTGGGGCTGAGCAGCGGGTAGGCCCGCTCCTCGACCTCGACGGCGTCCAGGTCGACCAGGTGGGACACCGATCCGTAGACGACGAAGAACGTGAAGTCCGTCCCGATCCCGTGGCTGTGCACCACCATCGCCGGGCTGATGCCCATCTTGGTGGCCAGCTGCAGCGCGGCGCCCTCGGCCTTGGGACCAGGCGGCACGGGCAGGGTGAACGACGTCTGGATCATGCCGTCGCCGGTGGTGTCGCCGTACGGGCGGATCACGGAGCTCATCGGACTGCCTCCCGCAGGTCGGCCTCGAGCAGCTCGGTGGCCGGGTCGAGGTGGTCGGCCGCCTTGACGACGACGCCGTCCAGGCCCTTGCCGCGGTCGGCCGGGCGCTTGGTGATGCCGAACGTGCCCGCGGCGATCGAGGGCAGCAGGCCGTCGGCGGTGATCCGCTCCAGCAGGCCGACCGCCTCGCCCAGCACCGTGTGTGCCCGGCGGTCGATGAACCCGCCCGGCGGCGGCGCGAAGTCCTCGGAGAGCCCGCCGGCAGCCTCGAGCACGTAGCGGACGTTGCGCAGCGCCAGGTCCCGGTCGGAGAGCCACGGCGTGACGACGGCCTCGGTCATCATGCCGACCAGCAGGATGCCCTGGTCGGTGAGCATCCCGGCCAGGTTGAAGAACCCGTCGAGCAGGTAGCCGCCGAACACGTCGCCGGTCATGTGCTTGGTGGGCGGCATCCACTTGAGCGGGCAGTCCGGGAACAGCGCGCGGGCGAGCATCGCGTGCGCCAGCTCCAACCGGAAGGACTCCGGCACTGTCGGGTTGATCTCGAACGCGTGCCCCAGGCCCAGCTGCCAGTCCTCGAGCCCGGCCTCCCGGGCGAACCGCTCGTTGAGCAGCTGGCTGACCGTGACGGTGTGCGCCTCGTCGACGGCGTCGGCGGTGGTGAGGTAGTTGTCCTCGCCGGTGTTGATGATGATCCCGGCGCGGGCGTGCACCATCCGGCTGAACCGCTGGTCCACGAAGGTGCGGATCGGGTTGATGTCGCGGAAGAGGATCCCGTACATCGCGTCGTTCAACATCATGTCCAGCCGCTCCAGGCCGGCCAGCGCGGCGATCTCGGGCATGCACAGCCCGGACGCGTAGTTGGTCAACCGGACGTAGCGGCCCAGCTCCACACTGACGTCGTCCAGGGCTGCGCGCATCAGCCGGAAGTTCTCCTGGGTGGCGTACGTGCCGGCGTACCCGGTGCGGGTGGCACCCTCGGGCACGTAGTCCAGCAGCGACTGCCCGGTCGACCGGATCACGGCGATGACGTCGGCCCCGGCCCGGGCGGCGGCCTGGGCCTGCGGGATGTCCTCGTAGATGTCGCCGGTGGCCACGATCAGGTAGATCCAGGGACGACGCGGCGGGTCCCCGTGGGTGGCCACCAGCTCCTCCCGGCGGCGGCGGGCGTCATCGACCCGGCCGATGCCGGCGCCGACGGCGGCGAGTGCGGCCTCCCGGGCCTGCTCGTGGGCGGACCCGGTGGGCACCTCGAACCGGGCGGTGCCGGCCCCCACCTGCTCAGCCACGTCCTGCAGGGTCCCGGCCCGGCCGGACGCGATCGCGTGCCAGACCGGAAGCGCGACGCCGTGCTCCAGCCCGACCTGCTCCCGGACCGTGTCCACCACCCGGTTGACCCAGGGGATCTCACCCTCGCCGGTGACCGGGTCGGTGCCCTCCAGGCCGGCCAGCCGGAGCACGGCCCGCTCGACGGAGACCGTGGTGTGCTGCGTGGCCAGGTCGATGACCGGCTGGGCGGCCTGTGCGGCCAGCTCCCGGGCCCGGGTGACCAGGGTGGGGTCGAGCGTCAATCGCGCGCTCACGGGCTGTCTCCTCGGACGACGTCGCCGGCCACCAGCAGGCCGCGACAGGTGGGCCGGGCGCGCTCGGCGAGCACCCCGGACAGGGTCAGGTCGGTGGTCCACAGGGCCAGGTACGCGGGCGCCCCGACCGCCAGCGGGCCCTCGGGGTGCTCGGCGCGGGCGGCGTGCCAGCCCCCGTGGGTCGCGGCGTCGTAGGCGTCGAAGGGCCGCAGCCCCGCCCCGGGCGTGCGGTGGTCGACCGCGGCGTGCACTCCGCCCCACGGGTCCAGCGGAGTGACCGGGGCGTCGCTGCCCAGCGCGATCACGACCCCGCCGTCGGACAGGTCGGCCAGTGGGTTGCAGGCCAGCGCCCGCTCGACGCCCAGCCGCTCGGCGTACATCCCGCCGTCCCCACCCCAGGCGGCGTCGAAGGCCGGCTGGACGCTGGCGACAACGCCCCAGCGGCGCATCTCCTCGATGGCGTCCAGGCTGACCATCTCCACGTGCTCCAGCCGGTGCCGGCAGGCCCGGACGGCGTCCCGGCCCAGCTGCTCCCCCACCGCGGCGACCGCGGCGAGCACCTGGTCGACGGCGGCGTCCCCGATGCAGTGGAAGCCGGCCTGCACGCCGGCGGCGGTACAGGCCCGGACATGCTCGACCAGCTGGGCGGTCTCGAACCGCAGCACGCCGGAGGTCCCGGGTCGGTCCGTGTAGGGCGTGGACAACGCCGCGGTGTGCGAGCCGAACGCGCCGTCGCAGAACAGGTCGCCCCCGGCGCCGGCCAGCCCCAGCTCCTGGACGATGTCCAGCCCCCCGCGCTCGGACAGCTCGCCCCACCAGCCCAGCACCAGCGGCCCGGGGGCCTGGCGGCTCAGGGTCAGCAGCCCGGCGAGGTCTTCGGCGCTGGACACCTCGGGGCCGGCCATCTCGTGCACGCAGCCGATGCCCAGGTCCGCGGCGAGGCCGAGGGTCGCCCGCTGGGCCGCTGTCCGCTGGCCGGGGTCGACGGCGCCGTAGGCGGCCTGCCGGGCGGCGTGGTGGGCGTCGAGCCGGAGCTGGCCGTCGGCGGCGAAGCCGGGGAGATCGGTGATGCCGGGAACCCGGTCCAGCAGGGCGGTGGAGACTGTCGCGGAGTGCACGTCGACGCGGGCCAGGTAGGCCGGCCGGTCGCCGACGACGGTGTCCAGGTCGTGCCGGGTGAGCGCGCGCCCCTCGGGCCAGGCGTTCTCCTCCCAGCCGGTGCCCAGCACGATGCCGGTGCGGTGCCGGGCTACGTGCGCGGCGACCGCGGCCAGGGCCGAACGCAGGCTGTCGGCGCCGTGCAGGTCCAGACCGGTCAGCGCCAGGCCGGTGGCGGTGGCGTGCACGTGGGCGTCGACGAAGGCGGGTGTGAGCAGCGCTCCCCCGCCCTCCAGCGTGCGGTCGGCGGCCGGTGCGTCCGCGGCCGGGCCGACCCAGGCGATGGCGCCGTCGACGACGTGCACCGCCCGTCCTCGGGCGTCACCCACCGTCACGTCCCGGACGAGCAGGCTCACGGCTCGACGCGGGGGTCGATCAGGGCCCGTACGCCGGGGGTCCGGCGGTACAGGTCCAGGGCCAGGGCGGCGTGCCCCGGCGTGTAGCCGTTCCCGATCAGCATGGTCACGTCCGCTGCCATCCCCTCGGCGCCCAGGGCCGCCCCCGGGAAGGAGGTGGCCATGGAGAAGAAGACCACGGTGCCGCCGTCGGCAGTCGCGAGGACCGCCCCGTGCTCGGCGCCCGCCACGTCCACGCAGACCACGGTGACGTCGACCGGCTCGCCGACCGCGGCGGCGACGGCCAACGGATCGGTGGCGTCGGTGATGACGACCTCGTCGGCCAGCCCCGCACCGCGCAGCGCCGCGGCCTCCCGCGCGTCCCGGACGACACCCACCAGCCGGCTCGCACGCGCGTCCCGCGCAGCGGCCAGTGAGAGGCAGCCGGACTTGCCCGCGGCCCCGATGACCGCCACGGACGCGCCCCGCCGGACCACCCGTGCGGTGGCCGCGGGGGCGCCGCAGACGTCCAACACGGCCAGCGCCACGTTCTCCGGCAGGTCACCGGGCAGTACCGCGGCGATGGACCGGGCGAAGAGCACGGCGGTCCCGGTGGCGGGCACCTGCTCCGCGCGGCCGTCCCAGCGCTGGAGGCCGTCGGTGATCCGCAGCGGGGTCAGCGTGAGGGACACCAGCGTGGCGACCCGGTCGCCCACGACCAGGCCGAGCGGGGAGTCCTCCCCCACCTCGGCGACGGTGCCGATGAGCATGCCGCCGGAACCGGTGATCGGGTTCTGCATCTTGCCGCGCTCGGCCACGATCGCCAGCACGGCGGCGCGCACCGCGTCGCCGTTCCCGCCGTGGGCCTCGGTGAGCTGGCGGAAGGAGGCGGCGTCGAGGTTGAGCCGCTCGACGTCGATGCGCACCTCGTCGGGACCGGTGGCCGCGTCGGGGTCCAGCCGCCGGGCCGCCTGCGGGAGCACGCCCACCGGCTCCAGCACCCGGTGCACACCCAGGGCGCGTTCGACTCCCGACACCTGTGTCTCCTTGCTCGCGCGTGGACTCCTGCCGCAGAACCTAGCGTGTTTCCTCGCAAACGCCGTAGTTCTTCCCGTACGGTGCTCGTGTCGCAGCCGGACCCTCCGGTTCCGCGACGGGACCCACCGCAGGAGGACGTCGTGCTGGAGCAGCCCTACGAGTACACCGCCCGGGAGCTCGTCGAGCCCGACTGGCGACGGCTGCCGGGCTTCGCCGACGTCACCGCAGAACAGTGGCGCAGCGCCCAGTGGCAGCGGGTCAACTGCGTGAAGAACCTGCGCCAGCTGCGCGGGGTCTACGGCGACCTGCTGGACGAGTCCTTCTACGCCGACGTCGAGGCCGACCAGGCCGGCCGGGCGACCATGTCGCTGCTGCTGCCGCCGCAGATGATCAACACGATGGTGCCGACGGCGGTGCCCACGACCGCTGCGCTGCTGGCCGACCCCGTGCGCCGGTACATGCTCCCGGTGGCCTCCGACCGGTTCGCCGGCTCCGCCGCCAGTCACCCCTACGCCGCCCGGGACTCCCTGCACGAGCACGAGATGTGGGCCGTGGAGGGCCTGACCCACCGCTACCCGACCAAGGTGCTGGCCGAGCTGCTGTCGACCTGCCCGCAGTACTGCGGGCACTGCACCCGGATGGACCTGGTCGGGAACTCCACGCCGGCGGTCAGCAAGCTGAAGTTCGACCTCAAGCCGGTGGACCGGCAGGCCGAGATGCTCGCGTACCTGCGGGCCACCCCGGGCGTCCGGGACGTCGTCGTCTCCGGCGGTGACGTGGCCAACCTGCCGTTCAAGAACCTGGAGGCTTTCGTCGCCGGGCTGCTGGAGATCGACTCGGTGCGCGACATCCGGCTGGCGTCCAAGGCGCTGATGGGCCTGCCGCAGCACTGGCTGCAGGACGACGTCGTGGCGGGCATGACCCGGCTGGCGACGACGGCGCGCTCCCGCGGGGTGTCCCTCGCCGTCCACACGCACGTGAACGCCGCCCAGTCGGTGACGCCGCTGGTGGCCGAGGCCGCGCAGGCCATGCTCGCCGCGGGCGTCCGGGACGTGCGCAACCAGGGCGTGCTGCTGCACGGGGTGAACGACACCGCCGACCAGCTGCTGGACCTGTGCTTCGCGCTGCTGGACGGCGCCGGCGTCACGCCCTACTACTTCTACATGTGCGACATGATCCCGTCGGCCGAGCACTGGCGGGTCTCGTTGGCGACTGCGCAGACCCTGCAGCACGACCTGATGGGCTACCTGCCCGGCTTCGCCACGCCGCGGATCGTCTGCGACGTGCCCTACGTCGGGAAGCGCTGGGTGCACCAGGTCGCGGAGTACGACCGGGTGCGCGGGATCAGCTACTGGACGAAGAACTACCGGACCGGGATCGAGCGGACCGACGAGGCGGCCCTGGACCGCCGCTACACCTACTACGACCCGATCCACACGCTGCCCGAGGCCGGCCGGCAGTGGTGGGCCGACCGGGCTGTGGACCCGGTGGCCGCCGAGGCCGCGGCCGTGGCCTCGCGGGAGGCGTCGGTCGCCCAGCTGCTGCTCTGACCGCCGTGCGGTAGGCAGGGAGCGTGGAGCTGCTGCGGACCGACCGGCTGCGGGTGCGGGCCTGGACCCGGTCGGCGGACGACCTGGCGCGGCTGGCCGACGTGTACGCCCAGCCCGAGGTGCTGGCCTGGCTGCCCGGCCCGCCGGCGGGCGGGCCCCGGGGGTTGCTCGACCGGTGGGCCGCGGTGCACGAGGCCGACCCGCGGGCCGGCTGCTGGGCGGTCGAACCGCTGGACGGCTCGCCGGTCGCCGGGACAGTGCTGCTCAAGCCACTGCCCGACGGGGACGGCGAGTTCGAGGTGGGCTGGCACCTGCACCCGGACAGCTGGGGCCACGGGTACGCCACCGAGGCGGCTGCGGCGGTGGTGCGGCGGGCGTTCGCCGACGGGCTGCCGGAGGTCTACGCCGTCGTCCGGCCCGGGAACGAGCGCTCGCTGGCGGTGTGCGGGCGGCTGGGCATGCAGCCGCTGGGCCGGACGACCCGGTGGTACGGCGTGGAGTGCGAGGCGTTCGGGTTCTCAGCGTTGGCGGACTGAGCCCAGCAGGTGCCGGGCCTTGCCGAGCGGGCTCTTCTTCGGGCCCTTGACCGCGGTGCCGCGCACGTCGTGGACATCCAGCTCGTGGGCCTGCTCGGGGGTGGGCGCAGTACCGCCGAGGTGGGCGGGCTGCCACCAGCGGTCGTCGTCGCCGGCGGGCCGGTCGGGGTAGCCGCGCTGCGCCTCGTCGAGCAGGGCCTCCATGGCGACCTTGGTGCGGCGCAGGATCGACTGCGCCTTCTCACCCGGCTCGGGCACGATCGGCTCGCCGAGCACCACGGTCACCGCGACGCCGCGCCGGAGCACGACCGCGTGGCCCTTGGTGGCGATCCGGTGTCCACCCCAGACGGCGGCCGGGATGATCGGCACGCCGGCTTGCACAGCCATCCGGGCCGCGCCGGCCTTCAGCTCCTTGACGGTGAACGAGCTGGAGATGGTGGCCTCGGGGAAGACCCCGACGACCTGCCCGTCCTTCAGCGCCTTGACCGCCACGTCGAACGCCGCGGCGCCGGCCTTCCGGTCGACCGGGATGTGCTGCATCGCCCGCATGAAGGGGCCGGCGAACCAGTGCCCGAAAACCGATGCCTTCGCCATGAAGCGCACCAGCCGGTGCTGGGGCAGTGCACCCAGCCCCAGGTAGGTGAAGTCGAAGTAGCTCACGTGGTTGCTGGCGATGACCGCGCCGCCGGTGGTCGGCACGTTCTCCTGGCCCCGCACGTCGAAGCGGAACCCGAAGGCGGTGAAGACCACCAGGCACATCCGGATGACGAACCGGTAGGGCCGGTCCCGCGGGTCCGGGGAGGGTCCGAAGAGGTCCCGACGGACGACGTCGCGCAGGCTGGCCGTGTACATGGTGCGGACCCTAACCGGCCCCGAGGAGCCGGCCCTCACGTGCTGCGCCCCGTGCGCGGCCCCCGCGCACCCGTCGGGTCGCTCAGCACAGCGCCAACTGCTCGGGCTCGGCCCGGGTGGCCGCCTGCACCGGGCGGTCGGGCAGCGAGCCGCGCGGGAAGCTGGCGGCGTCGTCCCCGGGCAGCCCGCCGTCGAGCCCGCGCGCCGCTCCCCCGCTCTGCCCGTCCAGCCCGTGCTCGGCCAGCATCGGGGCCACCCGAGCCGCCAGCCACGTCCGGTACTCGGCCGAGACGTAGGCGCCGCGGCCGTACATCGTCTTGTAGCGGCTGACCAGCCGCGGGTGCTCCCGGGACAGCCAGGTGGTGAACCACTCCCGGGCGCCGGGCCGCAGGTGCAGCGGCACCACCGTCACCCCCGTGGCCCCGGCCTCGGCGACGGCGGCGACGGCCCTCGCGAGGTGGTCGCGTTGGTCGGTGAGCCCGGGCAGCACCGGGGCCAGGAAGACCCCGCAGGGCAAGCCGGCATCGGCGATCTGGCGGACCAGGTCCAGCCGCGCCCGGGGCGTGGGCACCCCGGGTTCCAGCGAGCGGTGCAGGTCGTCGTCCCAGATGGCCAGCGAGACGCCCATCCCGATGGGCACGTCCTTGCTCGCCGCGGCCAGCAGCGGCAGGTCCCGGCGGGCCAGCGTGCCCTTGGTGAGGATGGAGAACGGGGTGCCCGACCGGGCCAGCGCCTCGATCACCCCGGGCATCAGCCGGTACCGGCCCTCGGCCCGCTGGTAGGGGTCGGTGTTGGTGCCCAGCGCGACGTGTTCCCGCTTCCACGACGGCCGGGCCAGCTCACGCCGCAGCACCTCGACGATGTTCGTCTTGACCACGATCTCCTGGTCGAAGTCCGCGCCGGTGTCCAGCTCCAGCCACTCATGGGTGCCGCGGGCGAAGCAGTTGTGGCTGACCACGCCGTTGGCGATGAAGTCACCGGTGCCCGTGGTGATGTCGTACATGGGCAGCTCCAGCCCCAGCGGCTCGATCGAGGCGACCCGGAGATCGGCGTCGCTCTTCAGGGCGATGCCCTCGACGGAGCACTTCCGACGGATCGCCGGGTCCACCAGGTGGATGAGGCGCAGGTGTTCCCGGAGCCCGCCCCGGACCCGGACGTACCCCAGTCCGTTCGGACGGCCACGGTCTTCCCGCACACAATCGAACCCGAGCCGCGCCAGGGCATCCTCGGTGTGGTCGAGCATCGCTCGGTCACAGTTGGCGATGCGGAGCACGTGCTCGCTCCTCGACCCTTTGGCGTCGAAGACGCCGGCGAGGAACCCCCGACTCCACTCGTCCCCTGGCGTCGGCGGCCAGGCGATCAGCTCGGTGATCTGGCGGAAGTGCACTCGACGTTGGGTACGGATGGCCGACATGGCCCGTTGGGTGCTGGTCTGCGGTGCGAAGTCGTACTGGGTGGTCGTGATCCCCTCGCTCGCGAGGATCTGGCGGGTGCGCTGCAGGGCCTCGTCGTCAGCGAGAGCGAGTCGGAACTGGTGCACGACGCGCAACCGCCCGCTTGTCCCGGCGCGCTCGTAGCGCTTCAACGTGGCGTCTCCCCGGACCATGCCGGTCAGGTACCCG
>JBBSVA010000059.1:0-19747 GCA_038233915.1 Mycobacteriales bacterium | reverse complement strand
GTCGCGCAGGGTGAGGAACACCGTCGCGCTGCCCCGGCGGGACAGCTGGGCGACCTGGCCCTCGACCCACACCTCGCCCAGCCGGCCGATCCAGTCGGCGACCTTGCGGGCGACCGTGCGCACCGGCCACGGCTGCTCGGGGGACGACGGGGCGGTCACGGGTCCTCCTGGCTGGCCGGTGTCGGGGCGTACGGGTGCCCCGAGCCTGCCACCCGGGCTCAGCCGCGCTCGCGGTCCAGCTTCTCCTTGCGGTTGCGCAGCAGCGTGAGGAACGGCGTCCGGGCGCGGCCGGCCTGCTCGTAGGCCAGCAGCTCCTCGACGGTCACCGGCTGGTAGCCGCGCAACCGACCGCGGAGCTGGGCCATGCTGAAGTCGTCGTACCCGTCCACGGGCTCACCGGCGGGCACGTCTGGCTCCGCGGCTTCGTGCCCGGCGCTGATGGCCTGCTCGGAGGCGGCGATCACCGCGTCGTCCTCGACGGCGTCGTCGGTCATGTTCACCGCGAGCTCGTCGACGGTGGCGGTGACCTCGTCGGCCTCCGGGTCGTCGGGGAGGCTCGCCACCTCGTCGTCGGTCAGGTCCGCGTCGCCCAGGTCGGCGGTGAGGCCCTCGGCGAGCATCTCCTCCTCGGCCAGGGTCTCGTCGTCCAGGTCGTCGTCGCCGACCGCCGCGGCCTCGTCGACGACCACCAGGGGCGTCTCCGGGGCGGTGGCCCCGGTGTCGTCGTGGTCGGTGTCGCCCAGGTCGACGTCGTAGCCGGCGCTCGGGTCCTCCACCACGCGGTCGAAGGCCGAGTCGCGGGAGCCGAGCCCGCCGTTCGAGGGTCGGCGGGCCGGCGGGGCGTCGGGCAGGTCCTCGTCGAAGGTGGCCATGCCCGGCTCGTCGTCCCCGCGCAGGCCGGTGAGCACCTCGTCACCGCGGGCGACCAGTCCGGAGTACTCCTGCTGCAGCTTCAACGACGTCTGCATGGCCAGCCCGAGCGCCCGTACGGGCAGCGCGGGGAGCGTGCGGGGGAGCTTGCGCGCCTCGTCCAGCAGGGTCGCGGCCAGTCCGGCGGCGGCGCGAACGGGTTCGGGGATCTCTCGGGCCATGTCACCAGCGTGCCCCAACGCCAGGACGCACGCTCCCCGGAGGCTGTGTCACCGGTCTCCACGCTCGGTCGGGGTGGCACGCCGACCTACAGTGGGGGCATGGTTGCCGACCGCGGACGCGTTCTCCTCGCCGACCCCCGGGGCTACTGCGCCGGGGTGGACCGGGCGGTGATCGCTGTCGAAAAGGCGTTGGAGATCCACGGCGCGCCGGTCTACGTGCGCAAGCAGATCGTCCACAACAAGCACGTCGTGGCCACCCTGGAGCGCCGCGGGGCGGTCTTCGTCGAGGAGACCGACGAGGTGCCCGAGGGCGCTGTCGTCGTCTTCAGCGCGCACGGCGTCTCCCCGGCGGTGCACGAGCAGGCCGCGGCCCGGTCGCTGCGCACCATCGACGCGACCTGCCCGCTGGTCACCAAGGTGCACAAGGAGGCCCAGCGGTTCGCCAGGGACGACTTCGACATCCTGCTGATCGGGCACCGCGGGCACGAGGAGGTCGAGGGCACGATGGGCGAGGCGCCCTCGCACACCCAGCTCGTCGACGGCGCCGACGACGTCGCGAACGTGCAGGTGCGCGATCCGGAGAAGGTTGTCTGGCTGTCCCAGACCACGCTGTCGGTCGACGAGACGCTGGCCACGGTGGACCAGCTCAAGGGGCGGTTCCCGGGTCTGCAGGCACCGCCCAGCGACGACATCTGCTACGCCACCCAGAACCGCCAGCAGGCCGTGAAGCAGATGGCCGGCGAGTGCGACCTGGTGCTGGTCGTCGGGTCCACGAACTCCTCGAACTCGGTCCGGCTGGTCGAGGTCGCCCTCGAGGCCGGGGCCCGGGCCTCCTACCTGGTCGACTACGCCTCCGAGGTGGACGAGGCCTGGCTGGAGGGTGTCTCCACCGTCGGCGTGACCAGCGGTGCCTCGGTGCCGGAGATCCTGGTCAGCGAGCTGCTGGACTGGCTCGGCCAGCGCGGCTACCCCGATGTCGAGACGGTGAAGGCCGCCGAGGAGCGCTTGGTCTTCGCGCTGCCGCACGAGCTCAAGCTGCGTAAGCAGGCACTCACCGTCGACACCTCCGCCGCGGAGTAGCCGCACCCGCACAGCCGAACGGCCCGTCCCCGGTGGGGCACGGGCCGCTCGTGCGTCCGGAGTGGGTCAGCGGCGGGCGATCAGCCGGACGACGGTGAGCACCAGGGCGGCGGCCACGGCGATCGCCATGGCCGGGAAGCCGCGGATCAGCAGCGTGGCCAGTGTCGGCAGGCTGAACGTGGCCGAGGGGGCCAGCACGATGTTCACCAGGGCCACGCCGACGAAGACCAGCGGCGGGGCGACCACGATGGTGCCCAGGTCGCGACGGCGGACGACGAGCGTGGCCAGCACGGTCCCGGCGACGAGGGTGACCAGGGTCAGCGTGCCCAGGCCCACCCCGACGAAGGAGTCGGCGCCGGCGCCGAGGAGGGCGAGCAGGAACACACCCAGCACGCCCAGGGCACCGCGCACCCCGCGCTGAGGGGTGGTGGGCCGGCTCGGCGCCCGACGGTCCCGGGTCGCACCGGTCCGGAGCCGGGCGGCGGACGGATCGGGAGGGCTCTCCCGGGCGGCACGACGGGCGAGGCGCTCGCGCTCGGCCCGCTCGGTGGCCCGACCACGCGGGGCGCCGGCCCGGGGACGCGGCTCGACGCCACCCAGGTCATCGGGATGACTGCGTTCTGCGCGCACAGCACCCTCCCGCCTGGACTCGACAGCACTGACCGGTGCGATGGTGCACCTCCTCGCTTCCGGCGGGCGAGGTCCGTGCCCACCGGTCGCGTCACGGTAACGGCCCGAGCTGTCACCAGGCTGTAGGCGACCGGAGTGGCGGGTCCCGCGATCAGCGTGGAGCCGCGCTCAGCCCAGGGCGCCGCCGCGTTCCTCGGGCCGGGGTCGCCAGCTCTGCTCCCGCAGGCCCGGGCCGGGCAGGGCGGAGGGGTCGTCGAGCTCGTCCTCGCGCACGGTGCGCAACGTGCGGACCGGCAGCTCCAGGGCCGTCGGCGCCGCGACCGGGGTCTCGGCGACACCGAGGTCGTCGAACCGGCGCGCGGCGACCAGCACCGACCGCTCGTAGCTGCCGACCGTGTCGTTGTAGCGCCCCACCGCCGAACCCAGGGCCGACCCGAGCCTGGTCAGGTGCGCCGAGAGGGTGCCCAGCCGGGCGTGCACGGTGCGACCGACCTCGAGCACCGCGGTCGCGTCCCGGGCCAGCCGCTCCTGCCGCCAGGAGTAGGCGACCGTGCGCAGCAGGGCCAGCAGCGTGCTGGGGGTGGCGATCACCACGTCGCGGGCGAAGCCGTGCTCCAGCAGCTGGGGCTCGGCCTCCAGGGCGGAGATCAGGAAGCCGTCGGAGGGCACGAAGAGCACGGTGAACGGCGCCGAGGGCTCGAACGCGCTGGGGTAGCGCCGGGCGGCGAGGGCGTCGACGTGCGCCCGCAGCTGCCGGGCGTGCTCGGCCACCCGCTGCAGCCGGACCGCCTCGTCGGTGGCCTGGACGGCCTCGATCCAGCCGGCGAAGGGCACCTTCGCGTCCACCACCACCTGCTTGCCGTCGGCCAGGGTGACCACCAGGTCCGGCCGGACGCCGACCCCGGCGTCGTTGACCGAGGACGGCTGCTCGACGAAGTCGCAGTGCTCCAGCAGGCCGGCCACCTCGACCAGTCGGCGCAACTGGACCTCGCCCCAGCGACCGCGCACGTGCGGGGTGCGCAACGCCGTCACCAGCGCGGCGGTCTCCTGCCGCAGCTGGGCCGACGTCTGCCCGACCGTGCTCACCTGCTCCCGCAGCTCGCCGTGCGCGGTGGCCCGGTCCCGCTCGATGCCGGCGAGCAGCCGGTGCAGGTGGTCCAGCGACTCGTGTACGGGCTCCAGCCCGTCGGAGCGCGGCGTGCGCCGGCCGAGCAGGGAGACCAGGCCCAGGGTGACCGCCGTGGCCAGCAAGGCCCCGGCGAGCAGCCCGATCAGCAGGGAGGTGGCGTCCATGCCGGCAGGGTGCCGCAGGGGTACGACAGTTCTTGCTCAGACCCGCGCGGGGGCGTGCTCCGCCTCGTGGTCCAGCAGCCAGCGCTTGACCGTCGTCCCCCAGCGGAAGCCGCCCATCCCGCCGCCGCTGGCCAGCACCCGGTGGCAGGGCACGAACAGCGCTGCGGCGTTGCGGGCGCAGGCGCCTGCCGCGGCCCGGATCGCGGTGGGCCGACCGCACCGGGCGGCGAACTCCGCGTAGCTGTCGGGCTGCCCGGCGGGCACGGTGCGCAGCACCTCCCACGCCTCCTGCAGGAAGGGCCCGGACCTCTGGGAGACCACGACGGTGTCGATCACCCCGATGTCCCCGGCGTGGAAGGCGTCCACCACGTCGAGTACGGGCAGTCGGTCGGTCTCGACCAGCGTCGTCGGGCGCAGCGACCGGTGCACCACCGGCCAGAGGTCGCCCACGTCGGCGGTCCAGCCACTGGCCAGGACCGAGCCGGACTCGACGAGCACGGTGAAGGGGCCGATCGGGGTCTGGGTGGTGGCGTGCAGGGCGCTCATGAGGGGTCCTCCCGGACGGTGGCGGGGTGGCGGGTGAAGAGCGTGGGGGCCGACATCGCCCAGAGGTGCATGACGGCGTAGGAGCGCCACGGCCGCCACCGGGTCGCGGCGTCGGTGTCGGAGCTCCCGAGCGCGACGAGGCTCTTGCGCAGCGCCAGGTCGCCGGGCAGCCAGACATCGGGGTCGCCCAGCCCGCGCAGCGCGACCAGCGCGACGGTCCAGGGCCCGATGCCCGGGACGGCGAGCAGCGCCCGGCCCGCCTCGGCCCGGTCGGCGCCGGGGTCCAGGGCGATGTCGCCGTCCGCGAGACCGGCGGCCAGGGCGTGCACGGTCCGCCGCCGCGAGCCGGTCAGCCCGACCGCGGACAGGTCGGCGTCCACGAGCGCGGCGGCGCGGGGGAAGGCGTGGGTGAGCGTGCCGACCGGTTCGGCGAGCGGGCTGCCGGCCGCGGTGAGCAGTCGGGCGGTGAAGGTACGGGCGCCGCCGAGGGACACGTGCTGCCCGAGCACGGCCCGGACGGCGGCCTCCTCGGCGTCGGGGGCGGTGGGCACGCGACGGCCGGGGGCGGCCCGGACCAGGCCGGTCAGCGCGGGGTCGGTGACCAGCACATCATCGACAGCGGTCGGGTCGGCATCCAGGTCCAGCAGCCGTCGGCAACGGGCGACGGCGACACCGAGGTCGCGCAGCTCGATCAGCTGCAGGCGGGCGGTGACCGAGCTGCCGTCGGCGCCGGGGGAGAGTCGGACGACGCCAGGCCCGTGCGGCAGGTCCAGCACCCGGGAGAACGTCTCGCCGTCCCACTCCTCGAGCCCGGCGACGGCGTGCGCGCCCAGGAAGAGCAGCACCTCCTCGGCCGCGAACGGGGCCCGGGCGGCCAGTCGCAGGGTCAGCCAGCCCGAGGGCCCGCTCGTCGGGGTGGCCGAGCCGCGCAGGGCCGTCGGTGTCAGCGCGAAGACCTCACGGACCGTGTCGTTGAACTGCCGGACGCTGGCGAACCCGGCGGCGAAGGCGACATCGGCCATCGGGAGCGTGGTGGTCTCCAGAAGCACCCGGGCGGTCTGGGCGCGCTGCGCCCGGGCCAGGGCCAGCGGGCCGACGCCCAGCTCGCCGACCAGCAGCCGGTGCAGTTGCCGGTCGGAGTACCCGAGCCGGGCGGCCAGGCCGGCCACCCCGGTGCGCTCCACCTCGCCGTCCCCGATCAGGCGCATGGCGCGGGCGACGACATCGGCCCGGATGTCCCAGTCCGGCGATCCGGGGACGGCGTCGGGCCGGCAGCGGCGGCAGGCGCGGAACCCGGCGGCCTGGGCGCCGGCGGCGGTCACGTGGAAGGACACATTGCCCGCCATTGGGGTGCGGGCCGGGCACGAGGGCCGGCAGTAGATGCCGGTCGTGTGGACGGCGGTGAAGAACCAGCCGTCGAAGCGGGCGTCCCGGCTGGACACGGCGCGGTAGCAGCGCGCGTCGTCCAGGGTGCGTCCCTCCAGCAGCTCGGTCACGGCACCGAGCATGCCAGCGGACCGGGGGAGCGGCTGGCGGGTTTCGGACATGGCCGTCGCACCGAGAAGGACCCCGTACCCTGGTCCGACGTGGCTCTCTCCATCGGCATCGTCGGCCTGCCCAACGTCGGCAAGTCGACGCTGTTCAACGCGCTGACCAAGAACGACGTGCTCGCCGCGAACTACCCGTTCGCGACCATCGAGCCCAACGTCGGGGTGGTCGGCGTCCCCGACGACCGGATCGGGAAGCTCGCCGAGGTGTTCGGCAGCACCAAGCAGATCCCGGCCACTGTCTCCTTCGTCGACATCGCCGGCATCGTCCGCGGTGCGAGCGAGGGGCAGGGCCTGGGCAACAAGTTCCTGGCCAACATCCGTGAGTCCGACGCGATCTGTCAGGTCATCCGGGTGTTCACCGACCCCGACGTCGTCCACGTCGACGGCAAGGTCTCCCCGTCGGACGACATCGAGACGATCAACACCGAGCTCCTGCTCGCCGACCTCCAGACCCTGGAGAAGGCGGTCCCGCGGCTGGAGAAGGAGATGCGCAAGGACAAGGACCGCAAGGTGTTGTACGACGCTGCGGTCGCCGCGCAGCAGGTGCTGGACACCGGCACAACCCTCTTCGCCGCGGGCGTGGACAGCGAGCCGCTGCGCGAGCTGGGGCTGATGACCACCAAGCCGTTCCTCTATGTGTTCAACGTGGACTCCGACGAGCTCACCGACACCGCGTTGATCGACGAGCTGCGCGCGCTGGTCGCCCCGGCCGAGGCCATCGTGCTCGACGCGCAGACCGAGGCCGAGCTCGCCGAGCTGCCCGACGACGAGGCCGCCGAACTGCTGGCCTCCGTCGGCCAGGACGAGCCCGGCCTGCACCAGCTCGCCCGGGTCGGCTTCGCCACCCTCGGCCTGCAGACCTACCTGACGGCCGGCCCCAAGGAGTCCCGGGCCTGGACGATCCCGGTCGGGGCCACCGCGCCGCAGGCCGCCGGGGTCATCCACACCGACTTCCAGCGCGGCTTCATCAAGGCCGAGGTCGTGTCCTTCGACGACCTCGTCGCCGCCGGGTCGATGGCCGCTGCCAAGACCAAGGGTCAGGTGCGCATCGAGGGCAAGGACTACGTGATGGCCGACGGCGATGTGGTGGAGTTTCGCTTCAACGTCTGATCTGGCGCCGCCGAGCTCAGCCCTCGCTCGACACTCCGAGGACCGTCGTGGACGGTCCTTCCGTCAGCTGCTGGGGGTCTGCCGCTCGTCCCACGCCAGCGCGCCCAGGCACAGAGCTCCCCAGACGGTGGCGAAACCGACGACCTTGCCGCGGGTCGACCGCCCGCGCAGGGCCCCGGACAGCACGCCGGCGTCACCTCGGTCACTGGCCACACGGGCAACCACAGCCGTGCGGCGGGCGGTCCCGGCAGGGGCCAGGACCATCGCTGCGCCGATGGCTGTGTCGCGAGCGCCATGAGTCGGGTCAGCGTGCGGGTGTCCCGGCTGCGCTCCAGTCCGCACGGTCGGAGCAGGACGTCGGGGGAGGGCGGCCGCGTGACCGCCCTCCCCTGGGCTCAGCTGGAGCTGGCGCCCTGCACGTTGTCACGGGACTGCTGGGCCTGCCCCTGCACGTCCCCGGCCGCCGACTGACCCTCGTCCTTCACGGTCTGTACGGCGTCCTGGGCGGTGCCCTTGACCTGCTCGAGGGCCTCCTGCGCGGCCGGCTTCAGCGCCTCGCCGGCGTCCTGGGCCGCCTGCTTCGCGGAGTCGACGAGCGGCTGGGAGTGCTCCTTGACCGCCGTCTCGGCCTGGCTGGCCAACTGCTTCTCCTTCTCGCTGGTCGGCAGCAGCGAGGACACCAGCCAGCCCACGCCGAAGGCGATCAGCCCGGCAGCCATCGGGTTGCCCTGGGTCTTGCTGACCACGGCGTCCGGGGTCTGGGCGACGGCATCGGTGGCGCTCTGTGCGGCGCCCCTCACCGACTCCCCAGCCGACTGCGCCGTGCCGGACAGCCCGGCGGAGTCCGAGTCGCGACCCATCACGCGGTGTCGCAGGTCGCTGACCGCCGACTTCGTGCGGGTCACACGCCGGTCCACGGCACGCGCGGGGTTGACCTTCTCGTTGAGCGCGTCCACGTCGTAGGACAGGTTCGCGCGGGTGTCCTCGATCTGCTGCCGGATGACATCCGGGTCACTGCTGGTCATGTCAGGTCCTCTGGTCGATCGGATGGGGTCAGGACGAGGGGGTGAGGGCACCGGGGACCCGCTGCAGGGTCTCCACCGTCCGCTCCGGCTTGGGGTTGACCGTCTCGAGCTGCTTGCGGCCCAGGACGAGGAGGGTGGCGGCGACCACGGCCCACAGGACGGCCACGATGAGGGCCGCCCAGCCCTGGTCCATCAGGTTGGACAGGCCCCACCACGCGGCGATGCTCAGGAAGAGCACCGTGAGGTGGCCGGCGTACCCGGCACCGGCGAGCATGCCGACGCCCTTGCCGGCCTTGGTGGCCTCGGCCTTGACCTCGGCCTTGGCGAGCGCGAGTTCCTGGCGCATCAGGGTGGACAGGTCGCGGCTGACCTCGCCCAGCAACTGGCCCACCGAGACGCCCTCGACGTCGGGGTGCCCGTCGGTCGCGGACACGCGACTCGCGCCACCGTCGGAGGAAGAGGTCACGCCTGGCCACCACCCAGCGGGCGGCCGGTGCCCCAGCTCGGCTGGGCTGCGGGCGTCGCGGGACCCGTGGTGCCGTACGGGGCCGGGGGTGCGGGGGTGTAGCCGGTGGTCGGGTCGTACCCGGGGCCGCCGGTCCCGGTCGAGTACGTCGGCTCGGGAGCCCAGGCCGGTCCGTCCGCGACCGGCGGGACTGCCGCGTAGCGGGCGCTGCTGGGTGCCGAGGTGGGTGCGGTCGAGCTGCTGCCCTGGTCCTTGTGCGCGGCCACGACGCCGCTGGTCAACCGGCCGGCGAGGACGCCGGCCACGGCAGCGCCGAGCAGGAACGCGCCGGGACGGCGACGGGCGAAGCTGCGGACGTCGTCGAGCAGGTCGGCGGGCTCGCGGTCGCGCAGGTGCCCGGCGAACGTGTCGACGGCGTCTGTGGCCTGGCGGACCAGGTCGTGGGCCGGGCCCGAGCCCTCCCCCGAGGTCATGGAGCGCATCTCCTCAGCCAGTGCGGACAGGCTGCCCGCAGCCTTCTGCTGGCCGTTCCGGGCCTGCTCGGTGGCCTGTTCGCGACCCTGGGAGAGCAGGTCCTGCACCTGCCGTCGGGTCTCCTGGGTGACCTGCTGGACCTGCTCGGCGGCGGTGCCCGCGACCTGCTTACCGGCCTCGGTGGTGGTCTGGGCCACCGACCGGGCCTCGTCCTTGGCCACGTCCGAGGTGGACGGGGACCCGGCCGCGGTGTCGGAGATGGGGGCGGGGGTGTCGAGCGAGTGCGTCATCGTTCCTCCTGGAACGGGTGTGCGAAGCGACCACGCCCGGGCCCGGACAGCTCACCGGACACCACGGGCTGAGGCATCTCGGGCTGTGCGGGCACCGGAAGGGCTGCGCTGCGCGCGGGGTGGGCCACCGTTTCTGGGTGGCGTTCCTTCGGGACCCGCCAGCTACCCGGCGTCCCCAGGGAGAAACACGCGGGACTCGCGCACCTGGCTCGTAGAGGTCACCTGGTGCCCGGGTGCGGTCTCCGGTGGCCTCGAGGTCCATGCCCAGGCGCGGTCGAGGGTGGTACGGATGAGCGTGCCGTGGACGACCTCGACCCCTGCTCCGACGACCGGGGTCGCCGTGGCGAGGCCTCCGCTCACCCGGCTGCCCTTGGCGGCGTACATCCGCTGGTCAGCCGTGTGCAGCAGGGTCTCGAAGTTCCCGCCGTCGTCCGGGCTGACGGCTCGGCCGATGCTGGCGCCGACCTCGATCGACGCGCCCCGCAACGCCACCGGGATGCGGACCGCCGCGGCCAGCACCGCGACCACCCGGTCGGCCTCGGCAGCCGCGTGCTGGGGGTCCAGGCCGGGCAGGGCGACCAGGAACTCGTCCCCGCCGAGGCGCGCCAGCAGGTCGCTGCGCCACAGCCGGCCGCGGAACCGCTGCGCGACCGTGACGAGCAGTTCGTCCCCGGGGGTGGAGTGCCGGGCCTCCTGGAAGGTGGAGGCGATGACGCAGGTGCCAGGAGTCCGTGCTCGACCGCACCCCGGAAGGCCGCGGCGCGGCACAGTGCGTCCAGCTCGGCCAGGGTGCCGGCGGTCCGCGCGGCGGCGAAGAGGGCATCGGGCGCCTGCAAGGGGCCTTGCGGGCCGCGGGCGAGGGCCTCGCCAGCCACCACGCGTCCGCTGTCCAGCTCCACGATGGGCTGGAAGACACTGCGCACGCCCCCAGCAGCGAGGATCTCGGCCGCTCCACCCCGACGGGGTGATCGCCGGCACCTCTCACCCCTGCAGAGCAGGTCGCGAGCGTGTCGGTGCCGACGCCGTCCGGAACTGCCGATACAGGGCCCATGACGACGACGGTGTGCGACGCCGTGTGGTGTGCCGGGACCGCCGCGGCCACCCTGTCCTCGACGTCCGAGGACCCCATGGCCGTGTTCCTGGCCACCGGCTGGCTCTCCACGGCCGTCACCGAGGCCCTGGAGGCCGTGGCCCTGCCGGCGGTCCCGATGTCCTGAAGACCGGCCACGGTCCGTACCGTGGTCGGCACGCCCGCCGTCCACTCGCCATGGTCGGGGGGACCAGGCCCCGCTCCCGGTCGTTTCACGCGTCCGGGGCGGGGCTGCCCCGGCTCAGGAGCGCGCGGGCGACTGCTGCACGGCCCAGCTGTTGCCGTCCGGGTCGTCGAAGAAGAAGAACGTCTCGTGGTCGCCGCCGGGGCCCGGCACCGTCCCGCCGCCCTCGAAGTGCACGACCTCGGTCACCGGCACCCCGCGCCCGGCCAGCTCTGCGTGCGCCGCGACCGCGTCGACGACGCACAGCTGCAGGCCCTTGAGCGTGCCCGGGGCCATCGGTGCCAGACCCTGGCCGATCGTGATGGAGCAGCCCGACCCGGGTGGGGTCAGCTGCACCACCCGGAAGGACTCGGTGACCTGACGGTCGACGTCCACGGCGAACCCGCACCGGTCTGCGTAGAACGCCTTGGAGGCGCCGACGTCGGACACGGGCACCACGACCACTTCGAGACGGAAGTCCACGGCTGCATCCTGCCCGACTACCGTTGGCGTGTGCCGAACGTCTTCACCGACTACGCCGAGACCCACTGGGTCCCGATCAACGACGACATGGTCACCGTGCAGACCGTCGATGCAGCCGGGAAGCGCGAGACCCACGTGCTCTCGGTCGCCGACGCGTTGGCCCAGTTCGCGGTGAAGTACCCGTTCGTCGACGGCGCCCAGGCCGCCGAGCTCTTCGCCCGCGGGGGATAGGCCCTCAGTGCGTGGCGGCCTTCGCCCCACGCCTGGGGACGACGTGCAGCACCGCCACGACCACGGCACCCACGACCACCCCGACGACGGCGGACAGCGCCGTGTTGGTCAGCCAGCCCAGCACCCCGCCCAGCGCCCCCGTCGCGTCGTGCACGGCGACCTCGACGTGGTGCACCAGCCCGTAGGGCCCGGTCCAGCCGAGCTCCTCCGCGCCGACCAGCAGGATGTGCCCACCGACCCAGAGCATCGCGGCGATCCCGACGGTGGCCAGCGTCCCCAGCACGATCGGCATCGCCTTCACGAGTCCGCGGCCGAACCCGGCCAGCGCCTTCTGCGGCCGGGTGGCCAGCGCGATCCCGGCGTCGTCCATCTTCACGATCAGCGCGACCACGCCGTAGACCAGCGCGGTGATCAGCAGCGCGACGACGACCAGGATGATCGCCCGGGAGACGAACGGCTCCTCGTCGACCTCGTTGAGCGAGATCACCATGATCTCGGCGGACAGGATGAAGTCGGTCCGCACGGCCCCGGCGACGACGGTCTTCTCCCGCTCGGCGGGGTCGACGTCGGCCTCCTCGGCCGCGGCCGCGGCCGCCTCGGGCTCGTGACCGGAGACCTTCTCCCACAGCTTCTCGGCGCCCTCGTAGCAGAGGTAGACGCCACCGACCATCAGGATCGGGGTCAGCAGGAACGGCAGAAACTGACTGAGCAGCAGGATCGCCGGCAGGATGATCAGCAGTTTGTTGCGGATCGAGCCCTTCGCGATCCGGCCGATGATCGACAGCTCGCGCTTCGGCTCCAGCCCCTGCACGTAGCGGGGGGTCACCGCCGCGTCGTCGACCACGACGCCCGCGGCCTTGACGCCGGCCCGCCCGGCGGCCGCGCCGATGTCGTCCAGCGAGGCTGCCGACAGCCGCACCAATGCCGCGACGTCGTCGAAGAGGGCGAACAGGCCACTGGCCATCAGACGATCCCGGGGCTGCTCAGCTGGGTCACAGCGTGCAGGCTAGGCCATCTCAGCGGAGCTGGGCCTCCTTCGGGGCGAGGCCCTGCAGGGCCTCCGCGGCCACCTGCTCGCGGCCCGCCCCGCCGGCCGCGACCACGACCGCGCCGACCAGGCCCTCGACCAGCGGCGCGGCGGACAGGGTCACCCGGGCCCGCACGTCGTCGTCCAGGAACTCCAGCGCGGTCTGGGCCGACAGCACGGCGCTGCCCAGGTCCATCAGGACGACGACGCCGTCCCCGGAGTCGGCCGCGGTGATCGCTTCGGACACCGCCATGGCGTCGGTGCCCAGCGACCCGTCGGGCATCCCGGCTGCCACCTCGACCGCGAGCTCCCGGCCCGGCAGCATCTGCCGGGCCAGCTCGACGGCGGCGTCGGCCAGCGCCGCGCTGTGCGAGACGACGACGATCCCGACGCTCATGCCAGCGTCTCCGCGGCGGCCTGCAGCAGCAGCGCCGTCGAGGTGGCGCCCGGGTCCTGGTGGCCGGCGCTGCGCTCGCCCAGGTAGCTGGCCCGGCCCTTGCGGGCGACCAGCGGCACGGTGGCGTCCCGGCCCTCCGCGGCGGCCGATGCGGCCGCGGCCAGCGCCTCGCCCAGCGGGCTGCCGCCGGCGATCGCAGCGTCGAGGGCGTCGCAGGCCGGGCCGAGCGCGTCCACCATCGTCTTGTCGCCGGGCTCGGCCTTGCCCCGGGCCAGCACGCCCTCGAAGCCGGCCCGCAGTGCGGCAGCGAACCCGGCGCCGTCCAGCCCGTCGGCGGCGGGGCCGGCCATCCGCAGGAAGAGCGTCCCGTAGAGCGGACCGCTGGCCCCGCCGACCTTGCTGACCAGGGTCGCGCCGGTCTTCTTGAGCACCGCTGCCGCGTCGGCCGGGGGGGCCTCGGCCAGTGCGGCCACCACGGCGGTCATCCCGCGGTCCATGTTGGAGCCGTGGTCGGCGTCCCCGATGGCCGAGTCCAGCGCGGTCAGCTCATCCTTCTGCTCGTGCACCAGCTCTGCGAAGCGGGTCAGCCAGGCGGTCAGCTGCTCGGGGGTCACGCGCCCCACCGCAGCCCGGGGGTGTCGACCGGGGCGTCCCACAGGCGCAGCAGCCCGTCGTCGGCCTGCAGCAGGGTGACCGAGCAGCCGGCCATCTCCAGCGACGTCATGTACGGGCCCACCAGCGAGCGGGCGATGCCGATCCCGGACTTCTCCAGGATCGCGGCCACCTCGGCGTAGACGATGTACAGCTCGATCAGCGGGGTGCCGCCCAGGCCGTTGACGAAGCAGATGACGCCATCGGTGAAGGCGTGGTCAGCCAGGATCGGCTCGATCAGCATGGCGGCGACCTCGCGGGCCGGGGCCACCGGCACGCGTCGGCGGCCGGGCTCCCCGTGGATGCCGATGCCGATCTCCATCTCGCCCTCGGGCAGGTCGAACGTCGGCTTCCCGGCCGCCGGCACCGTGCAGGAGGTCAGTGCCACGCCCATGCTGCGGCCGGAGTCGTCGATCCGGCGGGCCAGGTCGGCGACGGCGGCCAGCGGTCGGCCCTCCTCCGCGGCGGCCCCGACGATCTTCTCCAGCAGCACGGTGGTGCCCACGCCGCGTCGTCCGGCGGTGAACAGGCTGTCCTCCACCGCGACGTCGTCGTCGACCACGACGGTGACCACCTCGGTGCCGGACTCTGCGGCGACCAGCTCGGCGGCCATCTCGAAGTTCATCACGTCGCCGGTGTAGTTCTTCACGATGTGCAGCACGCCGGCACCGCCGTCCACGCCCTGGGTGGCTGCGACCATCTGGTCGGGCACGGGGGAGGTGAACACCTCGCCGGCGCAAGCGGCGTCGAGCATGCCGGGGCCGACGAAGCCGCCGTGCATCGGCTCGTGCCCGGCGCCACCGCCGGAGACCAGGCCGACCTTGCCCTGCACGGGTGCGTCACCCCGGAACACGACGCGGTTCTCGTGGTCGATGCGGAGCCGGGGGTGGGCGGCCGCCATGCCGCGCAGGGCGTCGGAGACCACGTCGGCCGGATCGTTGATCAACTTCTTCATGATGAGTTCCTGACCTCGGTGGATCCGGCGTCACAGGTCGTGCCGGCCCCCGGAGGCTAGGTGAGGGGAGATCGACGGCACAACGGGTGCCACCCTGGGTTGTGAGGTAGAGCACACTGCACGGGTTCGAACGTCCCGATGACGGAGGAGTAACCCATGGCAGGCAACAGAGGCGTGGCGTACATCGAGCCCGGCAAGGTCGAGGTCCAGACCATCGACTACCCGGAGCTGGTGCTCAAGGACGGACCCGGGGTGAACCCGGCCAACGTGGGCCGCAAGCTCGACCACGGGGTCGTGCTCAAGGTGGTGACGACAAACATCTGCGGCAGCGACCAGCACATGGTCCGCGGCCGGACGACGGCCCCGCCGAACCTGATCCTGGGCCACGAGATCCTCGGCGAGGTCGTCGAGGCGGGCCCCGGGGTGGAGTTCATCCAGGTCGGTGACCTCTGCTCGGTGCCGTTCAACATCGCCTGCGGCCGGTGCCGCAACTGCAAGGAGGGCAAGACCGGGATCTGCCTGAACGTCAACCCGGCCCGCCCGGGCGCGGCCTACGGCTATGTCGACATGGGCGGCTGGGTGGGTGGCCAGGCCGAGTACGTGACCATCCCGTACGCCGACTGGAACCTGCTGAAGTTCCCTGACCGGGACCAGGCGATGGAGAAGGTCCTGGACCTCACCATGCTGTCGGACATCTTCCCGACCGGGTTCCACGGCGCGTACACCGCCGGGGTGCGCCCGGGCTCCACCGTCTACGTCGCCGGCGCCGGCCCGGTCGGACTCGCCGCCGCGGCCAGCGCCCAGCTGCGGGGCGCCGCGGTGGTCATCGTGGCCGACCTCAACCCCGAGCGGCTGGCGCAGGCCCGCAGCTTCGGGTGCGAGACCGTGGACGTGTCGGCCGGCTCACCGGCCGACCAGATCGAGCAGCTGCTCGGCGTCCCGGAGGTCGACGCCACGGTCGACGCGGTGGGCTTCGAGGCGCGGGGTCACGGGTCCGGCGCCGGGGAGGCGCCGGCCACGGTGCTGAACTCGCTGATGGACGTGACGACGGCCGGTGGGAAGATCGGTATCCCGGGGCTCTACGTCACCGGCGACCCGGGCGGGGTGGACGACGCGGCCAAGGTCGGCGCGCTGAGCCTGAGCCTGGGCACCGGCTGGGCGAAGTCGTTGTCCTTCACCACCGGACAGTGTCCGGTGATGCAGTACAACCGCGGCCTGATGATGGCGATCCTGCACGATCGGGTGCAGATCGCGAAGGCGGTCAACGCCACCGTCATCAGCCTGGACGAGGCTCCGCAGGGCTACGCCGACTTCGACAAGGGCGCGGCGCAGAAGTTCGTCATCGACCCGCACGGCATGGTCGGCTGACCGCCGCCCGGCCGGGGCCGACAGCCCCGGCCGAGCAGTCACCCGATCAGCTGCCGGTCACCGCCTCGAACGCCGACTCGATGACGTCGAGGGCCTCGTCGAGCAGGTCGTGCCCGATCACCAGCGGCGGCAGGAAGCGCAGCACGTTGCCGTAGGAACCGGCGGTCAGCACGATGACGCCCTGAGCGTGGCAGGCCTTGGCCACCGCGCCGGCCAGTGCGGCGTCGGGCTCGGTGGTGCCGGGCCGGACCAGCTCCAGCGCGATCATCGCGCCCCGCCCGCGGACGTCGCCCACGGCCGGGAAGCGCTCGGCCAGGGACCGCAGCCGGGGGAGCATCCGCGCACCGATCGCCCGCGCCGCGCCGTTGAGGTCCTCGGCGCGCATGGTCTCGATCGAGCCGAGCGCGGCCGCGCAGGCCACCGGGTTGCCGCCGTAGGTGCCGCCGAGCCCGCCCGGGTGGACGGCGTCCATGATCTCGGCCCGTCCGGTGACCGCGGCCAGCGGCAGCCCACCGGCCATGCCCTTCGCCGTCGTCACCAGGTCCGGGATGACGCCCTCGGCGTCACAGCCGAACCACTCACCGGTCCGGCAGAAGCCGGACTGGATCTCATCGGCGATGAAGACCACGCCGTTCGCGGTGCACCACTCGCTGATCGCGGTGAGGAAGCCCGGGGCCGGCTCGATGAACCCGCCCTCGCCCTGCACCGGCTCGATCAGCACGGCCGCGGTGTTGCCCGCCCCGACCTGGACCTCGATCTGGGAGATGGCGCGGGCCGCGGCGTCGCTGCCTGCCAGCCCGTCGCGGTAGGGGTAGCTCATCGGCACCCGGTAGACCTCGCCGGCGAAGGGCCCGAAGCGGTGCTTGTAGGGCATGTTCTTCGCGGTCAGGGCCATCGTGAGGTTGGTCCGGCCGTGGTACGCGTGGTCGAACACGACGACGCCGGGCCGGCCGGTGGCGTGCCGGGCGATCTTGACGGCGTTCTCCACGGCCTCGGAGCCGGAGTTGAACAGCGCGCTCTTCTTGGCGTGCGTGCCCGGGGTGAGCTCGGCCAGCGCCTCGCACACGGCCACGTAGCCCTCGTAGGGCGTGACCATGAAGCAGGTGTGGGTGAAGTCCGCGACCTGGGCCTGTACGGCCTCGACGACCCGGGGCGCGGCGTTGCCCACGCTGACCACGGCGATGCCCGAGCCCAGGTCGATCAGGGTGTTGCCGTCGACGTCCTCGACGACGCCGCCGCCCGCGCGGGCGATGAAGACCGGCAGCGTGGTGCCCACGCCGGCGGACACCGCGGCGTTGCGGCGGGCCATCAGCTCCACCGAGCGCGGCCCGGGAATCTCGGTGACCAGGTGGCGGCGCTGCTGCAGGCCGGTCTGGTCCAGCACGTCGGTCATGGGTGTCTCCTCAGGCGTGATCGGTCATCGACATGGTGGCACTGATCGCTCCCGCGCGGGGAAACCGTCGCCCAGAACCTCTCGGACGACGGAAAGGAGCGGTCGACCCGAAGGTCGACCGCTCCTTTCACGGGCGGACCAGGTCAGCTGGTGGGCACCGCGTTGGCGCGCAGGGCGCCGAGCAGGTCGTGGTTCAGCCGCGAGATCGTCTCCATCGAGATGCCCTTGGGGCAGACCGCGGAGCACTCACCGATGTTGGTGCAGCCGCCGAAGTCCTCGGCATCCTGCTGGGCGATCATCCGCACGACCCGGCTGTCCCGCTCGGGCTGGCCCTGGGGCAGCAGACCGAGGTGGGTCACCTTGGCGGCGGTGAAGAGCATCGCCGAGCCGTTCGGGCAGGCCGCGACACACGCGCCGCAGCCGATGCAGGTCGCCGCGTCGAAGGCGGCGTCCGCGTCGACCTTGGGCACCGGGCTGGCGTGCGCGTCCGGCGCGGTGCCGGTCGGTGCGGAGATGAAGCCACCGGCGGAGATGATCCGGTCGAAGGCGGACCGGTCGACGACGAGGTCCTTGACGACCGGGAAGCCCCCGGAGCGCCACGGCTCGATGTCGATGGTGTCGCCGTCGGAGAAGGACCGCATGTGCAGCTGGCAGGTGGTGGTCTGCTCCGGGCCGTGCGCGATCCCGTTGATCATCAGACCGCAGCTGCCGCAGATGCCCTCGCGACAGTCGTGGTCGAAGGCGATCGGGTCCTCGCCTTCCAGGATCAGCTGCTCGTTGAGCACGTCGAGCATCTCCAGGAAGGACATGTCCGGGGAGACGTCGGTGAGGTGGTAGTTGGCCATCTTCCCCTTGATGTGGGGGGCGGGCTGACGCCAGACCCTGAGGGTCATCTTCACTCGTGGCTCCCGATCACTTGTAGCTGCGCTGTGCGAGGTGGACGTACTCGTACTCGAGGGCTTCCTTGTGCAGGATCGGGGGCTCCCCCTCGGGGGTCCACCCCCAGGCTGCGACGTAGGCGTACTCCTCGTCGTTGCGCAGGGCCTCGCCCTCGGGGGTCTGGCTCTCGGCGCGGAAGTGCCCGCCGCAGCTCTCCTCGCGGTGCAGGGCGTCGATGCACATCAGCTCGGCGAGCTCGATGAAGTCGGCGACCCGGGCCGCGTGCTCGAGGTTCTGGTTGAAGGTGTGGGCGTCGCCGGCCACCTTGACGTTGGTCCAGAACTCCTTGCGGATCTCCGGGATCCGGTCGAGGGCCTTGCGCAGGCTCTCCGCGGTGCGCTCCATGCCGCAGTAGTCCCAGACCAGCCGGCCGAGCTCACGGTGGAAGGAGGCGACGGTGCGGGTGCCGTTGATCGAGAGGAACTTCTCGACCTGGGCGGTGACGCCGGCCTCGGCCTCGAGGATCGCCGGGTGGTCGGCCGGGACCTTCTCGAAGGGACCCGCGGCCAGGTAGTCGGTGATCGTGTTCGGCAGCACGAAGTAGCCGTCGGACAGCCCCTGCATCAGGGCGCTGGCACCGAGCCGGTTCGCGCCGTGGTCGGAGAAGTTGGCCTCACCGATCACGAACAGGCCGGGGATCGTCGACTGCAGGTCGTAGTCGACCCACAGGCCGCCCATCGTGTAGTGCACGGCCGGGTAGATCCGCATGGCCGAGGCGTACGGGTCCTCCCCGGTGATCCGGGCGTACATGTCGAAGAGGTTGCCGTACTTGGCCTCGACGGCCTTGCGGCCCAGCCGCTCGATCGCCTCGGCGAAGTCCAGGTAGACGCCCAGCCCGTTCGGGCCGACGCCGCGGCCCTCGTCGCAGACGTTCTTGGCCTGCCGGGAGGCGATGTCGCGGGGGACCAGGTTCCCGAAGGCGGGGTACTTGCGCTCCAGGTAGTAGTCGCGCTCGTCCTCGGGGATGTCCTGCGGGGCCCGGCCGTCGCCGCGCTCCTTGGGCACCCAGACGCGGCCGTCGTTGCGCAACGACTCACTCATCAGGGTCAGCTTCGACTGGTAGTCACCCGACACCGGGATGCAGGTCGGGTGGATCTGCGTGTAGCAGGGGTTCGCGAAGTACGCGCCCCGCTTGTGCGCCCGCCAGATCGCCGTGGTGTTGGAGCCCTTGGCGTTGGTGGAGAGGTAGTAGACGTTGGAGTAGCCACCGGTGCCCAGCACGACCGCGTCGGCCAGGTGGGTGGTCACCTCACCGGACACCAGATCCCGGACGACGATGCCGCGCGCCTTGCCGTCGACGACGACCAGGTCGAGCATCTCGGTGCGCGAGTGGGTCTCGATGTTGCCGGCCGCGACCTGACGCTCGAAGGCCTGGTAGGCACCGATGAGCAGCTGCTGACCCGTCTGGCCGCGGGCGTAGAAGGTGCGCGACACCTGGGCGCCACCGAAGGAGCGGTTGTCCAGCAGACCGCCGTACTCGCGGGCGAAGGGCACG
>JBBSVA010000058.1:0-20098 GCA_038233915.1 Mycobacteriales bacterium | reverse complement strand
GAACGGCCTCCATCGAGGACGAAGGCGACCGCCTCGGTCTTGTACTCCTCGGTGAAACTACGTCGCGTTGATCCCATAGTCGATTCGCCCCTCACGGTGGGGCAGCTATCGCCCGTGTCCGGTCAACCGGGAACGGTCCAAGCCGGAAGATCCTCACCAAGGCGGGGGAAGTCGCTGTCGTTCGTGATGCTCGTCCTGGTGGCCGGCGCGGCAGTCGGCTACACGGTCGACCGTGGCTACGCCCGGGTCCTGGGCGAGTCATCGATGCGCTATTACAGCGGCACTAACGCCAGGCCGGCCGCTCCGCCAAGTCGCCGCGGGACAAGGGCACCAAGGTGCCATGCGCTGCGCGGCCCGGGCGTTGACGTCGGCTGGGTGGGGTAGTCCTTGGCGTACGCGGGGAAGGGTGGTCAGCGCACCCGGGCCAGGGTGGTGAGCGCTCGCTCGACGGCCGCGCGGACGTCGTCGTCTCGAGCTCCGACCAGTCGGGCGCTCCGTACCAGGGCCTCGGCGGCGTCCTCGATGGCCCGCGCGACGTCGGCGGCCGAGCGACGGGTCGCACCCGCCGACACCTTCGTGCCGCCGCCACGGCGGGACACGACCAGACCGGCGGCCTCGAGCTCGCGGTAGGTGCGCCCCACCGTTCCGACGGCCAGCCCGAGATCAGCGGCGAGCTGGCGCAGGGGGGGCAGCCGCGTGTCGGGTTCCAGGACACCCGCGGCGATGAGGTCGGTGAACTGACGGCGCAGCTGCTCGTACGGCGGCGTCGGGTCCGCGGTGTCGATCACGAGCGCCGGAACGCTGCTCACAGCCGGGCGGGTTCGGCCGCCTGCACCCGCCCAGGCACAACGAGCACGCCCGCGCACCAGATGCCCAGGCCCAGCGCGAGCGGTACGACGGCGATCAGGAGTGTTCCGACGACCGTCCATGCCGCCGGGGCTGCGCAGATCTGCAGGAGGCCAGCGGCGGCGACGCTGCCGACGCCGACCAGCGGCACGGTGACGAGCAGTCCAACGGCGGCGATCACCCCGGTGGCCACCTGACGGCGCAACGCGTCGTCGAGGCCGGGGTCTTCCCCCTGGCGCGGCCGGCGTGTCACCGACGCGAGCGCGACGCCGGCCACGGCGAGACCGACCAGGACGACGACGGCAAGCGGCCAAGCGTAGAAGCTCCCGGGCCACGGGCCGCGGCCCTCCCTGGATAGGTCGGAGCAGGCCCGGGTGAGCGACCGGCCGGCGCGGCCGAGGTCGTCGGCCGATCCGATCACGCTGGTGAAGCCCAGCAGCACGATGAGCAGCGCGGTGGCCACACCCACCGCGTAGGTGAGCCACCGCGGCAGATAGTCCCGACCACTGCGCACCTCCAGGGCCGCCGAACGGCGAGCGCCGGCGGGCGCGCGCACACCCATCTCGCCCGCTACGACGCCCAGCAGCACACACAAGCCGAACAACGGCCCCGCGAGCAGCACACCGCGCCCTAGCGCACCGGACTGCGCGGAGGTCGCCGCTACGACGAGTCCGACCAGTAGTCCGGTCAGACGCCATCGACGGGTCGAGCGCGCGACAGCGCCCAGCCGCTCGGGTACCGCTATGGGTGGACGGTGGAGCAGCGCCGCGACCAGGAGGCCCACCACGATGAGTAGAGGAATCAGGCGCTGCACGACGGCCACGCGGCCCTCCTTGTGCGAGATGGGTGCAACAAGAAGAAAGAGTGCCGCCACCACTAGTTTGTGTCAAGCATCCGCGACAAGGAAGGGGCGGCCGGCGGCATCGGTGCATGGCAGACACAAGCATCAGGGCCGCATCCACCGGAGGCGGCCCCGGGCCTTTCGCTTGGTGGGCGATTGCCCACCGAGGTGTGCCCAAAGGGGGGACACGGTACTTCCGCACACGCCTGCGCCAATTCGAGGCGGCCGTCAGGCATAGGCGTCCGCGGGTGCGAGGCGCACAGGCCCAGACACCAGCGGAGCTCCGCTCGTCCGGGCCGCCGACGAGATGTCTCGATCATCCGGACGGCGGACGGCGGACGGCGCACCTGGGTCCACCACGGCAGCTTGATAAGCCACGGTTTTAACGCCTCGCACCCCACCGGCACCTGGCCAGCCGTGGCCGCTGCGGTCGGCGGCGTCACGAGTGAGTGGAGCCAGCGCAGTGGGCTCACGACATTCACGCTCGGGACTGCCTGCACAGATCCGGTGCGTGGCTGGACGGAACGGCCTACGCGCTGCTTCAGGAGGAATGGGGAGCCTGCGAGTGAATACGTACGGGTATGGGCGGTACCGGCGGCTACAAGGGCCAAGCGGCTCCTCGAAGCACCGGCGTGAGCTGATCGCACCCGCCCCGCCAAGAGCGCGTCCTTGGCCTCGCAGGGGTGCGCAGCGCGCAGCCATGCAGGGCCCTCTCCCATCCTGGTGCGGGCCCGTAGGTTTCGATCATGCAGCCAACCGAGGCGTCCTCGTTGCACGGTGACCTGAGCCTCGCGGACCTGCTGAGCGTGGCGGGCGTCGCGACGGACGACGTGCTCCTCGTCCGGCATACCTACAGCGCCGACGGCCTTACCGGCCCGCAAGACGCCACGGTTGAGAACGTCCTCACCTACTCCCGAGCCCAGGCGCTCCGGCAGAGCAAGATCCCTAGGGATCCGCCTGCCTTGTGGCTCAACTTCGTGGCGGATGGTAAGCGGCGGTCCCGGTTCCTCGCGGCGTACGAGAACAGGGGTGAAGTTCTCGCTGAGCGGACCGACGTCCTGCGGTACTTCGATCTCCACCAGTCCGACGTTCTCGTGTCGCTTCGGAACCGGCTCGTCATCGAGTGGTCGAACGACACGATCAACTGGGCCAAGGCAGGCGGGAAGGCCGATCACATGCCGGTGGTCGAGATCGCCGACCCTGCCCGCGTGCCGTTCCCGGGCTTCGACAACGTCCTCATCACGCACGACGAGCTTGTGGCGATTGCTGAGGACTCGCGATACGCGGAGTGGAGGACAGCGCTGGCCGCCGTCCAGGGCGTCTACCTCGTCGCAGACACCAGCAGCGGCGAGCTGTACGTCGGGAAGGCGGACGGCACGGAGCGCCTTCTGGGTCGGTGGAGCGCGTACGCCCGCGACGGCCACGGCGGCAACGTCGCGCTTCGCGAACTTGCGGAGGTCGACGTGGCTCACCGTCGGCACTTCATCTTCAGCATCTTGCGTGTGTTCGGCCCGACTGCGACCACCGCTGAGGTCGACGCGGCAGAGGCTCATTACAAGCGAGCGCTCCTCACCCGGCAGTACGGCCTCAACCGGAACTAGCAGGCGGCACCGCGACCATGGCGGCTACCTTGTCCTGAAACTCCGTGCGAGGCAGGAGTGCGTCGGACTGAGCCGTTGGAGGCGGTCCTCCCTCGTCCCCCGGGCCGGCGTAGTGCATGCGCCCGCGCCAGTGCACTTCTCCGTGACACACGTCACGCCCGGGCGTTGGCCGTACGGCGTGCGCCGCCCCTCAGCCCGGTCCGACGGGATGGTGGCCGTGCCCCGGTCGCCCGGCACCGTGGCCGACTGTGTATCGGTAGGGACCTGGTTCAGGCCTGGGAGATGGGCAGCAGCCCACGTCTGAGTGTCCGAGGGGGACACGCTACATCCGCACACGGTTGCTTACCGACGATGGAGCAACCGCTCACGGCGCGCCGTGACGATGCCCGCGATGGCGTGGCGCTCGCGGATGAGCCACCCGGAAGTCGATGTGCCGGACATACACCTGCGGTACACGCGTGGTGTAAGATTAGTGTATGGCGCGGCTGCGGACCAACATCGAGATCGAGGACGAACTGGTGCAGGTCGTCATGACGCGCTACGCAGTGAGGACGAAGACGGAGGCGGTCGACCTCGCGCTACGGCACCTGGCCGGTCAGCCGATGGGCCGCGATGAGGCGTTGTCCATGCACGGCGCCCGAGCCATGGCGGACGTCCCGGAGGACCGCGCACCGCCCGGCGCCGCGTGATCCTCGCCGACACCTCTGCCTGGGTGGAGTTCGACCGCGCCACGGGCAGCGCCGTGGATCGGCGGATGACGGAGTTGATCGCCTCCGACGGCCCCCTTGCCGTCACCGAGCCCGTGCTGATGGAGGTACTTGCCGGCGCACGCGATGACCGACGGGCGGACGATCTCCGTCGGTTGCTGTTGCGGTGTCATGTGCTGGCGCTTGAACCTGCCGCGGACTTCGATGCGGCCGCCCGCGTCTATCGGCGTTGCCGTCGCGTCGGGGTGACCCCTCGCGGCCTCTTGGACTGCCTGATCGTCGCGGTGGCTTGGCGTAGCGGAGCCAGCGTGCTCGCACACGATGTCGACGTCGATCGTGTCTGCGGGGTCTTGGGCGTGCCCTCGGATCCACGGCCGACGGACTGATCGCAGTCAGGTCCCGGGTCACGCAGTTGGACAGGCCCCGACGGAGGAACACCCGGGGCTCCTGACCTGCTGGAGCACCGGGGTGAGGTTGTGTCCGAGGGGGGACTTGAACCCCCACGCCCAGTAAAGGGCACTAGCACCTCAAGCTAGCGCGTCTGCCATTCCGCCACCCGGACAGGTGGACCAGCGCACTGCGGCGCGGGCCGTCCAGAAGCATACGGGAGGCTGTGGCGCCGTCCGCACGGCCCCTGATCGTGGCGAGCTGTGGCATCGGGAGACGGCACGAGCACCGCGGTGGCACGATCGGCCCATGGCCGAGACGACACCCGCACCGCTCGAGCAGGCCCAGTCCGAGGTCGCCGAGCTGCTCAGCGACCTCATCCGGATCGACTCGACGAACACCGGGGACACCACGACCAGCAAGGGCGAGCGGCAGGCCGCCGAGTGGGTCGCGGAGAAGCTGGACGAGGTCGGCATCAACTCGGTCATCCACGAGTCGGAGAAGGGCCGCGCCAGCCTGGTGGCCCGCATCCCCGGCGTCGACCGGGACCGGCCCGGCCTGCTCGTGCACGGCCACCTGGACGTCGTCCCGGCGGATGCCAGCGAGTGGTCGGTGCACCCGTTCTCCGGCGAGGAGCGCGACGGCTACGTCTGGGGACGCGGCGCCGTCGACATGAAGGACATGGACGCGATGACCCTCGCGCTGGTTCGCGACTGGGCCCGCACCGGCGTCCAGCCCCCGCGCGACATCGTGTTGGCCTTCGTCGCCGACGAGGAGGCCGGCGGCACGTACGGCGCGCACTACCTGGTCGACCAGCACGCCGACCTGTTCGAGAACGTCTCCGAGGCCATCAGCGAGGTCGGCGGGTTCAGTCTCACCGTCCGCGACGACCTGCGCCTCTACCTGATCCAGACGGCCGAGAAGGGCCTGGCCTGGATGCGGCTCACCGCCGCCGGCCGCCCCGGGCACGGCTCGTTCGTGCACGACGACAACGCCGTCACCCGACTGGCCGCCGCCGTCGCCCGGATCGGCTCCACCCGCCTGCCCACCGTGCTGACCCCGCCGATGAAGCAGTTCATCGAAGAGGTCAGCGACGCCTACGGCATCGAGATCGACCCGGAGGAGCCCGAGGAGGCGCTGAGTCGACTCGGCTCGATCAGCCGGATGATCGGCGCGGCCCTGCGCAACACGGTCAACCCCACGATGATCGACGCCGGCTACAAGGCCAACGTCATCCCCGGCACCGCCAGCGCCACCATCGACGGCCGCTTCCTCTACGGGCAGGAGGAGGCCTTCGAGGCCCAGATCGACCAGCTGCTCGGTGAGGGCGTCACCCGCGATTACATCCACCACGACCAGGCCGTGGAGACGACGTTCGACGGCCCGCTGGTCGAGCAGATGGTCGCCGCCCTTAAGGCCGAGGACGACGGCGCCCGCCCCGTCCCGTTCACCATGAGCGGCGGCACGGACGCCAAGAGCTTCGAGACCCTGGGCATGCGCTGCTTCGGGTTCTCCCCGCTCCGGCTGCCCGCCGATCTGGACTTCGCCAGCCTCTTCCACGGCATCGACGAAAGGGTCCCGGTGGAGAGCCTGCAGTTCGGCATCCGGGTGCTCGACAGGTTCCTGAAGGCGAGCTGACCTGGCCGGCGACCCGCTGACGGCGTTCCTCGTCGGCCAGCTCACCCAGGACGGCCACGAGCCGGTCACCGTGCTCCGGGTGACCCAGGGCCGGTTGCCCGTGCCCGGCAGCGCGCAGGCGCTCGCCGTCGCCGGCGGCCGGCTGTGGCTCGCGCACGCCGGGTTGTTCGGTCAGCCCACGCTGGCCGACATCCCGGTCACCGACGTCACCGGCATCGACGTCGCGACGAAGCGACGGTTGACCGGCACCCGTCGGGAGCTGTCCATCTGGACCGGGAACGCCACGCTGCGCTTCACCGTGCTCGACGACGACGCGACGGTCGCCGTCTTCACGGCCGCGGTGCACGCAGGGGGCGGTCAGACCGGGACGACCACCGCCGGCTGATCGGCGACGACGGCCCGGGCCCGGCCGCCGGCCTTGCCGCGGTAGAGGGCCGCGTCGGCGCGGGTCAACGTGTCGGCGGCGGACTCCCCGGGACTCCACTGGGCGATGCCCACGGTGGCTGTCTGGCCGTGCGGGACGGCGGCCAGGATCCGCTCGGCGACCGGGCGGGCGTCGGCAGCGGAGCAGTCCGGCAGGGCGACGGCGAACTCCTCGCCGCCCCAACGGGCCATCAGGTCGACTTCGCGCAGGCAGCCCGCCGCCGCCTGCGCGAAGTCGTGCAGCAGCTCGTCGCCGCGGTGGTGCCCGAACGTGTCGTTGAAGGCCTTGAAGTGGTCCAGGTCCAGCAGCAGCAGGGTGAGTGGCAGGTGGGTCCGCTGGGCCCGGGACACCTCGACGGTGGACAGCTCGTCCCAGCGACGACGGTTGGCCAGCCCAGTCAGCTGGTCCCGGTCCGCGGCCCGGGCGAGGGCCTCCAGCAGGTTGCCGCGCTCGATGGCGCGGGCCGCCTCGTGGCCCAGGACGCTCAGCACCTGGGTGGTGGACGCCGGCAGCTCGGTGACCCGGTCGTGCCAGATCAGGCCGATCAGCGCGACCACCCGGTCGTCGGCCGACACGGCCGGCTGCCAGGCGGCCGAGGCCACCCGGAGCTGCTCGACCAGGACCTGGGAGACCCGCGGTTCGGCGCTCGCGTCGGAGGCGAAGACCAGCTGACCGCCCGAGGCGAGCATGTGCGCGATCAGCGACGTGCCGGCGTCCGCGCTGACGCGGACCGGGGGCATGTCCAGGCCGACCACCGCACTGGACACCACGTGCCCGGTCCCGTCGGGCTCGAGGAGGTAGACGCCGTCCGCTCCGGTCGCGTCCTCGACGGCCTCGCAGACCGCCGCGCGGGGGTCCTCGGCGAGCAGCAGGCTCCGGGAGGCGTCGGCGAGCACCTGGACCTGGCGGGCCCGGTCGTCAGCCTCGGCGGCGGACCGCCGCAGTCGGCGCATCAGCACGGTGCGCTCGTCCCGGCCCAGCGCCAGGGTGAGCCCCAGCGCGGCGCCCAGGCCGGCGTAGGCCTGGACGATAAGCGCCCGCGTGGCGATGTCCGCCATCTGTGCGAACGGCCCGGTGCCGGCCAGGGTGCTGGCGACCGCAGCCACGGCCACGCACAGATCACGCAGAGCGGTCAGCCCGGTATCGAAGCGCAGCGCCACCCAGACGGTCAGCGCGAAGAGCGGGAAGGCGATCGGGTAGGAGGGCAGCAGCTGGAAGACCAGAACGTGGCCCATGACCGACGCGCTGACCGCGATCACCACCTCCACGGCCCGCCACCCGCGGGGGACGACGAACGACGGCACGTCGTCGGCCACGGCCCGGCGGCGGGTGAGCAGCGCCTGCCGCAGCCGGAGGCCCACCGGGACCACCAGCAGTACGGCGACCGCGTTGCGGGTCTGCCAGACCGCGAGCTCCAACAGCGACCAGGACCCCGAGTCCAGGGCGACCACCAGGCTCCCGGTAACCGCGCCGACCGCACTCGCGACGCCCGCGGCGGCCAGCAGTGCGCCCAGCGCGCGGAGGTCCAGCAACAGGGGTCCGTGCACCCGCTGATCGCTCGGGAGCGCTCGCCGGAAGAGCTCGACGAACGCCACGGCCTGCACCAGGCCCACCACCCCGAGGGCCACACCCGTCCCGAGGGAGGTCCCGGTCGACACGTCGACGACGGTGACAACGCCGACCATCAGGGTGGCATCCACCCAGCGCGAGGCGCTGTCCCGGTGCAGCAGCGCCCACAGCGCGGCCACGCCGGCCGCCGGCCAGATCAGGTTCAGCGTCGAGCCTTCCAGCACGGTCAGTCGGCCCAGCACAGCGGCCACCCCGAACAGCGCCGTGAACCCGGCACTGGCCGCCAGCCTCGTCGGCTGCATCCCTCGTCCTCCCGTGCCGGTTCCTGCTCTCCTGGAGGACCTCGACCGACCGCGGCCGGTGCTTGAGCCCCGCGGCCGGCGTTCACCCCTCCCGGGTGGTCCCGGTCACGGACGTGTTTCGATGCCCCATGAGCTCCCCGACCCCCCGCCCCGGATCCGTCGCCGTCATCACCGGGGGCACCGGTGGCTTCGGCCGCGCCCTGGCCGCCCGGCTGCGTGACGCCGACGTCCGCGTCGTGCTCGCCGACCTGGACGGCGAGCGGAACCGGTCGGTGGCTGCCGAGCTGGGGGTGTCCTTCGCCGTCCTCGATGTCACCGACCACGCGGCCAACCAGCGCGTCGTCGCCGCGATCGAGGCCGAGCACGGCCGGCTGGACGCCGCGTTCCTCAACGCCGGCATCGCCAGCCAGGGCGGCACCGACTCCCTGGACGTCGAGGAGTACCTGCGGGTGATCGGCGTCGACCTACACGGCGTGGTCTACGGCACGGACGCCGTTCGGCCGGCACTGCGCCGGGCCGGGGGCGGCTCGATCGTGGTCACCGCGTCGCTGGCCGGGTTGTCCCCGATGCCGACCGACCAGGCGTACTCGATCGCCAAGGGCGGCGCGGTGGCCTTCGTCCGGTCGATCGCACCGGTGCTGCACCCCGAGGGCATCACCATCTCCGCGATCTGCCCCGGGTTCGCCGACACCGCGATCATCGACCCGTGGCGCGAGCACTTCGAGTCCGCCGAGTTCCCGGTGCTCACCGCCGACGAGGTCGCCACCGCGATGCAGGCAGCCTGGGCCGGTGCCGACCCGGGCGCGGCCTACGTCGTCCAGCCCGGCGTGGGCGCGGTGCCCTACAGGTTCAAGGGCGTGCCCGCCGCGAAGACGGCAACGGGGGAGTCCGCCACGATCCCCGCGCACCTGCGGGGACCGCTCTGACACCCACGTGAGCGCGGTCACCGGGCGGTCTGGCACTGTCGGCTGCATGCGTGCATGGCGAGTCCACTCCCTCGGAGACCCGGCCGACGTGATGACCTTCGACGAGGTGCCGCAGCCGGTACCCGCCGAGGGCCAGGTGCTGGTGAAGGTGCGCGCCGCGGCGCTCAACTTCCCGGACATCCTGATGGCCCAGGGCACCTACCAGGAGAAGCCGCCGCTGCCGTTCACCCCCGGCCTGGAGCTGTGCGGGGAGCTGGAGAACGGCCAGCGGGTGCTCGGGTCACCCTCCGGTGGACCCGGCGCGTTCGCCGAGTACGCGCTGATGGACGCCGCCGCCGCGTGGCCGGTGCCCGACGAGATGAGCGATGCCCAGGCGGCCGCGCTCTACCTGACGTACCAGACCGGCTACGTCGGCCTGCACCGTCGCGCGAACCTGTCGGCGGGGGAGTGGCTGCTGGTGCACGCCGGCGCCGGAGGCGTGGGGACGGCGGCGATCCAGCTCGGCAAGGCCGCCGGCGCCCGGGTGATCGCCACCGCGGGCGGACCGGCGAAGACGAAGGTGTGCGCCGAGCTCGGGGCCGACCACGTCATCGACTACCTGGCCGAGGACTTCGTCGCCCGGGTCAAGGAGATCACCGGCGGCCACGGCGCCGACGTCGTCTACGACCCGGTGGGTGGCGACGTGTTCGACGGCTCCACCAAGTGCATCGCCTTCGAGGGCCGGATCGTCGTCGTCGGGTTCACCTCGGGGCGGATCCCGGTGGCACGGGCCAACCACGTGCTGGTGAAGAACTACTCCGTCGTCGGCCTGCACTGGGGGCTGTATCGCAGCAAGGACCCGGGCCGGATCGGGATGGTCCACGAGGAGCTCTGCCGGCTCTTCGCCGACGGCGCCATCGACCCGGTGATCGGGCAGACGCTGCCGCTGTCCGAGGCGCCCGCCGCGCTGAAGGCCCTCGGCGACCGCGGCACCGTCGGCAAGGTCATCCTCACCCCCTGACGAACGTCCGGTCCATCCGAGCTCCGGAGCGGCGTTCTTCGCGACTTTCGCCGCTCGGGGGGCGGCGTTCTTCGCGACTTTCGCCGTTCGGGGGGCGGCGTTCTTCGCGACTTTCGCCGTTCGGGGTCAGACGGCGGGGAGGGGCAGGTAGCTCAGCCTGGCGCGGCGACGCATCACCACACGGCGGGTCCCGTCGGCGTGCAGCTGGAGCCGGGCGAGCTCCCACCCGCCGACGTCGGACTGCAGGCTCATCATCTGCGCTGCGGCCGACCGAGAGGTGCCGGTCGGGATCCGCAGCGGCGCGTACTGCCACTCACCGCTGATCGACACCTCCCCGATGGTGCCAGCCGTTCTCCGGCTGGTCACCCGGGGGACGTCGTCAGCGGGCGTCGATGAGCTGCAGCTGGCCGGTCTCGCGGCTGCCCACGAACACCCGCCCGGACGACGGGTCCACCGCCACCGTGTTGGGCTGCCGGACGGTCGGGAAGCGGGCCACCTCGGTGAGCTCCTCGCCGGCGGTGGACAACCCGACCACCTCGTTCGTGGCGGTCAGGGTCACCCACAGCACCTGGTCGGTGGTGTCGTAGGCCAGGCCGTAGGGCGTGCCGGGGAGGTCGTAGGTCGACTGCAGCTCCAGCGGGTCCGATCCGAAGACCAGCACGGCGTCCCCGCGGGTGTCGGCGACCAGGAACCGGCCCTGGCTGTCGGCGACCAGGTGGGTGGGGCCGTCCCCGGCATCGGCGACGGTCAGCAGCTGCGCGGCCGGCACGTCGTAGGTGGTGATCGTGAAGGCGCCGACGTCGACCACGGCGGCCAGGTCGTCGACCACGGCCACACCCCCGGGCTGGGTCTGGCTGTCCAGGGTGGCGATGACCTCGCCGTCGTCGATGACGGACAGCGTGCCGCCCTTCTCGTCCCCGACGAGGACCTGGCCACTGGCGACCTGAGCGGCGTCGTGCGGGTAGTCCCCGACCATGGTCCCGGTCACCTCGCCGCCCGGCAGCGCGACCTCGACCAGGGTGTTGGAGTCCTCCGCGGGCACCAGCACCGGCCCGCCGGGGGCGGCCAGCTGCAGGTGTCGGGCGTGCCCGGGCAGCGGGACCTCGAGCACCGTCGTGCCGTCGGCGTCGGTGAGCACGAGCCGGTTCGGGTCCCGGACGGCGACGGCGAGCAGCCCGGTCACCGGGTCGAACACCATGCCCTCGGCGTCGGGGTCCAGGTCGACGACGGTGCCCGCCGGCTCGACGGTGGTCTCCGGGGAGTCGGCGGGCTCGGCGGCCTTGGCGTTCGAGGTGGGTTCGGCACCGCCGTCCTCCCCGCCGGAGCAGGCGGAGAGGACCAGGGCCAGGGGGAGGAGCAGGGCAGCAGAACGTCGTGCGGTGGCCGGGCGCATGCCCCCACCCTGCGGGATCGGGTGGCACACCGCAGGACTGCCCGGGTCCGCCCCCGGTGTGGAGCCGATCCGGGGAGCGGCCGGGTCAGCGGGAGTAGTGCTCCACGACCAGTTGCTCCTCGCACTGCACCGGGATCTCGCTGCGCTGCGGGCGGCGGACGACGAAGCAGGTCAGCTCGGTCAGCCGGACATCGAGGTACGTCGGCGCCTGGGCGTGCGCGCCGGACGCGGCGATCTGGAAGGGCGGCGCGGGCTCCCCGAAGAGCACGCAGGCCAGCGTGGCCCGCAGCCGCTCGCCCCCGGAGAGTGCGGTCACCGGCAGGTGCGTCCGTGCGCCGCGGAAGAGGAACCGGGCCAGCAGGGTCAGCCGCTCGGCCTCCGGGCGGGTGGGGGCCGCCGCGGCCAGGCACTGCGCGACGGTAGCGGCCGGGTCGAGCAGGTCCAGCCGCTGGGACAGGTACAAGACCCGGCCCTCGGCCCGGTGCACCGTGCCCCGCTCGGGCATCAGCTCGCTGGCCAGCAGCCGCAGCAGCGTCGACTTCCCGACGCCGTTGCCACCGGTGAGCCCGATCCGCTCCGGCCCGCGGACGACGAGGTCGACGCCGGCCCCGAACAGCCCCCGGAGGACGACCCCGCTGGCATGCACGACCGCCCGGCCGGCGGACTCCTGGGCCCGCCGCTGCCGGGCGCCGGCCAGGATCTTCGGCAGCCCGGCGTCGGCGACGTTCCGGGCGGCCGTGCCCGACCGGCGCTCCGCGCGCTCGCGGGCCTGTTGCCGCTCGCGCTTCTCCCGCTTCAACGCCGCCTCGGCGGTGCGCACGTCGCGCTCGGCCGCCTCCTGCTCGACGGCGACCGCGGTCTCGTAGGCGGAGAACGCCCCGCCGTACGTGCGCAGACCGTCCGGCTCCAGCTCGGCGACGGCGTCCACGTGCTCGAGCAGCGTGCGGTCATGGCTGACCACGACCAGGCACCCGCGGAACCCGGTGACGACGTCGACCAGCCGCTCCCGGGCGGCGGCGTCCAGGTCGTTGGTCGGCTCGTCGAGCAGCAGCACGTCGGGGTCCCGGAGGAGCTGGCCGGCCAGGCCCAGGGTGACCACCTGGCCACCGGACAGCGTGCCCAGCGGGCGGTCCAGGCCGACGTCGCCGAGCCCGAGCCGGTCCAGCTGGGCTCTGCTGCGTTCCTCGACGTCCCAGTCGGTGCCGACGACGGTGACGTGCCGCGCGTCGGCGTCGCCGGACTCGATCGCCCGCAGCGCGGCCAGCACCGGGGCGACGTCGAGCACGTCGGCCACCGTGCCGGTGGTCGAGGGCAGGCCCTGCGGCAGCCAGCCGAGCACGCCGTCGACGACGACCGACCTGGCGGTCGGGCTCAGCTCGCCGGCGATCAGCCGGAGCAGGGTCGACTTGCCGGCGCCGTTGGGCGCGACCAGGCCGGTGCGGCCGGGGCCCAGGGTGAACGACAAGCAGTCCAGGACGGGGGTGTCGTCAGGCCAGGAGAAGGAGAGCCCGGTGGCGGTGACAGCAGCTGAGCGGGCCTTGCTGCCCCCCGGCATGCGCGCGCTCATGCTGGGACCCTGCCTCAGGGTCGGCGGCGGGTCATCCCCGTTGTTCGCGCAGGAGTCCGGCGAGGCGGGTGCGCCGCGGCCGGACGTCGACCTCGCGGACAGCCCGGGCCAGTGCCGCACCGGACGCGTGCACGATCGACAGGTGCTTCTGCGCCCGGGTCAGCGCGGTGTAGACCAGCGGCCGGGACAGCATCCCGCCGGCCTCCGGGGGCAGCACGACGACGACGCCGGGCCACTCCGAGCCCTGCGCGCGGTGCACGGTGATCGCCCAGCCGTGCTTGAGGTCGCCCAGCGCCGTCCCGCTGACGACGACCGGGCCGGAGCTGAAGTCGATGGACAGCGACCCGTCCCCGGTGCCGGTGACCACGCCGACCTCACCGTTGGCGAACCCGACCGGCTCCAGGTCCAGGTGGTTCGCCGTCGCCACCACCCGGTCGCCGACGTCGAAGCCCCAGACCGTGCCGTCGCCGGGGTTGAGCTGGGCCTTGAGCGCCTTGTTCAGCTCGATCGTGCCGGCCGGCCCGCGGTGCACCGGCGTCACCACCTGGACGGTGGCCGGGTCCAGGGACAGCGCCCGCGGGATCGAGTCGGTGACCAGCTGGACCACCCGGCGGGCGGCCTCGGCGCTGCCGGTGGCCGGCACGATGACGACCTCGCGGTCGGGGGACTTGACGTGCACCAGCTCCCCGCCACGTACCCCGGTCGCCAGCCGGGCGATCGCGCCACCGGCGGCCTGCCGGTGCAGCGTGGTCAGCTCGGTGACCGGGACCGCACCGGAGTCGATCAGGTCGCCGAGCACGTGGCCCGGGCCGATCGAGGGCAGCTGCGCCGGGTCGCCGACCAGCAGCAGGTGGGTGCCGTCGGCGCAGGCCTCCAGCAGCGCGGCGGTCAGTTCGACGTCCAGCATCGAGGCCTCGTCGACGACGACCACGTCGGCGTCCAGCGGCCACTCCTCGTTGCGGGAGAACCCGCCGGTGGTGCCCTGGGCGCCCAGCAGCCGGTGCACGGTGACGGCGGGGTGGTCGGTGAGTTCTTCCAGTCGTTTGGCCGCGCGCCCGGTCGGGGCGGCCAGCGCGACCTCGGTGCCCGTGGCCTGCAGCAGCTTCACCACCGAGGCGACGGTGCGGCTCTTGCCGGTGCCCGGGCCACCGGTCAGCAGGCTGACGCCGGCGCCGAGCACCTGGGCCACGGCCTCCAGCTGCGCCGGGTCCAGGCCCTTGGCGACCGACCGGACCGAGGCGGGGTCGGCGATCCGCTCGGCCGTCGCCACCAGCCGGGCGACGCCCTCGGCCACGGCCTCCTCGGCCATCCCGTAGCGCTGCAGCGAGAGCGTGCGCAGCGCCGGGTCCGGGTCGGCCTCGGGGTCCTCGGGCTCGGGCGGTTCGTGGTCGAGCACGTCCCCGGCCTCGATCGCGGCCAGGACCGCGGCGGCCGGGTCGGCGACGTCCTCGGCCCGGAGGGCGGCGACGACGAGGTCGACTGGGAGCACGGTGTGCCCGTCCCGGGTCGCCGTCCGCAGGGTGAGCCCGACCAGCGCGCGGCCGCGGCGCTCGTCCTGCTTGTCGACGCCGGGCAACACCGAGACGGCCAGCCGGTCGGCGTCGGCCAGCGTCACCTGGGTCAGCGACAGCAGCCGCCACGGGTCGTCGCGCAGCCGACGGGCGGCGTCCGGGCCCAGCGCCTCGGCGGCGTTCGTGGCCAGCTTGGCGGCGATCCCGGCCGCCACCAGCAGCTCCACGACCTGGTAGGTCGGCTGGGCGGCCAGGAAGGAGGAGAACAGCCGCTCGGCGCGCTGCCGGCCCACCCGGGGCAGCTTCAGCAGCCGGTCGGCGGTGACGTCATCCGAGGTCTGGATCCCGGCGCCGGGCAACTCGGCGGCTGCCCGCTTGCCCAGACCGGGCCAGAGCCCGGCGGTGGTGAAGGCGGCGAAGACCGGGTCCGGGGGAGCCGTCATCCCGGTCGGCGGTCCGGGTAGGAGGTGTGCGGGGCCGAGATGTCGTCCAGCGCGCGGCGGATCGCGGCCGGCAGCGTGACGTCCTCGGCGTCCAGGCTGACCTGCAGCTGGTCGGCGGTGCGGGCGCCCACGACGGGCGCGACGACGCCGGGCCGGTCGCGCAGCCAGGCCAGCGCGACGGCCAGCGGCACGGTGTTCAGGCCCTGGGCGGCGGTGATCACGGCCTCCACGACCCGGTCGGCGGTCTTGGAGCGCAGGCCGTCGATGAAGCCCGACCACTGGGTGGATGCACCGCGGCTGCCCTGGGGTGTCGTGTGCCGGTACTTGCCGGTGAGCAGGCCGCGGCCCAGCGGCGACCAGGGCAGCAGGCCCAGGCCCAACGCCTGCGCGGCCGGCACGACCTCGCGCTCCACGCCGCGCTGCAGCAGCGAGTACTCGACCTGGGTGCTGACCAGCGGGGTGCGCCCCGGCCAGGCCTGCTGCCAGGTCGCGGCCTGCGCGGTCTGCCAGCCGGTGAAGTTGGAGACGCCCACGTAGCGGACCCGGCCGCTGGACACCGCGGGGTCCACGGCGGCCAGGGTCTCCTCCAGCGGGGTGGCGTCGTCCCAGGAGTGCAGCTGCCACAGGTCGACGTGGTCCAGGCCGAGGCGCTCCAGCGAGGCGTCCAGCGCCGCGAGCAGGTGGCCGCGGGAGCTGCCCCGGCCCATCGCGCCGGGCCGGGTGCGTCCGGTGGCCTTGGTCGCCACCAGCACGTCCTCCCGGGGGACGACGTCGGACAGCAGCCGGCCGAGCACCCGCTCGGACTCGCCGTCGACGTAGACGTCGGCGGTGTCCACCAGCGTCCCGCCCGCATCGACGAAGGCCGTGAGCTGCATCGCAGCCTCGTCCTCGTCGGTGTCCCGGCCCCAGGTCATCGTGCCCAGCGCGAGCCGGGAGACGACCAGGCCGCTGTGCCCCAACGCCCGCTGTTCCACGACAGCTGAACCTACCGGCGCGTACCCCAGGCACTCGTCACCGACCGGCGACACCCGCCCGGACGACGCCTGCGATCACAGCCGGACGCTCTAGGGTGCCTGCCGTGCACCCGTCTCCCCGCCACCCGTCCGCCGCCGCTCCCACCGGGCAGGTCTGAGCCGTGGGCTGGTTCGAGGCCGTCGTCCTGGGCCTGGTCCAGGGCTTGACGGAGTTCCTGCCGATCTCCTCCAGCGCCCACCTGCGGGTGGTCGGCGCGGCCTTCGGCTGGGAGGACCCGGGCGCGGCGTTCACCGCGATCACCCAGATCGGCACCGAGATCGCCGTCCTGCTGTATTTCCGACACGACATCTGGCGGATCATCCGGAGCTGGGTGCTGTCGCTCCAGGACCGCTCGCTGCGCTCGGACCCCGACGCCCGGATGGGCTGGCTGATCATCATCGGGTCGATCCCGATCGTCGTCCTCGGGCTGCTGTTCCAGGACCAGATCGAGACCACCCTCCGCGACCTGCGGATCATCGCGATCGCGCTCGTGGCCTTCTCCCTGGTCCTCTTCGCCGCCGACCGGATCGGCAGCAAGCAGCGCGAGCTGCCCGACCTGACGGTCAAGCACGGCGTGCTCTACGGGCTGGCCCAGGCCGCGGCACTCATCCCCGGCGTCTCCCGCTCCGGCGGCACGATCACCATGGGCCTCTTCCTGGGCTACTCCCGGGCCGCGGCGGCGCGGTACTCGTTCCTGCTGGCCATCCCCGCGGTGCTGGGCTCGGGCTTCTACCAGGCGGCGAAGTCCCTGGGCAGCGGCATCGAGTGGGGTCCGACGATCCTCGCGACGGTGATCGCGTTCGGCGTCGGTCTCGTCGTCATCGCCTGGTTGCTGCGCTACCTGGAGCGCGGGACGTTCACCCCGTTCGTCGTCTACCGGGTGGTGCTGGGCCTGGTGCTGCTCGCCCTGGTCGGGGCCGGCGTCCTCACGCCCTGACGCAGCCCCCCACCCCCCGCCCCCCGGCAAAGGAACCTTTACACCCTCATTCGCGCCCGATCGGGGGTGTAAAGGTTCCTTGCCCGGGGAGGGGGCATGGAGACCCCGGCTTAGGCTCGGCGCGTGACCACCGTGATCCTCCTGCGGCACGGCCGGACGACGGCCAACGCCTCGGGCCTCCTGGCCGGCTGGACCCCCGGCGTGCAGCTCGACGAGACCGGGCAGGCCCAGGTGCGCGCGGTGGGGGAGCGGCTGGCGTCGGTCCCGCTGGCTGCCGTCGTGGCCAGCCCGCTGGAGCGCTGCCAGCAGACCGCCGTCGCCGTGCTGGCCGGCCGGGACCTCGCGCTGCAGACCGACGACCGGCTCGGCGAGTGCCGGTACGGCGACTGGACCGGCAAACCCATCAAGGACCTGCTCAAGGAGCCGCTCTGGAAGGTCGTGCAGCAGCACCCCTCCGCCGCGGTCTTCCCCGGGCCCGAGGGCGAGGGGCTCGCGCAGACCCAGGCCCGAGCCGTCGCCGCCGTCCGCGACTGGAACGCCCGGCTCGGCCCGGACGCCGTCTGGCTGGCCTGCACGCACGGTGACGTGATCAAGGCTGTCCTGGCCGATGCGTACGGCATGCACCTGGACCAGTTTCAACGGATCGTTGCCGACCCGGCCTCGATCTCGGTGGTCAGCTACACCGAGACCCGGCCCTTCGTGCTCCGGGTCAACGACAGCGGGGGCGACGTCAGCGCGCTCATCCCCCCGAAGAAGAAGCCGGGGCGACGCCGCAAGGCATCCTCGGACGCCGTCGTCGGCGGCGGGGCCGGCAGCGCCGTCTGACGCGGGGCCCGACCGGCGCCCGGCGCGTAACCTCATCGCCGTGTCACGCCAGGTGTTCCACTTCGACCGCCCCTCCCGTTTCGTCGCGGGGACCGTCGGCCAGCCCGGCGACCGGACCTTCTACCTGCAGGCGGCCGACGAGGCCGGCCGGGTGGTCTCGGTCGCACTGGAGAAGAGCCAGGTCTCGGTGCTCGCCGAGCGGATGAGCGAGCTGCTGGACGAGGTCGCCACCCGCGCCACGACCGTCGTCCCGCCCGACGCCGACGTCGACGACCTGGCCCCGCTCACCGCCCCGGTGGACGAGGAGTTCCGGGTCGCCGCCATGGGCCTGGCCTGGGACGGCGAGGCCGAGGCCGTCGTCGTGGAGGCCGTGGCTGCCGGCGAGGAGCCCGTCGACGAGGACGCGATCCTGTCCGACTCCGACGAGGGTCCCGACGCCCTGCGAGTGACCATCACCCCCGCGGCCGCGCGCTCCTTCGTGGCCCGCGCCCGCCGGGTCATCTCGGCAGGCCGGCCGGCCGGCCCGCTGTGCTCCATGCCGCTGGACCCGGCCGGTCACGTGTGCCCGCGGCAGAACGGGTACCGGCGCTGAGCAGCGCCGAGCCAGGCCCGGACAGCACCGGCGACGAGCTCGTCGACGCCTTCCTGGACGGCGACCTCGACGACGAGTTCGTGGTCGCCGACGACGAGCCCGAGGACGACGAGGATGACGGCACCCGCAGCCTGGACACGCTGGGCTTCGACCACGGGGACCGGCGCCGACCGGCCGACGACACCGAGGCCCACGTCCTGCTGCGCGACGGCGTGCTGGACCTCGAGGGCCGACTGCTGGACGCCAGCAACGTCACCCTGATCGGGGCCATCCGCACCGACACCCTGGCCGGGGAGTGCGTCTACAAGCCGGTCGCCGGCGAGCGACCGCTGTGGGACTTCCCGGACGGCACGCTGGCCGGCCGGGAGATCAGCGCCCACCTGGTGTCCGAGGCGACCGGCTGGCGGGTCGTGCCGCCCACGGTGCTGCGCGACGGGCCCTTCGGGCACGGCATGGTGCAGCTCTGGTGCAACGGCGACCCCGAGGTCGAGCTGACCAGCTTCGTCCGGCGCGACCTGCCCGAGCTGAACCGGATGGCCGTGTTCGACGCGGTGGTCAACAACGCCGACCGCAAGGGCGGTCACATGATCCCGATGTCCGACGGCCACGTGTACGGCGTCGACCACGGCATCTGCTTCTCACCCGATCCCAAGCTGCGCACGCTGCTGTGGCGCTGGGCCGGCAAGCCGCTCACCCAGGAGGCCGTCGAGGTCCTGACCCGGCTGCAGGAGCAGCTGATGGGCGACCTGGGCGAGCAGCTGCACGAGCACCTGACCCGCCGCGAGGTCCGGCGCACGCAACAGCGGGTGGCGGACCTGCTGCGCTCGGGCCGGCACCCCGAGCCCAGCGGCGACTGGCCCGCGCTGCCCTGGCCGCCCTTCTAGGACCCCGGCGCACCGGTCGGCGTCGCCGCCTGCCTGCCCCCTGGGCGTGGATCAGGTGCGACGACGAAAGTCCGTCCTCCTCCACCGGCGTCGCCCGAGGAGGACGGAATTTGGTCGTCCCAGCTGATCCACGCCGGGCAGGCGGAAGGACGCCGGAGCGACGACGGTCAGACCCTCGAACTAGGCTCGGACGGTGCTCAGCTGGCCCGCCCCCCTCCTCCCTTCGCTCCCCGGGCGCGGACCCGCCCTGCGACTGCACGACACCGCCCGCGGCTCGGTCGTCCCCACCACCCCGGGCGCGACCGCCCGGATGTACGTCTGCGGCATCACGCCCTACGACGCCACCCACCTCGGCCACGCCGCCACCTACCTGGCCTTCGACCTGGTCAACCGGGTGTGGCGCGACCTCGGGCACGCCGTGCACTACGTGCAGAACGTCACCGACGTCGACGACCCGCTCTTCGAGCGGGCGAACCGGGACGGCGAGGACTGGATCGTCCTGGGCATGCGCGAGACCGCGCTCTTCCGGGAGGACATGACCGCGCTGCGCGTGCTGCCGCCGGAGGACTACGTCGGCGCGGTCGAGGCGATCCCGCAAATCGTGGCGCACGTCGAGGAGCTGCAGGCCGCGGGCCTGGCCTACACCCTGGAGGACGGCACCGGCGACGTCTACCACGACGTAGGCCAGGCG
>JBBSVA010000057.1:0-20792 GCA_038233915.1 Mycobacteriales bacterium | reverse complement strand
GTGGCCCACCAGCTCTCGGCGCTGCAGAAGAAGGGCTGGCTGCGGCGGGACCCGAACCGGCCGCGCGCCCTGGACGTCCGACTCCCCGGCGACCACCCGGATGCCGATCAGGCCTCCGCTGCCCTGGCCGCGGCCGGCGGCGCGAGCGGGGTCGACGACCCCAGCGCCCCGGTGCCGACCTACGTCCCCCTGGTCGGCCGGATCGCGGCCGGTGGTCCGGTGCTGGCCGAGCAGGCCGTGGAGGACGTCTTTCCGCTCCCCAAGGAGCTCGTCGGTGAGGGCACGCTCTTCATGCTCAAGGTCACCGGTGAGTCGATGATCGAGGCCGCGATCTGCGACGGCGACTGGGTCGTCGTCCGCCAGCAGGCCTCGGCGGAGAACGGTGAGATCGTCGCCGCCATGATCGACGGCGAGGCCACCGTGAAGACCTACAAGCGGCGGGACGGGCACGTCTGGCTGATGCCGCACAACCCGGCCTTCGAGCCCATCCCCGGTGACGACGCGACGGTGCTCGGCCGCGTGGTCACCGTGCTGCGCCGGGTCTGACAGTCGGGGTGCGGGGCCGACCACGGACGCTCGGCCCCGCACAGGACGTCAGTGCCGCCGGCGGAGCTTGCCCGACGTCCAGACCAGTAGGGCCGCGGCCAACGCCGCGATCAGCCCGGCGACCCACGGGGACAGCCCCGAGCTGCCGTTCCCGGTGAGCGTCTGCGCGGCGACCGCGGCCGGCCCGGTCGCCGCGGCCGGGGATAACGCCCCGACGGCCGGCAGCACGGTGACCGCGGCAGGCAGGCCCTCCCCGGAGACGACGAGACCGCGTCCGTCGGCGGCGAAGGTGATCGCCTCGCCCTGCGGGGAGTCCGGCAGCGCCACCCGGGCCGGCGGGGCCGCGAGAGCACCGGCCACGTCCGAGCCGGCCAGTGACCAGACCAGGGCGTCGGTGTAGGTGCGCAGGGCCAGCACGGCGCCGTCCGGGCTGACCGCACCGCCAGTGACCATCAGCTGCCCGGCCCGGCCCACCGGATCGCCCGCGGTGCCGCTGAGCTCGACGGTGAGCTCGGCGACCCGCGCCATCGGCACGGTGGCCGCGGCGTCCAGACCGGCGGTGGGCCGGTACACCCCGCTGACACCCAGCACGTCCTTGGTCACCAGGTAGGGCGTGCCGTCGGGGGCCAGCAGCAGTGCCTCGGCGTCGTGTGCACCGTCGGGGTAGCTGAGCCGGTAGACCTGCGCGCTGCCGTCCGGGCGCAGCGCGATCATCGCCACGGTCTCGCGGGAGAGCCGGTTGTCCCCGGTGTCGGCCAGCCAGACGGTGCCGTCGGCGGCCAACGCCAGGTCCTCGGGGTCGTAGGGGTCCACGGCAGCGGTGCGCTCGCCCACCACGGTGCAGGCGGCGTCCAGCTCGTAGACGGTGACGGTGTCGCCGCCGTCGTTCATGGCCAGCGTCGTCGTCCCGGTGGTCGCGAGGCCCGAGATCTCCGGCAACCGGGCATCGGTGACCGAGCACGCCGTCGTCGGCTCCCCGAAGGGCGCGACGGTCTCCTCCGCGGCGGCGGTGACGACGTCCCCCGGGGCCTGGGCGAGACCGGTGGAGAGGAAGGACCCGGGCAGGAACGGACCGGCCAGCACCCCGACGGTCAGCAGGGTCGCCAGCAGTGCCCTCGACCGTCGGACGGGGGCGTCAGACAGTCGGTCGACCGGCTCTGGCACGCACGAAGCGTGACAGGACGATTGCGTCGAGTGCGTGCACCACGCCCAGCAGGACGAGCCCCACAGCGGCCCCGACGACGGCATCGGTGACCCAGTGGAAGTCAAGGGCCACCATGGCCACACCCGTCACAACAGGCCCGAAGACGCTGAGCACCCAGAGCGCCCGCTGGACCCCGGCGGGCAACCCGTACTGGACGGCCTGCCAGCGGGCCACGCCCCACATCAGGACGGCGTTGGCGACGTGGCCGGAGGGGTAGGAGGAGCCCTCGCGGTGGAAGAACGAGCCGGGGTAGGCAGGCGCTGTCCGACCGGTGCCGAACTTGAACGCGTAGACGACGGCAGTCAGCAGGGCCAGCGCGACCAGCACCCGGACCAGCGGCAGCACGGTGCGCTGCCGCCAGCAGATCCAGCCGACCAGCGCCAGCAGCACCACGAGGATCGTGACCCGGCCACCGGCTTGGGTGAGGACCCAGACGGGCCAGTACACGACCGAGTCCCGCAGCCCCCACGAGCTCACGATCTCCGAGACCTGCAGGTCCATCCGCTCCAGGACGCCGCGGGAGAGCAGGTCCAGGGTGACCCCGACGGTCAGCGCGGCAGCGAGGGCCACGACCCACCAGCCGGGTCGCCCGGTGCCGATGACCGCTGGTCCGCGGAGGGCCGAAGCGGGGGGCAGCGTGGTCACGGCGTCACGGTACCGGCAGGTCCGTGACCTGACCGTGACCTCCCTGCGGGCCGGCGGGACCGCAGGGAGCCAGACCGGTCAGGCGGCCGGGGCCCCGAAGTCACCCAGGGCGGCGGCGAGCGCACCGTCGACCCGGGCGTGCAGCCGGGTGCCCTCGGCGCAGAACTCCTCGCTGAGCACCTCGCCGTCGCGGTGCACCCGGGAGACCAGGTCCCCCCGGTCGAAGGGCACCAGCACGTCGACGTCGACGTCGGGGTGCGGCAGCCGGGCGGCAATGACGTCGCGGAGCTCGGCCATCCCCTCCCCCGTCAGCGCGGAGACCCACTGCGCGCCGGGCAGGGCCTGGCGCAGGGTGAGCACGTCGTCCGCGTCCATCGCGTCGGTCTTGTTGACCACGATCAGCTCGGGCACCGAGGCCGCGTCGATCTCCGAGAGCACCACGTGCACCGCGTCGATCTGGCCCAGCGGGTCGGGGTCGGAACCGTCGACGACGTGCACCAGCAGGTCGGCGGCGGCCACCTCCTCCAGCGTGGAGCGGAAGGCATCGATGAGCTGGTGCGGCAGGTGTCGCACGAACCCGACGGTGTCGGTGAGCGTGTAGTCCCGGCCGTCGGGCGTCTCGGCGCGGCGCACCGTCGGGTCCAGGGTGGCGAAGAGCGCGTCCTGGACCAGCACGCCGGCGCCGGTGAGCTGGTTGAGCAGGCTGGACTTGCCGGCGTTGGTGTACCCGGCGATGGCCACCGACGGCGTCTGGTTGCGGTCCCGGTTGGAGCGCTGAGTGGTCCGGGCGGTCGCCATGCCGGCGATCTCGCGGCGCAGCTTGCTCACCCGTGCGCGGATCCGCCGACGGTCGGTCTCGATCTTGGTCTCACCCGGACCACGGGTGCCGATGCCGCCACCGCCGGCGACGCGGCCACCGGCCTGCCGGGACAGCGACTCACCCCAGCCGCGCAGCCGGGGCAGCATGTACTGCATCTGGGCCAGTTCGACCTGGGCCTTGCCCTCCCGGCTGGAGGCGTGCTGGGCGAAGATGTCCAGGATCAGCGCTGTCCGGTCGACCACCTTGACCTTGAGGATCTTCTCCAGCTGGTTGAGCTGGCCGGGGGTCAACTCGCCGTCGCAGATCACCGTGTCGGCGCCGGTCGCGGCGACGATCTCGCGGATCTCGGCGGCCTTTCCCGAGCCCACGTAGGTGCCGGCGTCGGGCTTGTCGCGGCGCTGACTGACCGCCTCGAGCACCTCCGAGCCCGCCGTCTCGGCAAGGGCCGCCAGCTCTTGGAGCGAGCGGTCTGCGTCGGCGGCGGTGCCCTCGGTCCAGACCCCGACCAGCACGACGCGCTCCAGGCGCAGCTGGCGGTACTCGACCTCGGTGACGTCGTCGAGCTCGGTGGACAGCCCCGCGACGCGGCGCAGGGCCCCGCGTTCCTGGAGCGCCATGTCCCCGCGGGTCTGGTCGACGCCGTCGTCGGGGGTGTCCCACTGCCCCCGCGGGGCCGGTCGGGTCTCGGTCGGGAGCGGCGACACGTCGGCCTTGTCGGCCCGTGCGGCGGCGTCCTCGAGGATGGCCCGGTTCTGTGCTGTCGTCATCGTCTCCCAGCGTGTCACGCCCCGGCGTGCGGGGCACCTGACTTCTCGTCGGGAACAACGCCGGAGGGCGCCCTGGTCATCCCTCGGGGTGGATCCCGAGGTAGACCGACCAGCGCTCCCCGTCCGGGTCCGGGCTCCGGCGGGCCCAGGCGTCCAGCAGTGCGTGCAGCTCCCCGGTGAAGCGCTCGTGGTCCTCCGGGGACAGCCGCAGGCTCAGCCGGGTGCTGGCCAGCTGCTGCTCCCCGACCGCGGCCACCTCGGCCAGGAAGGCCCCCAGCAACGGGTCTCGCGCCGGGCGGGGGACGTCGTCGAGGTCCAGCTGCCAGGACCGCCCGGTCGCCCGGTAGGGGACCTCGCGCGCACCGCGGGCCCCCCGTCGCGCCTCCTCGGCCACCAGGAACCCGGTGTCGACCAGCGTGCGCACGTGGTGCAGCACCGACGCCGGGTTCCGCTCCAGCCGGACGGCGATCTCCCGGTTGGTCAGCGGCCGGTCCAGACACAGCCGCAGGATCCGCAACCGGACCGCCGACGCCAATGCCCGCGCCTCGGCCTCGGTGGCCGGACGGCGTTCGCCCCACTCCCCGGTCTGCACGTCGAGGAGCCTAACGACTCACCCAGTCAGTGATTGACTTCTCCCAATCACCAGCGGAGGGTGCTGTCGTGACCGAGACCCGCAGCCTGTGGCGCCACCGTGATTTCCGTCAGCTGTGGGCCGCGGAGAGCGTCAGTCAGGTCGGTACCCAGATCACCCTGGTGGCACTGCCGGTCCTCGCGGTGACCCTGCTGGACGCCACCGCGTTGGAGATGGGTGTGCTGGCGGCCCTGGAGACGATCGGGTTCCTGGTCATCGGGCTGCCGGCCGGGGCGTGGGTGGACCGCTGGCGGCGCAAGCGGGTGCTGGTCACCGGCGACCTGGTCCGGGCCGTCGCGTTGGCCTCGCTACCGGTGGCCTACCTGCTGGACGCGCTCACCCTGGGTCAGCTGTACGTGGTCGCCGTGGTCACCGGCACGGCCACGGTGTTCTTCGACGTCGCCTACCAGAGCTACCTGCCCACGCTGGTCCAGCGGGACCAGATCGTCGACGGCAACGCCAAACTGGAGGTCAGCCGAGCGGTCGCCCAGGTCGCCGGGCCCGGCCTGGCCGGGGTGCTGCTGCGGGTGCTCGCGGCGCCGTTGCTGATCGCGGCCAACGCCGTGACGTTCCTGTGGTCGGCGTACTTCGTGGGCCGAATCTCCCACGTCGACGTCGTCCCCGACCGGGCCACCCGCCGGCCGCTGCGGACCGAGATCGCCGAGGGGCTGTCCTTCGTCGTCCGGCACCCGTTGCTGCGCCGGATCGTGGCCTGCACCGGCACCTCGAACCTGTTCAGCACGATCACCTCGACGCTGCTTGTGCTCTACGTCATCCGCACGCTCGGGCTGACCGAGGCCACGCTGGGCCTGGTGCTCTCGGCCGGATCGGTCGGCGGGTTGGTCGGGGCGTTCACCGCGGCCCGGGTCGCCCGGGTGATCGGCGCCGGACGGACCATCCCGTTGTCGATCGTCCTGGTGGTCCCGTTCGCCGCGCTCGTCCCGCTGGCCACCCTGGGCGCCCCACAGGTACTGCTGGTGACCTCGATGGCCGGGTTCGGCTGGTGCGTGGTGGTCTACAACGTCACCCAGGTGAGCTTCCGGCAACGGCTGTGCCCGCCGGCCCTGCTCGGCCGGATGAACGCCTCGGTGCGTTTCCTGGTGTTCGGGACGATGCCGCTGGGTGGGCTGCTCGGTGGTGTGCTGGGGACGACGATTGGCATCGTGCCGACGCTGTGGGTCGCCGTCGCCGGGCAGGCGCTGGCCGCCCTGCCGGTGCTGCTGAGCCCGCTCGTCGAGATGCGCGACCTGCCCGACCACTGGGACGCGTACACCGTCAGCCCAGCCACTCCGGCGTGAGCGTCCCGGTAGAGACCACCACGGCCGGCCCGGACAGCAGCGTCGTCCCGGGCCGCACCTCGACCGTCAGCCGCCCACCGGGCACGTCGACGGTCACCGTGCCGCTCGACCGGCCACCCGCCTCCAGCGCCGCGTAGGCGGCCGCGCAGGCCCCCGTGCCGCAGGACCGGGTCTCCCCCACGCCGCGCTCGAACACCCGCAGCCGGACGTGAGCCGTCGTCCCGGCCGGACCCTCCTGGGCCGAGAGCACGTTGACCAGCTCGACGTTCACGCCGTCGGGGAAGAGCGCGGCATCCACCCGGGGCTGCACGGTGAGGTCCAGGGAGTCCACGGCCACGTCGGTCAGACACGCCAGGTGCGGGTTGCCCATCGAGACGCCCAGGCCGGGGTACACCTGACCGCCCAGCCGGGCCTCCCCGCGTCCGAAGGGCCGGGCCGCACCCATGTCGACGCGGTAGCCGGACTCCCCCAGGCCGACCCGGCGCGGGCCGCCGCGGGTGCCGACCAGCACGCCGGCCAGGGCCTCCTCATGGGTCAGCAGGCCCTCGCTGAGCAGCACGTGCAGGTAGACCCGGATGCCGTTGCCGCACATCTCGGCGTACGAGCCGTCGGCGTTGCGGTGGTCCATGAACCACGTGCAGTCGGCCAGGTCGTCGCCGAGCACAGCGGCGGCGTCGGGCACGTGCTCGCTGCGCACCACCCGGAGGACGCCGTCGGCGCCCAGGCCGCCCTGCCGGTCACAGAGCCGGCGGACCAGGGCACCGTCCAGCCGGCTCTCGGGCCAGACGTCGCCCTCGGGGTCGGGCAGCACGACGAAGTCGTTCTCGGTGCCGTGCCCCTTGAGCACCCGCGGTCCAGTCACACCCCGATCGTAGAGAGCGCCCGGTCGAGCAGGCCCGGGTCCGCGGCGTCCAGCCAGGTGGTGGCGGCGTCCCGGCGGAACCAGGAGCGCTGCCGGCGGACGAACCGCCGGGTGGTGCGGACGGTCTCCTCGCGGGCCGCGTCCGGGGTGAGGTCACCGTCCAACTGCCGGAGGACCTGGGCGTAGCCCAGCGCCCGGGACGCCGTCGGCCCCTCCCGCAGGCCGTCCGCGGCCAGCGCGGCGACCTCCTCGACCAGGCCCGCCGCCCACATCCGGTCCACCCGGACGGCGACCCGCTCGTCGAGGTCGGCCGACCCCCGGTCCAGTCCGATCGTGAACGCCGGGTAGTGCGGCCGGGGCTCGGGCATCGAGGCGGTGAACGGGCGGCCGGTGATCTCGACGACCTCCAGCGCCCGGACCAGGCGGCGTCCGTTGCTGGGCAGGATCGCGGTCGCCGCAGCGGGGTCGACCCCGGCGAGCCGGGCGTGCAGCACCCCGGGGCCGACGTCGGCGAGCTCTGTCTCCAGTCGGGCCCGAACCACCGGATCGGTGCCGGGGAACTCCAGCTCGTCGAGCACGGCCCGCACGTAGAGGCCCGACCCGCCGACCAGCAGCGGCACGGTGCCGGCGGCGCGCAACCGGTCGACCTGCGCTCGGGCCCGATCCCGGTACTCCGCGACGCTGGCCGGCTCCCGGACGTGCCACAGGTCCATCAGGTGGTGCGGCACGCCGTCCCGCTCGGCCGCGGTCGGCTTCGCCGTCCCGACGTCCATACCGCGGTAGAGCTGCATGGAGTCGGCGTTCACCACCTCCCCACCGAACCGGTGCGCCAGCGCGACGGCCAGCGCGGTCTTGCCGGTGGCGGTCGGCCCGACGACGGCGACGACGGGGGGCGCGCTCACCCTAGCCCCCGGCCCAGCCAGCCGGGGACGCCGTCGGGGACGCGGGCCAGCACCCAGTCGGCGACGAGGTAGCCGACCCCGTACGGGGCGGCGTCGTGCACGACCCGGCCAGTGATGGGCGCCCCGGTCAGCACCGCTCCCACGGCACGCCAGGTCTCGGTCCCGACCGCGAGCAGCCGCTCGCCCTCGGCCGCGTCCAGCACGGCCAGGGCTGCCGCGTCCCCGGCCGCGAGAGCTGCGGAGACGGCCGCGTCGAACCCGGCGGCGGTCGGGTCCAGGTGGCCGGGGGCCCTCGCGGTGCGCCGGGCCGAGCCGTCGCCCATGGCCAGCAGCGCCACGGGCCCGGGCAGGTCGGCGAGTGCGTCCGCCAGGTCGCCGGGGGCCACGCCCAGCCGGGTGCCGGCGTACCCGGCCCGGTCCAGCAGCCAGGCGGCGACCGTGTGGGCCAGCGGCAGCTCCCGTCCGCCGGGCCGGACCCGACCGGAGAACGGCTGCCGACCCGCGCCGCCGAGAGGCTGCAGGTCACCGGCGTCCCCGGCGCCGTAGCGGACGCCCGCCGGCCCGTCCCCGACCACCAGGACGACGTCGGGGTCGACGCCCAGCACCGTGGAGACGACCTCGGAGCACGCCACCCGCAACCGGTCGCTGTCCGGGGTGGGTGCTCCCTCCAGGGCGGGCAGCAGGAGCGGCGGGTGCGGGCAGAACGCGACCGTCGCCGGGCGGGAGGTCGTGACGTCGGGACTCACGGGGCGAGTGTCGCCGATCGCACGTGGAAGACTCACGCCCGTGTCGAGCACGGATAACACCGCAGACGGAGCGCAGCAGCCGAACCAGGAGCCGACGGCCGAGGTGACGCCTGCAGCAGAGGCGACGCCGAGCGGGTCCGAGGCGGTGACCCCGGAGGCGGGCACGCCGGCCACGGACACCCCCGCGGACGCCGCCGTCGCCGACCCCACGGACGACACCGCAGCGACGGCCGAGGCCCCCGCGGAGCCGGCCGCGGTCACCCCGGGCCAGGTCGCTGCCCTTGCTGACCCGGTCGAGGTCCCGGACACCTCCGAGGTGCTTGCCGCTGCCGACGTCCCGGCCGAGGGCGACCTGCTCGACGTGAGCGAGACCCGCGAGACCACCGATGCCACGTCGGCCGAGGCACCCACCGGGGAGCCCGTGGTCGTGCCGTCGGGCGCCGAGGTCACCGAGTCCTCCGACGCCGTTGCCTCCCCCGCCCCGGACGGCGCCGCGGGCGATCCGACCCCAGCCAGTGAGGCCCCGGCCGTCGAGACCCCGGCCGCAGCGGCAGCCGCTGCCGAGGTCACCGGCGAGACCCCCGACGTGGCAACCCCCAGCGCCACCCCGGCCGCCGCCCCCTCCCATCCCCCGGTGCCGGCCCCTCCGCCGGTCTCCGCCCCCTCCTCCGACCCGAGCAAGTGGGGCCGGGTCGACGACGAGGGCACCGTCTTCCTGCGCACCACCGACGGTGGGGAGCGCGTGGTCGGCTCCTGGCAGGCCGGCGAGCCCGCCGAGGGCCTGGCCCACTACGGCCGGCGCTACGACGACCTGGCCACCGAGGTCGGTCTGCTGGAGGCCCGGCTGCGGGCGCACACCGGCAACCCCGGCGAGATCCGCACCAAGGCCCAGGCACTGGCCGAGCAGGTCCCCACCGCGGACGTCGTCGGCGACCTGCCGGCGCTGGCCTCCCGGCTGGGCACGATCATCGACGCCGCCGAGGGCGCCGCGGCCGTGAGCCGGGCAGAGAAGGCTGTGGCCCGGGCCGGGCAGATCGCCAAGAAGGAGGCGCTGGCCGCCGAGGCGGAGCAGATCGCCGCCGACTCCAGCCAGTGGAAGGCCGCCGGCGACCGGCTCAAGGCGATCGTCGAGGAGTGGAAGACGATCAAGGGCATCGACCGGAAGACCGACGAGGCGCTCTGGACGCGCTTCGCGGCCGCCCGGGATGCCTTCGGTCGTCGCCGCGGCTCGCACTTCGCCGCCCTGGACGTACAACGCGGGGAGTCGCGCGGCGCCAAGAGCGAGCTCATCGCCGAGGCCGAGAAGCTGTCGACGTCGACCGAGTGGGGCCCGACCAGCGCCGCCATGCGGTCGCTGATGGACCGCTGGAAGGCAGTGCCGCGCACCGGCCGGGACACCGACGACGACCTGTGGAAGAAGTTCCGGGCCGCCCAGGACGTCTTCTTCGCCGCCCGCGCGGAGTCGGACAAGGCCCGCAACTCCGAGCACAAGGGCAACCAGGAGAAGAAGGAGGCGCTGCTGGCCGAGGCCGAGGCCATCGACCCCTCCCGCGACCTCCGGGGTGCGCAGAACGCACTGCGCAAGATCCAGGAGCGCTACGACGCGATCGGCCACGTGCCGCGCGAGGTGATGCGTTCCCTGGAGGACCGGATGCAGGACGTGGAGGAGAAGGTCCGCGGCGCCGCGGACGCCGGCCGCCCCCGCGCCGTCGCGGAGAACCCGATGCTGACCTCGCTGCGCGCCGCAGCGGAGAAGGCCGAGCAGCAGCTGGCCAAGGCCCAGACCGCCGGGGACGCCAAGCGGATCTCCGAGGCCGAGGCGAACCTCGCCGGCCGCCGGGAGTTCCTGGCTGCCGCGGAGAAGGCCGGCTCCCGCCGCTGAGTCCCGTTCGCCGGGTCCCGTCTCGCCGGGTGCCGCACCTCGCAGAGAGCCCCCGCCCGGTCCGCCGGTCGGGGGCTCTCTGCGTCCGTCGGCGGGGCGTCGTCGGCGGGGCGTCGTGGGCGAGGCGTCGTCGGCGGGGCGTCGCGGGCGAGGCGTCGCGGGCGAGGCGTCGCGGGTGAGGCGTCGTGGGCGAGGCGTCGTGGGCGAGGCGTCGTGGGCGGGCGGGCCGTCGTCGGAGGGGCGTGGTCGGGCGGACCACCACGTCAGGCCACCTCGGCGTCCTCGGGGTCGGCCATGAGGTCCCGGAGCACGTCGGGTGGGGTCCGGGCCGACACCGCCTCGAGCAGCAGCTGGGCCATCGAGGACGGGGCGACGGCCAGCGAGCGCTCCAACGCCGCCACGGCCAGCACACCCGATCCACGCAGCCAGGCCGTGTAGCCCAGCAGCAGGGCCGCCACCCCGGCCAGGTCCGCGGGCAGCCGGGCATTGAGGTCGGTCCACAGCGCCTCGGCTGCCGCGGTCGAGTCGTCGTCCGCACCTGCGACGAGGGCGAGGGCCCGGTCGCGGACCGGGACGAGCTGCAGCGCGATGCCCACGGCGGCCGCCGCGTCGTCGGAGAGCGCGGCCCGGCTGCCCGGGGCGTACGCCGCCACCGCGTCGCGGACGGTCACCCAGCACGTCTCGAGGACCGCCGCCACGTCGCCGTCGGCGGGGACCCGGTCGCCCAGTTCGCTGTCGGCCCACAGGCACGCGGTCTCCATGTGCCGCGTCACGGGCGCCGTCGGCCACGCCCTCGCCACCACGGCCTCCCGATCCGTCTCGACGACGTGCCCCGACAGGGCGGCCAGTCCCGCGAGCCGCGAGCCGTGGGGGTCCAACGGGTCGCCCGGTCCGGCCCCGGTCCGCGGGTCCACGTCGGGATAGCTCCACCACCGGTCGTCCCGCACCAGGACCGCGTCGACGGTGGCCACACCGAGCTCGGCCAGCTGCTGGATGCAGGCGTGCACGAGCGGGCGTCGCGGCAGGTCGGGCACCTCCGGTCCTCGCACGGCCTCCGGGCGAGGCTCCTCCGAGTGCCACGGGTCGGCCCGGACGGCAGCGACGAGGTCGTCGGGGTCCTGGGTGACCAGGAAGACGAGCGCCGCGGACGGGAGCGGGTCGACCTGGGCCACCTGACTGACCAGGTGCGCGGCGAGCAGCGCGTCGTGCGGCGGGGGGGGCCGGTCGCCCCGCAGCTGCAGGCGCCGCCGCCGGGGGGGGCGGCCCCCCCCCCCGCGGCCGCCCCCCCGGCGGGGGGGGCCCCCCCCCGCCCCGGCGGCAGAGGAACCCCCGCGACTCGGTCGGCGGGAACCCGAGTATCTCGGGGAGGGCCGCGGCGAACTCCTCGGCGCGTCCACGGAGGACGGTCTCGGGCTGCCGCCGCGGGGACGAGCGGCGGGAGCGGGGGCGGGAGCGGGAGCGGGACATGCCGGCAGCCTCGTGGCGGGGCGACCGCCGTGGGGCGGCTTCGGCACATCTGTGGACAGCCACCGGGCCTGTGGACGGGCACACCCCTCCGGGGCCGCCCGTCGGGTAGGAGCGTGCAGGCTCAGCCGCAGCCGAGGGTCACCGGCAGCGGAGCCGGGAGCCCGACGCCGGGCATGCCCAGGCTCACGCCCGGTGTGGTCGGGCGGGTGCCGGCCGCACTGGCGTCCCCGGCCCGGGTACGGCGGTGCGACAGCAGCGCGCCGTCGGCGATCAGGAAATGCGGCTTGCCGGCGGTCACCACGGTCTCCACGACGTCCCCGGGGCGCACACCGGGGGTCGAGGTGAAGTGCACCAGCCGGCCGTCCCGGGCGCGGCCGGAGAGTCGGCCGCGGTCGGCGTCCTTGCTGCCCTCCCCCGAGGCGACCAACAGCTCGACGACCCGGCCGACCTGCGCGCGGTTCCCGGTCCAGCTGATCCCCTCCTGCAGGCCGGTGAGCCGCATGTACCGCTCCTGCACCACCTCCTTGGGCACCTGGCCGTCCATCGTGGCGGCCGGCGTCCCGGGGCGCTGGGAGTACTGGAAGGTGAAGGCGCTGGAGAACCGGGCCGCGGCGACGACGTCCAGGGTCTGCTGGAAGTCCTCCTCGGTCTCCCCGGGGAAGCCGACGATGACGTCGGTGGTGATGGCGGCATCCGGCATCGCGGCCCTCACCCGGTCGATGATCCCCAGGTAGCGGTCCCGCCGGTAGGACCGGCGCATCCGCTTGAGCACGTCGTCCGAGCCGGACTGCAGCGGCATGTGCAGCTGATGGCAGACCACGGGGGTCTCGGCCATCGCGGCGATGACGTCGTCGGTGAAGTCACGCGGGTGCGGGCTGGTGAACCGGACCCGCTCCAGGCCCTCGATCTCGCCGGCCGCCCGCAGCAGGTCGGCGAAGGCGCCCCGGTCGCCGAACTGGGCACCGTAGCTGTTCACGTTCTGGCCCAGCAGGGTCACCTCGAGCACTCCCTGGTCGACCAGGGCCTGCACCTCGGCCAGCACGTCGCCGGGACGACGGTCGTTCTCGGTGCCACGCAGCGAGGGCACGATGCAGAACGTGCAGGTGTTGTTGCAGCCCACGCTGATGGAGACCCAGCCGGAGTAGGCGCTGTCCCGCTTCGCCGGCAGGGAGCTCGGGAAGACCTCCAGGGCCTCCTTGATCTCGACCTGCGCCTCGTCGTTGTGCCGGGCCCGCTCGAGCAGCGCGGGAAGCGACCCGACGTTGTGCGTGCCGAAGACGACGTCGACCCAGGGCGCGCGGGCCACGATTGAGGCCCGGTCCTTCTGGGCCAGGCAGCCGCCGACCGCGATCTGCATCCCGGGGTGGCCGTCCTTGACCGGTCGCAGCTGGCCGAGGTTGCCGTACAGCTTGTTGTCGGCGTTCTCCCGGACGGCGCAGGTGTTCAGCACGACGACGTCGGCCTCCTCGCCCTCACCGGCGGCGGTGTAGCCGGCGACCTCCAGCAGGCCGGACAGCCGCTCGGAGTCGTGCACGTTCATCTGACAGCCGTAGGTGCGGACCCGGTAGGTGCGCTGCTGCTCCGTGCTCGGCTGCTCGCTGCTCGGTTGCTCGACGCTCTGCTGCTCGATCAGGGTGCTCGTCATGACGCCGTCGAGGGTACGGCGCCGGGTCGACCCACTCGATCGTGACCGATTCGCCGCACTCACCGGGAACTCACGACTGCTGCCCAGCTTTGTTACAACTTCGTGATCATCGCGGTTCGTAACCGGAACTGCGACCGCCCTAGGGTCGGCGATCGTGACTAGCCCGACCACCGCAAATCCGCTCGTCCGCCTGACCGGCGTGAACAAGTGGTTCGGCGATCTGCACGTCCTCCAGGACATCGACCTGACCATCGACCGTGGCGAGGTCGTCGTCGTCATCGGCCCCTCGGGGTCGGGCAAGTCCACGTTGTGCCGGGCGATCAACCGGCTCGAGTCCATCGAGCAGGGCGAGATCACCATCGACGGCACGCCCTTGCCTGCCGAGGGCAAGGAACTGGCGTCGCTGCGCAGCGATGTCGGCATGGTGTTCCAGAGCTTCAACCTCTTCGCGCACAAGACGATCCTGGAGAACGTCACGCTGGGGCCGATCAAGGTGCGCAAGAAGTCCAAGGCCGACGCCGAGAAGCGGGCCCGCGAGCTGCTGGACCGGGTCGGCGTCGGGCACCAGGCCGACAAGGTGCCGGCGCAGCTCTCCGGTGGCCAGCAGCAGCGCGTGGCCATCGCCCGTGCGCTGGCGATGGACCCCAAGGTGATGCTCTTCGACGAGCCCACCTCTGCGCTGGACCCCGAGATGATCAACGAGGTCCTCGAGGTCATGGTCGGCCTGGCGAAGGACGGCATGACGATGGTCGTCGTCACCCACGAGATGGGCTTCGCCCGCCGAGCCGCGAACCGGGTCGTCTTCATGGACGGCGGCCGGATCGTTGAGTCCAGCGACCCCGAGACGTTCTTCACCACCCCCAGCAGCGACCGGGCCAAGGACTTCCTGTCCAAGATCCTGAACCACTGACCGACCGCTCCCCACGAGAAGAGGACCCATGCGTCTGACCAGGTACGCGGCTGCGGCCGCCGCTCTCGGCGTCGTGCTCGCCGGCTGTTCCAGCGAGGCTGGCAACCAGAACGAGGACGCCGCCGACGCCACCGTCGAGGTCGAGCAGAACGTCGACTTCGAGGCCGGAACCACGATGGCTGCCCTCGCCGATGCCGGCACGATCACCATCGGGACCAAGTACGACCAGCCCGGGTTCGGCCTGCTGAACCCCAACGGCACGCCCGAGGGCTTCGACGTCGAGATCGGCAAGCTCATCGCGGCGCAGCTGGGCATCGCGCCCGAGGACATCGAGTTCGTCGAGACGGTCTCGGCCAACCGCGAGTCGTTCATCCAGAACGGCCAGGTGGACATCGTGGTGGCCACGTACACGATCAACGACGCCCGCAAGGAGCTCGTCGACTTCGCCGGGCCGTACTACGAGGCCGGCCAGGACATCATGGTCGCCGCCGGCAACCCGCTGGGCATCGAAGGACCCGACGATCTGGCCGGGAACAACGTCTGCTCGGTCGAGGGCTCGACCCCCGCCGAGAACATCCGGACGAACTACCCCGAGGCGCAGCTGACGCTCTTCGACGTCTACTCCAAGTGCGCTGACGCCCTCACCAACGGGCAGGTGGACGCGGTCACGACCGACAACGTCATCCTGACCGGCCTGGTCGCGGGCAACCCCGACGGGTTCGAGCTCGTCGGCAACCCGTTCACCGAGGAGCCCTACGGCATCGGCCTGATGTTGGGCGACACCGAGTTCCGCAACTTCATCAACGACACCCTCGAGGCGTCGTTCGAGGACGGGTCCTGGGCTGCGGCCTGGGACTCCACCGCGGGACAGATCACCGGCGAGGACGCTCCCGAGCCGCCGTCGATCGACCGGTACTGACGCACCCCTGATCGACCGCTGACCGAGCCGGCCGGGACACCACCCCGGCCGGCTCGGTCGACCCCACGCTCCCGGAGGGAGGCGCTGTGCAGTTCTTCATCGACAACTTCGACACCCTCCTGAGCGCATTCCTCACCACGCTCTCGCTGAGCCTGCTGGCCGGCGTGATGGCCCTGGTGCTCGGCACCGTGCTGGCCGCCATGCGGGTCAGCCCGATCCCACCGCTGCGTGCCCTGGCCACCTTCTACGTGGAGTTGTTCCGGAACACCCCGCTGACTGTGGTGTTCTTCTTCGTGATCTTCGGGCTGCCGCAGATCGACACCGTGGTGAGCTTCTTCCCCGGTGCCGTGATCGCAGTGGGCGCCTACACCTCGGCTTTCGTCGCCGAGGCCATCCGGTCGGGCATCAACTCGGTCAACCCCGGGCAGGCCGAGGCCTCCCGCGCACTGGGCCTGACGTTCGGTCAGTCACTGCGCGAGATCGTCCTGCCCCAGGCGTTCCGCACCGTCATCCCGCCGCTGGGCAGCGTCTTCATCGCGATGGTGAAGAACACCTCGATCGCGGCCGGGTTCTCGGTGACCGAGCTCAGCTCGACCCTGCCCCGACTGGTCAACGCCGACGCCGGAGCGCTCCTGCTGGTGTTGCTCGGTGTGGTCGTCGGCTACATGATCATCACGTTGCCGATGGCCTTCGCGGTCAACCGGCTCGAGCGACGGGTGGCGATCCTGCGATGAGCGCACCGGTCCTGTTCGACCTCCCGGGCCCGAAGGCCAAGGCCCGGATCCGCATCGGCACGGTCATCGGCGCGCTCGTCGTGCTCGGCCTGCTGGCCATCGTGCTGCTGCGGCTGAACGGCAACGGCCAACTGAACCCCAACCGCTGGGCGATCCTCTTCGACCCCAACTCCGGGGTGCCGCAGGCCCTGGGCCAGGCGCTCGTCCGGACCCTGCAGGTGGCGATCGTGGCCATGGTTGCCGCCACCGTGCTCGGCGTGCTGCTCGCGGTCGGCCGATTGTCCGAGCACCGGTGGGTGCGGATCCCGGTGACCACGCTCATCGAGTTCTTCCGCGCGATCCCGCTGCTGGTCGTGATCTTCGCGCTGTACTTCGTCCTGCCGGCGTTTGGCGCGGACCTGAGCGCCTTCGCCGCACTCGCCCTGGGTCTGACGCTCTACAACATGGCCGTGCTGGCCGAGATCTTCCGGGCCGGCATCCTGTCGGTGGACAAGGGCCAGCGGGAGGCCGCGCTCGCGCTGGGCATGCGCAAGACCCAGGTGATGGTGCTGGTGCTGCTGCCGCAGGCCACCCGGCGGATGCTGCCGGTGCTCATCGCGCAGATCGTGGTCCTGCTCAAGGACACCTCGCTGGGCTTCATCATCGGCTACTTCGAGCTGCTCCGGCAGGCCCGCAGCCTGGTCGAGTTCCTGAACTTCAACTTCGGGAACATCTACACGCTGCAGATCTACGTCGGCGCCGGCCTGATGTACATCCTGATCAACGTGCTGATCTCCCAGATCGCGAAGTTCGTGGAGAAGCGGACCCGGTCCAACGCGACGACGGCGGCCGTTGGCGCGATCGACCTGCCGAACGCCCCGGTCACCACGGGGCTGAACTCCGGATTGTGAGCTCCGAGTCACTGTGGCTGGGCTCCACCGGGCCACAGTGACTTCGGAGCGCGGCGGTCACCGAGCGGGCCCGCCTGGCGGGTGAGACTGGACCGGTCATGGACCACGTCGCTGCCGCCAGCCCCCCGCCCGCCCGCGCCATCAGCGAGGTCGCCGGGGCCAGCCGATCGACGGCGGACCCCGAGCAGCTGTTCGTCACCCGGCTGCGGTCGGCGGCTCGTGGGTTCGCCGCGGCGGCGGGGGCGCAGTCGGCAGTCGTGCGGGAAGCCGTGCCGCCGGCCCGGCACCGACGGTCGCGCTGCCGGGGGGTGCTGCGCTGGCCGGACGGCGACGAGTCCGACGTGACGTTCCTCGGGCCCGCCGCACACGCCCCGGTGGCCCCCGGTCCGGCGGCGCTGGCCGCGACCACCTCGGCGCTCGACGTGGCCATCCAGCAGTGGCTCACCGAAGGCCGTCCGGAGGATCCGCTGTGGCTGGTGCCCGACGAGGACTCCCCCGCCGGCACCGCCGTCGACGTCGCGGCCTGGCTGGCACACTGAGCCTGCTGGGCCCGTCGACCTGAGCGCGCGGGCCTCAGCTCGAGGGCCTCAACGCGAAGGGCCTCAGCGCGAGGGCCTCAGCGCGAAGGCCTCAGCGCGAGGGCCTCAGTGCGGTCGCCCGAACGCCGTGACCCGAACACGGGTGTTCTGAGCGCGACGGCCGTCCCGGGCCGTGCGGCGATCCGGCCGGGGTCGGGAGCTCGGGCGCCAGCTTCAGCGGTTGCCGAAGCTGCTGTGCCGACGCTGAGCCGGCTTCGAGCGGGCCAGCCCGTCCTGGGTGAGGCCCTCACCCACCTCGGGGTCGTCCTCGACCAGCGGGCGACCGGACCACCGGCCCAGTCGGACCGCAGGCTCCGCGCCGGCCACGGGCACCGACTCGCTGGACGACATTTCGGGCGGGGTGTCGTCGGCCACCGCCGCGGCGTCCTCGGCGGCGCCGTCGGAGTCCAGGGCCTCCCGGACCACGATCGCCGCCAGTCCCCCGCCGTAGCCCTTGCGCGCGAGCATCCCGATCAGCCGACGGGTCGCGGTCGCACAGTCCAGCCGGCGCATGGCGGGCACCTTCTTGGCCACCAGGGCCCGCGCGGCGTCCCACTCGTCCTGCGGGTCCACGGCTTCCAGCGCGACGGCGGCCACCTCGGGGTCGACGCCTTTGGTTTTCAGCTCCTGGGCCAGGGCCCGCTTGGACAGACCGCGCCCAGTCTGCCGAGAGCTGATCCAGGCTGCGGCGTACGCGGCGTCGTCGACCAGCCCGACCTCGGCGAAACGGTCCAGGACGGCCGTCGCCGCGTCCTCGGGGATCTCACGGTCGGCGAGCATGCTGGCGAGCTGCTGCCGGGTCTTGGCCGCCCCGGTGAGTGCGGCCAGGCAGAGCTGCCGGGCTGTCGCCTCCGGGTCCTCGAGCTCGGGGGCCGGTTCACCGTCGGGCCGACGGGGCCGGTCGAACGAGCCGGAGCGGCCCCGGCCGCCCCCGGTGCCACCCGCTGCCCGGGCACGACGACGCGCGTCGGCAGCCTCCTCCTCGGCTGCAGCGGCCTCATCGAACACCCGCGGCGCGTTCGGGTCGACCGGGGTCGGCTCCTCCACGTCGGCGTCGAGCTGGATGCCCCAGGTGCGCTGCGTGCTCTTCTTCGAGGCACCACCCCGGCGGGAACCGAGACCGGAGGACCCGCCGTCCCCGAATGAACTGTTACCGCCCCCGGCCGGGCGCTTGCCGAAGGAGCCGCTCCCGGCGCGCTGCTTGAACGTGCTCCTCCCGGCGCCCGGCTCCGGACGGGCGAACGAGCTGTTGCCGGTGCCCTTCCCGCGGTTGCCGAACGAGCCGCTCCGGCGCTTGGGCGCGGGTTTCCCGGCAGACTCCACACCGTCGCCGGGCTCGGACCCGGCCTCGACGGCGCCGCTGCGAGGGGTACGGGTAAGGGGCGTGGGCGTCCCCGCACGGGCGGACCGGGACCGGGCCGGTCGCCGGGCCGGCGGGGCGTCTCCGGTGAGCTGGTCCAGGTCGACCACCCCGCCCGTGGACACTGACGGCGCCAGGGGGGCGGCCAGCACGTCGGTCTCCCGAGCGACCGCCCGCTCGCCACCGCGACGAGGACGCGCTGTCGCGCTCTGGTCCTCGTCGCGGTCGGCGAACGGCGCCGGGTCCTGGTTCTCATCCGCCCAGGGGTCCCAGCTGTCGACGTCCCGCGCGGGGTCGTTCTCCTGCTGAGCCATCGGCCGACTCAGAAGTCGGTGGGAGCGGCGTCGGCGACCGGGGCGTCCAGGGTGGCGCCGATGCCGAGCTTCTCCTTGATCTTCTTCTCGATCTCGTCGGCCAGGTCGGGGTTGTCCTTCAGGAAGTTGCGGGCATTCTCCTTGCCCTGGCCCAGCTGGTCACCGTCGTAGGTGTACCAAGCGCCGGACTTGCGGACGAAGCCCTGCTCGACACCGATGTCGATGAGGCCGCCCTCCCGGCTGAAGCCGGTGCCCCAGATGAGGTCGATCTCGGCCTGCTTGAACGGGGCGGCCACCTTGTTCTTGACGACCTTGATCCGGACCCGGCTGCCGACTGCGTCGGTGCCGGTCTTCAGGGTCTCGATCCGGCGCACGTCCAGCCGCACCGAGGAGTAGAACTTCAGCGCCCGACCACCGGTGGTGACCTCCGGTGAGCCGTAGACAACACCGACCTTCTCGCGCAGCTGGTTGATGAAGATGCAGGTGGTCCCCGAGTTGCTGAGGGCACCGGTGATCTTCCGCAGCGCCTGGCTCATCAGCCGGGCCTGCAGACCGACGTGGCTGTCACCCATCTCGCCCTCGATCTCGGCGCGGGGTACCAGGGCGGCCACCGAGTCGATGACGATGAGGTCCAGTGCGCCGGACCTGATCAGCATGTCCGCGATCTCCAGCGCCTGCTCACCGGTGTCGGGCTGGCTGATCAGCAGGGCGTCGGTGTCCACGCCGATGGCGCGGGCGTAGTCGGGGTCCAGTGCGTGCTCGGCGTCGATGAAGGCGACGATGCCGCCGGTGGCCTGGGCGTTGGCCACCGCGTGCAGCGCGACTGTCGTCTTGCCCGACGCCTCCGGGCCGTAGACCTCGACCACGCGGCCACGGGGCAGACCCCCGATGCCCAGGGCGATGTCGAGGGCGATCGACCCGGTCGGGATGACCTTCATGGCGATCTCGGGCGAGTCGCCCAGGCGCATGACGGAGCCCTTGCCGAACTGCTTGTCGATCTGGGCGAGGGCCATGTCGAGGGCCTTGTCGCGGTCCAGGGTTGCCATGGTGGTCCACCTTCGGGTTCGTCGCGCTGGTTCGTCGTCCAGCTGCTGAGCGGGTCGGGACCGACGCTAGGGCGAGGGTCTGACAAAACCGGGCGGTCGGGCAGATCTGTGGATCCAGGTCCGACCTGTGGACAACGGTAGAACGAACACGTGTTCGATTCCAGCGACACGCCGGACGGGCGTGTCGTGCGGGTCAGGTGCGGGTGCACGGCGAGAGGGACGTGCCAGGACCACCGTCACCGGAGCCATCGGCCGGCTCGGCCGCCTCGTCGTCACCGGCCTGCCGGACACCGGTAGTCCGGTCGGCGAGGTCATGCCCTCGTCCGGGACGCCGCGAAGGCCGCCGACCTGGCCGAGTGTGCCGTCGCCGTCGCTGTCACCACCGTCGCCCACACCGACCGCGAAGTGCTCACCACCGCCCCGCAGGACACCGACCGGCTGCTGCTCGTCTCTGCCAGCGATGGGGCAGCGCTTCGCCCAGCGCACGAGCGCCATCGAGGCCGCCGGGGCCGCGGGCGTGCAGCTGCTCGTCCACCCGTGCGCGTGGAAGACGTCGGCCAGCTCGCTGCTGCTGGCCCCGGAGCCGAGGGCGACCGAGGAGCTGCTGGCCGGGGGCACCGGTAGCG
>JBBSVA010000056.1:0-20992 GCA_038233915.1 Mycobacteriales bacterium | reverse complement strand
GGCCGCCGACCGGGGGCCCCGGCGTGGATCCGCCCCCACGACGCGCGTGCGCCCTCCTCCACGGGGGTGGGGGGCGCCGGCCGCACAGTGGTCGTCGGAGCTGATCCAAGCCCAGGGGCGGCGGGCGCACGTGGAGGAGGGGAAAGGGGGGTGGGTCAGCGGGGGCGCGGGGTGCGGCGCAGCCGCAGCAGGTGCCCGGCGGCCGCCGCCCGGCGCGGCGAGCTGACCGGCAGCACGTCCAGCAGGCCCTGCCAGACGGCGGCGTCGTCGGCGGCCTCGGGCAGTCGGCTGTAGCGCAGTAGCAGCTCGGGCCGCTGGGAACGCAGCACCGCCGACCGCAGCGAGCCGGTGAGCCGGGCCCGCGCCGTACGCACGCCGGGGGCCTCGGAGCGGGGCAGCAGCGCCCCGGGGTAGCGCTCCAGCGCGGAGCCCACGGCGCCGCGGGTGAGCAGTCGGCGGACCTGGTCCAGGTCGGTGTCCAGCGGGCTGGTCAGCCGGTAGGGCCGCGAGCCCAGCAGGTCGGCGCCGGCGCCCTCGCCCAGCAGTCGACGCAACCGGGACAGCTCGGCCCGCACGGTGACGGCGGCGGCGTCCCCGGGGTGCACCTCGGCGGCCAGCTGATCGGCGCTGCGGCCCTCACCGGCGACGGCGGCCTCGGCCAGCAGCAGGAGCAGCTCGGAGTGCCGCAGCGACAGCTCGGTGCGCCCGGACGGCGTGGTCAGCCGGGCGCGCTCGCGGCCCAGCACCTCCAACAGCGGGCTGGCCGACCGGGTCGCCGGGGGCGCCGCCGGCGTCCGACCCAGCTGGTCGCGGTGCAGCCAGCGCAGCTCCGACTCGGCCGCCGCCACCGTGGCCCGGACCAGGGTGAGCACGTGCGGGCTGGCGACGTGGTCGCCGCCGGTGACGTCGATGGCACCCAGCAGCAGGCCGGTGACCGGGTCGTGCACGGGGGCGGCCGAGCAGGACCAGAGCTGCACCGGGCGGCTGTAGTGCTCGCTGCCGTAGATCTGCACCGGGGTGTCCAGGGCGAGCGCGGTGCCCGGGGCGTTGGTGCCGACGACATCCTCGCCCCACCGCGCGCCGGCCACGAAGTGCATCCGCTCCGCCTGGCTGCGCAGCTGGTGGTCGCCCTCGACCCAGAGCATCCGGCCCGCGGCGTCGGTCACCGCGACGATCATCCGGTCGGCCTCGGCGTCGGCCACCAGCAGCCGGCGGATGACGGGCATGACCGCGGCCAGCGGGTGCGCCTCGCGGTAGGCGAGCAGCTCGTCGTCGAGCAGGTCGACCGGGGGCGGGGCGCCGTCGGGGTCGACGCCGTTGCCCAGGCTGCGGCGCCAGGAGTCGTAGACGACCGAGCGGACCTGGTCCCGGCGGGGGGCGCCACCACGGGTGACCATCGCCTCGTGCGCGGCCCGCAGCCGGCGGGTGGCCACGGCGGTCGGGGCGCCGTCGGGCAGCGCCAGCCAGGGGTTCGACGTCCTCACGCGTCACCCTGCCCCGTCGCGCCCGCCCAGTGGCTCATGTCACCCCCATCGTGACCGCTGCGACGGGATTGCGCCAGGACTGCCGTCCTGGCGGGTGACCAGCTCAGTCGTCGGCCTCCCAGCGGGGCAGCTGCCACGGCCGGACGACGGTGGCCAGCACGACGCCGGCTGCGGCGAAGGCGAGGACGACGACCGTGCCGATGGCCGCCCCGTCGTTGCCGAGCACGCCCACGAGCGGGGCGACGACGGCGCCGACCCCGAACTGGACGGCGCCGAGCATCGCGGCCGCGGTGCCGGCGGACTCCCCGTGCCGGCTCAGCGCGATGGCCGGGGCGTTGGGCAGCGCGAGCCCGCTGCCGGCGAGCACGACCCAGATCGGGACGGCGACACCGAACAGCCCGCCGGTGCCCGTGCCGGCCAGCACGAGCAGCACCACACCGGCCAGGCCGGCCAAAGCCAGACCGCCGACCAGGATCGTCTGCGGTTGGAAGCGGCGCAGCAGCACCGGGTTGAGCTGGGTGGCGCCGATCAACCAGACCGCCCCGGCGCCGAACAGCAGGCCGAACTGCTGCTCGTCGAGGCCGAACTCGTCCTGGTAGACGAACGTGGCCCCCGAGACGTAGCTGAACAAACCGGCCATGGTGAGGCCGGCGACGCCGACCAGCCCGACGAACACCCGGTCGCGGAAGAGCCCTGCGTAGGCCCGGGCGGTGCCCCGCAGACCGCTTGTGGCCCGTCGTTCGGGCGGAAGGGTCTCGGGCAGGGCGGACCCGACGACGACCACGAGCAGCAGCCCGTAGACCGCCAGCGCGACGAACACGCCCCGCCAGGAGGTGTAGCGCAGCAGCTCCCCGCCCAGCGTGGGGGCGAGCACGGGGGCGGCGCCGATGACCAGGAACAACCGGGACAGCAGCGTCGCCGCGGCCCGTCCGGTGTAGAGGTCCCGGACGACGGCCAGGGCGATGACCGCTCCGGCGGCGGTGCCGACGCCCTGCAGCACGCGCAGCGCGCCGAGCACCGCGATGTTGGGGGCGAGCAACACCAGCAGGGAGGCGACGACGTGCAGCGCCGTCCCGGCGATGAGTGGGCGCTTGCGGCCGAAGCGGTCCGACAACGGCCCCAGGACCAGCTGACCCAGGGCCAGGCCGAGCAGGGTGCCGGTGAGGGTGAGCTGCACGGCGGCTGACGTCGTGCCCAGGTCGTCGGCGATGGTCGGCAGCGCCGGCAGGTACATGTCGATGGTCAGCGGGCCCAGCGCGACGAACGCGCCCAGGGTCAGGGCGAGCTTCGCCCGGCCGGGCGGTGCCTTCGTGCCCGCGCGGGCGGGTTGCTGGGTGTCGATGGCGGTGCTGATGGCGGAGCTCCTCGCGTCGAAAGTCGCACGGCCCGCGCAGGCACCGCACAGCAGACGCCAAGGCCGGCCCGCTCCGTCCTGTTCCCCGGCCGGCGTCACGTCACCGGGAGTTCACGTGCCGGGCGGCCGGGCCGGCAGCAGCGCCCGGACGTCCCGGGCCCGCCACGCGCCCTGCCAGAGGCCGGCCCCGTAGGCCAGGTCCTCCAGCCGTCGTCCGGCCGCAAAGCGCAGCAGACCGACCCGGCGGCGGTGCGGCCACCAGGCGCCGACGGCGTCCGTGGTCGCGGCGAGCAGCGCCAGCCGGCGGACCCGGCGACTGCCCAGCAGCGGGACGACGAGCGGCCAGTGGTGCCGGGTGACGGAGCGGGCCAGTGTCCGGCCGCCCGCGAAGGACCCCCGGACGACGAGGGAGGCGGCCAGCGCGGTCGGCGGCGGGTCCCCCAGCCGGGCGGCCAGCATGCGGGTGGCCACGGCCAGCACCACGCCGGCCCCCAGCGCGCCGGGGCGACCGCCGAGCAGGACCAGCGCCCAGGCGGCCGCCGACCACGGCGACATCACGACCGGCGCGACGGCGCTGCCGTGCCGCTGGGCGAGCAGGGCGGCCCCGGTGCCGTAGTAGGCACGGCGGCGCAGCCACTCCCGGGTCTCCGCGGGGTGTGCGTGCGCGACCCGGGCGGCCGGGTCGTAGCGGACCCGCCAGCCCGCTCCGACCAGCCGCCAGACCAGGTCGACGTCCTCAGCGACGCGCATCGACTCGTCGAACCCGTCGTCCAGTGCGGCGCGGCGGACCAGCAGCGTCGCGCTGGGCACGTAGGACACCCCGGTCAGCGGGGCGACGGGAGCCGGGTGCGCGCCCATGTCCAGCGCGCTGACGGCGTCCTCGTAGCTGGTGACCCAGCCGGTCCGGTCGGCGGGCAGCGCGACGATCCGGGGCGCGACGACGGCCACCCGGGGGTCGGCCAGGTGCGCGGCCAGCACCCCGAGCCAGCCCGGGCGCGGCACGCAATCGGAGTCGACGAACGCGACAGCTGCGGTGGTGGCTGCCCGCAGGCCGGCGTTCCGCGCGGCGGAGGGGCCCCGGGCGGTCTCGTGCCGCAGCACGGTCGCGCGGTGGGCGACGCAGACGGCGGCCACCGCTGCCGGGTCGGCCGAGCCGTCGTCGACGACGGTGACCGGCAGGTCGGCGGTCTCCGAGTCGGTGCGCAGGGCGTCGAGCAACCGGGCCAGCGCGGCGGTCCGGTCCTTGACCGGGACGACGACTGTCACATCGGTGGGCGGCACCGGGACCAGCCGCGGGTGGGCCAGCCCGCTGTCCAGCAACCGGCCGGCCAGCGTCGCCGTCGTCGCGTCGACGACGGTGAGCGTGTCGGTCACCAGCAGGTCGCGGGCCCGCGGGGCCAGCCGGAGCAGGCGCAGCGGTGACCCGCCGAGCAGCGTGGCACCGGCGTCCCGGCGGCGGGTGCGGGGGTCCAGGACGACGAGGAAGCCGTCGGGCAGACGGGTGTCGGGGGCGGGTCTCACCGGGGCGGGAACACCGGCACGTCGTATCGCCTCACCGACTCGTCCACCGTCACGAGGACGAGGCCCTCCACGAGTGCCTGCGCGATCAACATCCGGTCGAAGGGATCACGGTGGTGCGGTGGGAGGTGCGCCAGCACCGCGGCATGGGCCGAGGTGAGGGGCAGCTCGGTGAACGAGTCGTCGGGACTCGTCCCGAGGAGTCGATCGTCGATGTCCAGCTTGCCCAGTGCGGACTTGACCGCGAGCTCCGCCGTGCTGACGGCTGAGAAGAACACGTCGTTGGCCGGCGCGGACAGGGCGCTGCCCACTCCAGCGGGGAGGTCCTGCTCCGCACCTGCCCACCACACCAGGATGTGCGTGTCGAGCAGGAACCTCACTCGCCGTACCAGTCCCGCTCGTCCTGCTCCGTGAAATCGTCGAAGTCCGGGGCCATCCGGATCTGCCCCTTCCACCGCCCCGGGGTGCGCGCCGGCGGTACCGCCTCGAGGGGTGCCAACCGTGCGACGGACTTCCCGTGCCGGGAGATCACGATCTCCTCCCCCGCCTCGACCCGCTTCAGCAGGGCGGAGAGCTGCGCCTTCGCGTCGTAGACGCTGACGACCTGGGACATCCCCCGACGCTACCTGGTCTGGTCTGTCTGGTCAGATCCCGGTCGCACTGCCGGGCGACGCCATCCCCGTGTGCCGAGGAACCCCACCAGCAGCGCCGAGGTTGGCGGAGGCCCGGTCGCCGGTGCGCCGCAGCGCGATGTCGCCCAGGACGATCCCGCACCAGGCGCGACCGGGACGCTGGGGGCGCTCAGGAAGCCCTGGAACTGCCCGATGAAGTCCCCGGTGGCGATGAAGACGACCACACGGCCGCGATCACCATCAGCTCCCGTTGATCGTGGCCCCAGCGGTCCGGGGGGTCGTCGCCCCGGCGGCCAGCAGCGCCTGGCCCGAGGAGCAGATGTCCAGCAGCGCGCCGCCGATCAGACCGATCACCGCGACGACGACGACGAACGGCACGGGGACCAGGTGGACAGCAGCGCGCCGATCGGGTCGGCCCCGACCGCGGCGGCCAGGTCGGCGTTCGAGGCGACCAGCAGCAGGCCGGTGTTCTTCCTGCTCGTTGACGGCTGGTCGCGGTGATCGTCGTCCCCTTCGTCGGACGCGCGCCCACCCGTGAACGCGCTGAGCAGCGCCGCGGATGTGACCGTGCTGGCCATCGGGGCGCTGACCGTGCTCGGTGCCGTGCAGCTGGTGCGGCGCGCCCGGACGAGCGCTGGAGTCCTTCCACTGGGCCGCCCTGTGCCGCTGATGATCGGCCTGTTCGTGGCCCTCGTCGCCCTGCCGACCGCCGTGCTGGACGACCTGGGCGCCGGCCCATGACGGATGTGGCGGACCCTGCGACCGCGATCCACCGGCCCCCGCTGCCTGGGCGCAGCGGGTCACCGAACTGCTGCGGCACGGCACGGCACGTTGGTGACCATCCCGGGCGCCCCGCACGCGGTGAACTTCTCGACGGCACCGGCGCTGGCCGCCGTCGTCCGCCCGTTCCTGGCGGCACACGCCGACGTGGCGAATGAGCCCGCCGACTCCGCACGGTCGGTCAGCCGGCGGCGGTACGGAGCCGCCTCCACGTAGCGGTGCGCTGCTCCGTTCAGCGGTGCGCTGCTCCGCCCGGACACACGACCGCGGTCACGGCAGCTCGATGTCGACGATGGTCCAGGTCGCGAGCTCCGCCCACTGGCGACCGGCCGCGACGTGGTCGGGGTGGGCCAGGAACGCGCCCAGCGCAGCGGCGTCGGCGAAGTCACCGGTCGCCGCCGCGTCGGCGGCGATGTCCCGGCCGCTGACGTCGCGGCCGGCCACCCAGTTCGACACCTGCGGCAGCGAACCGAGCGTCCGGGATGCGGCCACCGCCTCCGGCACCCGGGGATCGTCGTGGGAGACCCCGGGGCGCAGGGTGAAGACCACCAGGTGCCGGAGCACCGCTCAGAACCCCTTGCCGGGGTTGAGGATGCCGGTCGGGTCGATTGCGCCCTTGATCTTGGCGTGCAGGTCCATCGCCCCAGGCCCGAGTTCGTCGGCCAGCCAGCGCCGCTTCAGGACGCCGACGCCGTGCTCGCCGGTCAGCGTTCCGCCCAGCTCCAGGGCTGCCCGGAACACGGCGTCGGCTGCGGCCCACACCGCCGCCGGCACCTCGCCGGGCGGGAAGACGAAGGTGGGGTGCAGGTTGCCGTCCCCGGCGTGGGCCACCGTCGCGATGGTGACCCCGTAGTCAGCCGCCGCCTGCTCGATCCGGGTGATCATCTCAGGCAGCCGCGAGCGTGGGACGCCGACGTCCTCCACCAGGCAGCGGCCCAGTCGTTCGGTCGCCGGGTAGGCCAGCCGTCGGATCTCCAGCAGCGCCGCGGCCTCGGTCGGGTCGCTGGAGACCGCCGCGTAGGTGGCCCCGGCGGCTTCGAAGACGGCCAGCAGGCCCGCGGCGCACTCGGCGGCACCGGTCCCGTCGGCCTGCGCCACCAGCATCGCGGCAGCGTCGGCCTCCAGGCCCATGGACTTCCAGTCCTCGATGGCCCGTAGCGTGGTCCGGTCCAACAGCTCCAGCAGGCTGGGGCCCAGGCCCGCACGGACGACGTCGGCCACCGCCTGCCCCGCCGCCGGCAACGACGCGAAGGTCGCGACGACGGTCACCGGTGGGTCGACCGGGCGGGGGCGCAACCGCAGCGTGGCCGCGGTGATGACCCCCAGCGTGCCCTCAGAGCCGACGAACAGGCTGGTCAGATCGTAGCCGGCGACGCCCTTCACGGTCCGGCGCCCGGTCTGCACGATCGTGCCGTCGGCCAGCACGACCTCCAACCCCAGCACCGAGTCCCGGGTGACCCCGTACTTCACGCAGCGCAGACCGCCGGCGTTGGTGGCCAGGTTCCCGCCGATGGTGGAGATCTCGTGGCTGGAGGGGTCCGGCGGGTACATCAGCCCGACCTCGGCCGCGGCCCGGTCCACGTCGGCGGTGATCACACCGGGTTCGACCACGATCAGCTGGTCTTCGGCGTGCAGCTCCCGGATCCGGGTCATCCGGGCCAGGCTGAGCACCAGGCAGCCGTCGCTGGCCGACGCGCCGCCGGCCAGGCCGGTCCCCGCTCCGCGCGGCACGACCGGCACCCCGTGGCGGTGCGCCCACGCCATCGCCGCTGACACCTCGGCGGTGTCGGCGGCCAGCAGCACGGCCGACGGCGCACCCGGCTCGACCAGGTGCGCCTCGTCGCGTCGGTAGGTTTCCATCGCAGCGGGGTCGGTGAGCAGCCGGCCACTCCGCAGCTGGCCGGCCAGTTCGTCGATGACGGTCACGCTGGGTCTCCTCTGGATGTCGACATGTCGACCGGTCCCGCCCGGGGGCGCAGGCCGGGACGGCGGCCCGGGGGGCACACCGGGGATCAGACGTCGAGCACGATCCGGTCGCCGAACGCCCGTCCGACACAGATCATCATGGTGTCGTCAGCCGCCCGCTCGTCCTCGGTCAACAGGCTGTCCCGGTGGTCGGGCCGGCCCTCGAGCACGGCGGCCTCACAGGTGCCGCAGATGCCCTCCCGGCAGGAGTTGGGCAGGTCCAGTCCGGCTGCCTCGGCCGCCTGCAGGATCGACTGGCCGGGAGCGACCGTGACCGTCACCCCGCTCTGCTCGAAGACCGCCTCGAAGGCCTGCTCGGCGGTCGGGTCGTGCGGGGCCTGCGGCTTGGCCGCGAACCGCTCGACCTGCAACGACCCCGGCGCCCAGTTGCGACATCGGTCCTCCACCGCCGACAGGAGGGGTTCGGGCCCGCAGCAGTACACGTGCCGGCCCGCCGTCGGCTCACCCAGCACGGCGTCCAGGTCGAGCAACCCGTACTCGTCCTGGGGGTGGACCAGGACGTGGTCGCCGTACCGGGCGAGCTCGCCGAGGAAGGCCATCCCGGCCCGGGTCCGTCCGCCGTAGAGCAGCTGCCACGGGCGTCGGGACGCCTCGACCTCGGCCACCATGGCCAGCAAAGGCGTGATGCCGATGCCCCCGGCGATGAACAGGTGGCTCTCAGCCTCGCGGAGCTCGAAGTTGTTCCGCGGACCGACCACATCGAGCACGGTGCCGGGCCGCAGCTGGTCGTGAACGATGGCCGAACCGCCGCGGCCAGCCTGCTCGCGCAGGACGGCGACCCGCCAGGCAGACCGGTCGGCGGGGTCCCCGCACAGCGAGTACTGGCGGACCAGCCCACCCGGCAGGTGCAAGTCCAGGTGCGCGCCGGGCGCCCAGGCCGGTAGCAGCTCGCCGTCCAGCGGTCGCAGGGACAGCGAGATCACCCCCTCGGCCTCCCAGGTGAGTCCGGTGGCCCGCAGCCGGAGCTGCCGCTCGTCATGGGTGACGTGCATCGAGACCGTCTCCGTCCGCGCTCAGGGGACCCAGCCGAGGACGTTGTCCTCGACAGGATGCAGCCGGACCACGGCCACGGTCGTAGGGCCGGTGCCGGTGGGGACCAGGCCCACCGACATCGGGTCGTCGCCTTCCAACACGAGGGTGTCGTGCCTGCCGAGCTCGTGGCGCCCCTCCACCAGGCAGCGCCCCGAGCCCTGCACGAGCACGACCAGACCACGCTCGTCCCGCCCGACGAGGTACGTGTCGGTCAGGTCGACCAGCTCGACCTCGGCGCGTACCGAGGCCGGGTCCACGGCGACCTCCAGAGAGGTGTCGGGCCCGAGGCCCAGGTGCACCACCTGGCGGGAGGGGACCTCGGCTCGGCCGTCTGGGCTCTCCTCCCGCAACCGGATGTGCCAGCGCCACCTCTCCGGGCGCCCCGGGGTGTCGGGGGAGGAGGCGACCTCACAGACCGGTACCCCGTCCTCGTCCGCTGCGGGGCGATGGGCGTCAGCGCGCATGAGCAACCTCATCTGCCCGCGGTCACCTTCTCCGGCTGCGCCGCGGTCGACCGGCCCTGCTGGGCCTGTTCCGCGGCCAGCATCTTGGCCATCAGTCGGCGGGCCTTGGCCACGCCGGCGTCCTGGGCGATGAGCACGTCCTGCCGGGTGTCCGGGCGGTCCTTCAGCCGCTCCTCCTGCAGTGCCAACGCGACGTCGTCCTCGGTCAGGACGTCGCCGAGGGACTTGGCGAGCAGCTCGTTGACCGATGCGTCGCCGACGGCGAAGTTGCGGCAGAACGCGTAGAAGTACCAGGTGCTGTCCTCGGTGGCCGGGGTGATCCCGTTGAGCACCTCGAGCAGGTAGCCGTCCTCGCGGCGTCCGCCGGGGGCGACCACCCCGGCGTGGATGGTGTGTAGGGCGGGCAGCTGGAACTCGGTAGTGTGCCAGCGGTCCACCAGCTGCTCCCCGGTGGCCTTCTCGAACAGCGGCGAGGGATGGCAGTTGGGCATGAAGCGGTCGACGCTGACCGTGGCGCCGTCGACCTCGACGGTGATGCCGTTCTCGTACACCGCCTCGTCGCCGATCGACGCGGTGTGCAGGAAGGCCTCGTGGGTGAGGTCGAGCAGGTTGTCGTGCAGCAGCGAGGACCGGCACTGGAACAGCCGGGTGTGGGTCACCCGGTCCCAGGCCGGGTCGGTCATCCAGTGCGTGTCGGGCACCGGGGTGTCCGCGGCCAGCTCCGGGTCACCCATCCAGATCCACAGCCAGCGGTGCGACTCCACCAGCGGGTAGCTGCGCACCCGGGCGGTCGGGGGGATCCGCTCCTGGGCGGGCACCCGGGTGCACACACCACTGCCGTCGTAGGTGAAACCGTGGTAGCCACACTGCACGTCGTCACCGAGCACCCGCCCGGCCGAGAGCGGGAATGCGCGGTGGGCGCACTCGTCGGCCAGCGCGACGGCGGTGCCGTCCTGCTTGCGGTAGAGCACCACGGGATCGCCGAGCACGGTGCGCTGCATGAGCTCGCGGGTGATCTCGTCGTCCCAGGCGATGACGTACCAGGCGTTGCGGATGTACACGGTGTCCTCCGGTGTGTCGGGTGCTCAGCGGTGGGTGCTCAGCGGTGGGTGGACAGGGCAAGGGTGTTCGGGTGCGACCAGCGCTCGAGCGAGTCGCGCAGCATCTGCAGTCCCGTGGTGGTCGGGGTGCTCACCCGTACCGTCCCGGGCGCGCCCAGCGCGCTGCCGGGGCGCACGGAGATGCCGTCCTCGCCCAGGTGCGTGACGAGCCCGTCCTCGGCCGGGCCGGGCGTCTCGACGAGCACGAAGTTGGCTTGGGAGGGCACGACGGCGAACCCGGCTGCGCGGAAGAGGTCGCCGACCTGGTCGCGATGGGCGAGCGTGTGCGCACGCACCTCCCGGCGGTGGGCGTCGTCGTCGAGGGCGGCGCAGGCGGCCGCCTGGGCCACCGAGCTGACCGAGAACGGTGCCCGGATCTTGCGCAGCACGTCGAGCACCTCGACCGGCCCGACCAGGTAGCCGACCCGCAGGCCCGCCAGGCCGTGCACCTTGGAGAAGGTACGCAGCACGACAGCCCGGCCCTCGCGGGCCAGCCACATGGCGCTGGCCTGCTCGGGATCGTCGGCGAAGTCGATGTAGGCCTCGTCGACGACGACCAGCCCCGCCCGGCAGCCGGCGACGAACTCCGCGATGGCTGCGGGCGGGCACATCGTGCCGGTCGGGTTGTGCGGGTTCACCACGTAGGCGAGGTCTGCCTCGATGCGGGCCATCGCCGGGAGATCGTGGGTCCAGTCACGCAGCGGCACCTTGGTCAACCGGGCATTGACGACGGCGGTGCTGATCTCGTCGATGCGGTACGGCGGGTCGGCGCAGACGGCATGTCCACCGCCGGCCAGGAAGGCCAACGCCAGCAGGTAGATCAGCTCGTCGGAGCCGTTGCCGACCAGGATCTGTTCGGGGTGCACCCGGTGCAGCTGTGCCAGCCGGGCACGCAGCCCGTCGGCGAGGGGGTCGGGGTAGTGGGCGGCCCGGGTCATCGCGGCGGTCACCGCGGTCACCACCTGCGGGCTGGCGCCCAGCGGGGACTCGTTGGAGGCCATCGAACCGTCCAGGCTGTCGGCGTGCCGGCCGGGGCGGTAGGGCTCGATCCGATCCAGCCAGGGCCGGGGAGTCGCGGTCATCGCCGGGTCTCCCCGCCGAGCATCGTGCTGGCCCGGTCAGCCGTCGCCGTCACCCGCGCGACGATCTCGTCCATGGGTGCTGACCCCTCACGCAGGTAGCTGACCCCGATCGCGCCCGCGCAGCCGTTGAGGCCGAAGACCGGCGCAGCGACGCACCGGATGCCAGTGGACGTCTCGCCGTCGTCGAAGGTGTGGCCCTCCGCCCGAGCCCGGTCGAGTTCGGAGGTCAGCCGCTCCCGGGCGGCCCGGCGGAGCGCCGGGCGGCCGAGGTGCTCCTCGAGCTGGTCGGCCGGCGTCCACGACAGGCACGCCTTGCCGACGGCGGTCAGGCGGGCGGGCAGCCGGGCACCGATCGAGCTGGCCAGCTGCACCCCCAGCCCCGGCGGGTCCTCCTTGCACAGGTAGACCGCGTCGACGCCGTCGAGCACGGCGAAGTGCGAGGTGACGCCCAGCGCTCGGGTCAGCCGGACCAGTTCGGGCCCGACCACGCTGACGGTGCTGCTGCGTCGCAGGTGGGCGACCCCGACCTCGAAGGCCTTCAGCCCGATGGCGTACCCGGCGGGGTCCACGACCTCGATGTAGCCCTCCACCGCGAGGTCCCGCAGGATGCCGTGCGCGGTGCTCTTGGGGATCTGCAGGTCCTCGGTGATCCGGGCCAGGCTCAGCGGCTTCTCGGCGTGGGCCACCAGGTCCAGGATCCGTACGGCGCGAGTGACCGAGCTGCTCACGTGGTTCTCCTCCCCATCCGGGTGCGCATTCAGAGGACCTTGCTCAGGAAGGCCCGGGTGCGTTCCTCGCGCGGGTTGGCCAGCAACTCCCGCGGCGGGCCCGACTCCACGACCTTCCCGTCGTCCATGAAGATCAGCGTGTCGGCGACCTCCCGGGCGAAGCCGATCTCGTGGGTGACGACCACCATGGTCATCCCGGAGGCGGCGAGGTCCTTCATCACGTCGAGCACCTCGCCGACCAGCTCGGGGTCCAGGGCCGAGGTCGGCTCGTCGAAGAGCATCAGGGCCGGGTCCATGGCCAGCGCCCGGGCGATGGCCACCCGCTGCTGCTGTCCGCCGGACAGCTGGCGGGGGTAGTCGTCGGCCCGGTGGCCCAGCCCGACACGCTCCAGCAGCTCCTGGCCGCGGCGCGCCGCCTCGGCCTTGGCCACGCCCTTGACGCCGACGGGGGCCTCCATCAGGTTCTGCAGCACGGTCATGTGCGGGAACAGGTGGAAGTGCTGGAACACCATGCCGATGTTGGCCCGCTCGCGGCAGATCTCGTTGTCCCGCAGCTCGTGGAGCTTGTCGCCCTTGCGGCGGTAGCCGACTAGTTGGCCGTTCACGGACAGCTCACCGCCGTCGATCTTCTCCAGGTGGTTGATGCAACGCAGGAAGGTCGACTTGCCCGAGCCGGAGGGCCCGATGATGCACAGCACCTCGCCCTCGCCGACGGTGAGGTCGATGCCCTTGAGCACCTTGACCAGGCCGAAGTTCTTGTGTACCGAGCGGGCCGCCACGACCGTCGTCCCCCTCATGCTCCTGCCCTCCGCAGGCTCAGGTTGCGCCGCCACCGGCCGGACAGCCGCTGCTGCTGGGCACCGGGCACCCCGCGGTTGAGCCGTCGTTCCACCTGTTGCTGGACCAAGGTGAAGATCGTGGTGAGCACGAGGTACCAGATCGAGGCGGTGAACAGCAGCTCCACGACCAGAAAGTTGGCCGTGTAGATCTTGTTCGCCGACAGCAGCAGCTCCGAGTAGGAGATCGTGTAGGCCAGTGAGGAGTACTTCAGCAGCGAGATGAACTCGTTGCCCAGCGGGGGCACGATGACCCGCAGCGCCTGCGGCAGCAGGATCCGACGCATGAGGCGGCCACGCGTCATGCCCAGTGCGGAGGCGGCCTCGCGCTGACCGTTGTCCACCGACATGATGCCGCCGCGGACGATCTCGGAGATGTAGGCACTCTCGTTGATCGACAAGCCGATCAGGGCGGCCACGAACGGCGTCATCAGCTGGTTGGTGGGGACCGTGTAGACCCCGGGGATGCCGATCGAGTCGAACACCAGCGACAGGTTGAACCAGATCAGCAACTGGACCAGCAGCGGGATCCCGCGGAACAGCCAGGCCCAGCCCGAGGCGACCGCGCGCAGCACCGGGTTCTCCGACTGACGCATGACGGCGATGACCACGCCGATGGCCAGCGCGATCACCATCGACAGCAGGGTCAACTGCAGGGTGTGCCACACCCCGAGCAGGATCGGCGTGGCGGTCAGGTACCTGGCGGTGACGCTGTAGTCGATGTCAGCGGTGGCGAACGCCCAGATCAGCCAGGCGGCGCCGATGCCGACGGCGGCACCGAGCACCCAGCGGCTGTAGTGCCGGAGTGGGACGACGGTGAGTTCGACGTCGGGGTGGTCGCCGGCGGCGACCGCGGTGGCGTGGCTGCCGGTCGGGGTCTCCACCTCCCCGGCCGGCTTCACCAGGCGGGACATCAGTTCGCGCCGGCCTGGTTGATGCCGGCTTCCTCCACAGCGATGTCGGACAGGTCGTAGCCGTCGAGGACCTGGGCGTAGGAGCCGTCGTCGATGATCGCCTGCCAGGCCTGCTGGAGCACGTCCCGCAGTTCGGTCTGGTCCTTGGGCACGACCATGCCGAAGAACTGTGGGCTCAGCTGCAGGTCCGGCACGATCTCCAGGTCGCCGTCGGACTCGGGGGCGAAGACCGCGGCCGTGGGGTAGTTCTCCAGCATGGCGTCGGCCTGGCCCTGCTTGACCGCGAGCTGCTCACCGGAGTTGCCGTCGAAGGGCAGGACGTTGACCGGCTCGTTACCCGCGGCGGTGCACGCCGTGGACTGCGCGTCCAGGATGTCGCCCTGGACGCCGCCGCGCACGATGGCGATCGACAGGCCGCAGAGGTCGTCCTCGGTGACGATGCCGGCGGGGTTGCCGGCCGCGGTGACCAGTGCCTGGGAGGACTGCAGGTAGGTGACGAAGTCGAACGTTTGCTCCCGCTCCGGGGTGTCGTTCACCGCGCCGTAGACGATGTCGTAGCGGCCCGAGCGCAACGCCGTGAAGAGGGTGTCGAAGCTGGCGTTCTGCCAGTCGAAGGTGACGCCCAGCTGCTCCTCCAGCGCGGTGGCCAGCTCGACCTCGAACCCCTGCAGGGTCGTGCCGTCCTCGGCGTAGGACTCGAAGGGCGGGTAGTCGATGGAGGAACCGATCGTGATCTGACCGGCCTGCTGGATGTCCTCGGGTAGCTGGTCGAACAGCGGCGCCGAGGAGTCGGCCTCCCCACCGCCGGAGGAACCCCCGGCCGAGGAGTCCGAGCCACACGCGGTGACGACGAGCAGCCCGGCGCAGGTGAGCGCGGTGAGGGCCGTGGTGCGGATGGGACGAGACATGGGCTGCTCCCAGGAAGCGGGCGGGGTTCGCATATACGAACGTCGTTCGGCTATGTGAATGAGCGTCCTGTGAGCTGGGTCGCATGTCAATGCCCTCCGCCGTCTGTAGGACCCGATCGACACAACGTCTGGTATCTCGGACACCGATGGTGGCCCCGCGCGGGCGGAGGGACGACCGGCACGACGACGACGGCAGAATCGTCCCGTGGTGGTCCGGGTGTCCGATCTGCTGGCCGATCCCGGCCTGGACCTGCGATTGCTCTCCCCCCCGGGGGCGGCATCGGACGCTCCCATCACGTGGGTGGCCACCACCGAGCTGCCGGACCCGCTGCCGTTCCTGCGCGGCGGGGAGCTGGTGCTCACCACCGGGCTGCTGCCCCGGTCGGACCGGGAGTGGGGCGACCTGGTCCACCGGCTCGGTCGGCTCCCGGTCGCGGGACTGTGCATGGGTACCGGTCTGGTGCACGAGTCGGTACCCCCGGCCCTGGTCGCGGCAGCCGGACGATCCGGGCTGGCCCTGCTGTCCTCACCGGTGTCGGTGCCGTTCGTGCAGATCAGCCGGTGGGTGGCCGACCGGTTGTTCGCCGAGCACTACGCCGAGGTGAACGGCGTCGTCGCGCTGCACGACCAGCTCACCGCTGACCTGCTGGCCGGTCACGGCCTCGCCGCGTTGCTGAAGACCCTGCACCGCCATCTCGATGCCGGCGCCGTGGCCGTCATCGAGGCCGGCGGCCACGTCCTGGAGCGCTACCCGGCCGCCAGCACGTGGCCCACGAGGCAGGACGTGCTCGCCGCGTCCTCCAACGGCAGCGGCCGGGACGTCACCGTGGCGGGTACCCCGGTGGCGGAGGTGCGGACGGAGCGAGTCCCCGCGCACCCGGCCGCGCTGTCCTTCGCCACGCGTTTGCTGGCCCTGGAGGTGTCCCGCCAGCACGCCGTGCGTACCGGGCGGCGCGAGCTGCTGGGCCAGGTCCTGCAGGACGTCCTGGACCAGGCGGTGACGGAGCCGCAGGCGCAACGCCGGCTGAGGGCCTGCGGGGTGGACGCGTCCGCCGCGCACGCCGTCGTCGTCGTCGACTGCCCCCAGGGTGGGCAGCGGTTGCGGACCCTGCCCTGGACGCTGGGCCGACTGCTGGGCAAGGACGGCGACCGGTGGCCGGTGGCCCTCGTACAGGACGTCGCCGTGGTGCTGCTTCCGCCGGAGGTGGACCCGATCGCCGGTGCCGACGTCGTGGCCGGACACGTGCGGCCCCTGGACGCCGGCGTCCGGATCGGTGTCGGGGCGCACCGCCCGCGGGTCGCCGGCCTGCGGTTGGGTTTCCACGAGGCCAGGCAGGCATCGCGACACGGTCCCGGCGTGCACCGGGCCGCCCCCCTGAGCCTGGGCGTGCTGCTGCTGGGAAACCGTGACCTCCCGCTGCAGGAAGCGGCGGCGGCGGTGCTCGCCCCGCTCGTGCGGCACGACCGCGAGCAGGGCAGCGAGCTGGTCGTCACGCTGCGCTGCTACCTGGACTGCGACTGCCGGCCAGGAGAGACTGCGCGCACGCTGACCCTGCATCGCAACAGCCTGCGACACCGCCTCCAGCTCATCGAGTCCCTCACCGATCGGGATCTGGGCTCCCTGACCGACCGAATGGAGTTGTGGCTGGCGCTCGCCACCGTGCAGACCGGAGCCGGTGGAGCCTGACCCTCAACGGCGCGTCAGGACGTAGCGGGCCATCACCATGCGCTGGATCTGGTTGGTCCCCTCGTAGATCTGGGTGATCTTGGCGTCGCGCATCATGCGTTCGGCCGGGAAGTCCTCCGTGTAGCCGTACCCGCCGAGCAGCTGCACGGCATCGGTGGTCACCGACATCGCGGTGTCGGAGGCCAGGCACTTCGCCGCCGCCCCGAAGAACGTCAGGTCGGCCGCGCCGGCGGTGCTGCGCGCGGCGGCGGCGTACGTCATCTGCCGGGCCGCCTCGATGTTCATCGCCATGTCGGCGAGCATGAACTGGACGCCCTGAAAGGAGGAGATCGGCTGCCCGAACTGCTCCCGCCCCTGCACATAGCCGGCTGCCAGGTCCAGGGCCCCCTGCGCGATCCCGACCGCCTGTGCCGCGATCGACACCCGGGTGTGGTCCAGGGTGCCCAGCGCCACCCGCATGCCGCGCCCACGCTCGCCCAGCAGTCGGCCCGCGGGGATCGAACAACCGTCGAAGACCACCTCACGGGTGACCGACCCGCGCAGCCCCATCTTGTGCTCCGCCCGGCCGTAGCTGATCCCCGGGTCGTCGGCGTGCACCACGAAGGCGGAGATGCTCCGCGAGCCCGCGCCAGGATCGGTGACGGCGAACACGACCAGGTAGCGGGCGACCCCGGCGGAGGTGATCCAGGCCTTGGTGCCGTCCAGCACCCACCCGTCCCCGTCGACCTCGGCCCGGCAGCGCATCGACGCGACGTCGCTGCCCGCCTCGCGCTCGCTGATGGCATAGGCCAGCAGGGCGTCCCCCGTGGCGACCTCGGGCAGGTAGCGCCTGCGTTGCTCGGGGGTCCCGGCCAGCAGCAACGGCACGATCCCGAGCTTGTTCGACGTCAGGATGCTCGAGGAGGAGGCGCACACCCGCGCCACCTCCTCCACCGCGATCGCCGCGGCGGTGGCATCGACACCGTCCCCGCCGTACTCCTCGGGGATACCCGGTGCGTGCAGACCGGCGGCCACCAGCTCGTCGTAGTTCTGCTGGGGGAACTCGCGGGCCCTGTCCACCGCGGCAGCCCGGGGAGCGAGGCGTTCCTCGGCGAACTGGCGCGCGGCAGCGCGGAACTCCTCGTACATCGAGGACGTGAGCGAGGCAGTCACCGGCGCAACTCCTTCATGGGCCGCTGGGCCGCTCCTGGGAGGGCCGGACGGGACGGGGTCTGTAGCCGCCAGTCATCCCGCTCGCGACACCGGGCACAAGGTGCGGGTGCACGATCTGAGGCCCCGCTTGTCGTGCACGCGCCCATCGCCGGACCAGCCGCGCGGTCTCTAGCGTCAGCGCCCAGCCGGCCCACGGAAGAGCCGTGGGTGCGCTGATGAGACGAGGTGGCGTCGTGGGGATGCTGGACGGTCTGCGGGTCCTGGATCTGAGCCGGGTGCTCGCCGGCCCCTACTGCACGGCGCTGCTGGCCGACCTGGGTGCCGACGTCGTCAAGGTCGAGTCCCCGGCCGGGGACGACGCCCGGCATCTCGGCCCGTTCATCGACGGCGAGAGCGTCTACTTCGCTCAGCTCAACCGCGGCAAGAGGAGCCTGGTCCTGGACCTCAAGGACCCGGCCGACCATGCGCTGCTGCTCCGGCTGGTCGAGCAGGCGGACGTGCTGGTGGAGAACTTCCGACCGGGCGTGACGGCCCGGCTGGGCATCCAGGAACCGGCCTTGCGCGCGGTCAACCCACGGCTGGTCTACGCCAGCATCTCCGGCTTCGGGCAGACCGGGCCGATGGCCGGGCTGCCGGCCTACGACCTCATCGTGCAGGCCATGTCCGGGCTCATGGCCGGTACCGGACCCGATGGTGGTCGACCGACCCGGGTGGGGGAATCCGTCGGGGACCTGGTCGCCGGGGTCTTCGCCGCCTGGGCGATCGCCGTCGCGCTCCTCGACCGGGAGAAGACCGGCCGGGGCAGGCACCTGGACGTGGCCATGCTCGACTCGTTGGTGGCGCTGCAGGTGACCGGGATGAGCCTGTTGACCGCCACCGGCTCGTTGCCCGGCCGGATCGGGAACCGGCACCCGGTCTCCGCCCCGTTCGACACCTTCACCACGGCGGACGGGATGGTGGCGATCGCGGTGGCCAGCAGCGGGGTGTTCGCCCGGTTCGCCGAGCTGCTGGGTCGCCCGGACCTGGCCGCCGACCCTCGCTTCGCCGATGACACGTCGCGAGCGGAGCACGAGCCCCAGCTGCGGGAGCTCACCGAGCAGTGGTCGGGTCGGCTGACCACCGCGGAGGTCCTCGTCCTGGCGACGCGCTACGGCGTGCCCGCAGCCCCCATCTGGGATCTGGCCCAGGTCCTGGACAGCGACCAGATCCGCCATCGCGGCGTGGTCGGCGAGCTCGACCACCCTGTGCTGGGCGCCATCGGCTTCCTGCGCCAGCCGGTCCACTTCTCCGTGGAGGCAGCGGACGACGACCCAGGCGCCTCCGCCCGGGTCCGGGTTGCCAGCCCTGACCTGGGCGAGCACGCCGACGCCGTCCGCGCGCAGTGGCTGGCAGGCAGTTGATCTCCGACCGGTCAGCGCGCATCCTGCGTGGGCGACCGGACCCGGCCGATGCACCACGGTGGACAAGGGGAGTGCGATGAACGCTGAGGACAGCAGGCCGGCGGGTCGGTCCGTGGTGGAGCGTCGATCGATCGACGTGGTGCCCGACGAGGAGCGTCACGGTTCGCCGATCAACCAGTTCACCCTCTGGTTCGGGGCAAACATGCAGGTCACCGCTGTCGTCGACGGTGCGTTGGCGGTCGTCTTCGGAGCTGACGCACTCTGGGCGATCATCGGGTTGTTCATCGGCAACATCGTCGGTGGCGTGGTGATGGCGCTGCACTCTGCGCAGGGACCACGCCTGGGGCTGCCGCAGATGATCTCCAGCCGGGCTCAGTTCGGCGTGCGCGGAGCCATCCTGCCGCTCGTGCTGGTGGTCCTGCTCTACCTCGGGTTCGCAGCGACCGGCACGGTGCTCGCCGGCCAGGCGGTCAACGAGATCGTCGGCGTGGACACCCCGATCGTCGGCATCGTCGTCTTCGGTGCCTTGACCTTCGCCGTCGCCACGTTGGGCTACCGCTACATCCACGTGCTGGGCAGGATCGCCACCGTGACCGGCATCCTGGGCTTCACCTACCTGGCCGTCCGGTTACTGACCGACTACGACCTGGGTTCGCTGATCGGGCAGAAGCCGTTCACCCTCGCCTCCTTCCTCCTGGCGATCTCGCTGAGCGCGGGGTGGCAGCTGACTTACGGGCCCTACGTCGCGGACTACTCGCGCTACCTGCCGCGCAGCACGAAGCAGAGCGCCACCTTCCACGCCACCCTGTGGGGGAGCGTGCTGGGTTCGCAGTGGTCGATGACCTTCGGCGCACTGGTCGCGGCGATCCCGGCCGGGGTGGGTCTGGGCTTCCTGGACAACCAGGTGGGGTTCATCGGCGGGCTGTCCGGCACGGGTGCGGTGGCGATCCTGATCTACCTGGTGATCATCATCGGCAAGCTGACGGTGAACTGCCTGAACGCCTACGGCGGCTTCATGTCCATGCTCACCACCGTGACCGCATTCAACGGCGCCCAGCGGGTCGCGCCGATGATCCGCGTGCTCTACATCGGGGCGTTCCTGGTGGTGTCGCTGGGCATCGCCCTGGCCGCCTCGGCGGACTTCCTCGCGAACTTCAAGAACTTCGTGCTGCTGCTGCTCATGGTCTTCATCCCGTGGAGTGCCATCAACCTCATCGACTACTACCTGGTCTCCCGGGAGCGGATCGACATCCCGGCGCTGTACGACGAGAACGGCCGCTACGGGCGCTGGAACTCCACGGCGCTGATCACCTACGCGATCGGCATCCTGGTGCAGATCCCGTTCCTGGCCCAGACCCTCTACACCGGCCCGATCACCGGCCTGCTGGGCGGTGCGGACATCTCCTGGATCGTCGGGCTGATCGTCACCTCCGCGGTGTACTACCCCTGGGCCCGGCGCACCGCCCGGCCACCGGAGGCGATGATCTACCCAGCCGAGATGGCCTCCGCCGGAACGGCACGGTGATCTCGGGATGCTGCTGCGTCGGCGCGGTGCCCGGCTGAGGGCACCCCAGCAGGTCGGACGTCGTGCGGCCGGCTGAGGTCGCGCAGCTGCTCCGCTTCCGCCGCCCGGCCCTGCGGGCGGTGGATCGCCGGCTGCGGGACGCGGCCACCGTCGAGGACCTCCGCACGGCAGCGCACCGGCAGTGGCCGCGCGGCGTGCGCGACTACGTCGAGGGCGGTGCGGACGGCGAGGTCAGCCTGCACCGCAACCGCGCGGCCTTCGCCGAGCACGACCTGGTGGCCCGGGCACTGCGCGACGTCAGCACGGTGGACACCAGTTGCTCGCTGCTGGGAGGGCGTGCTGCACTCCCGCTCGCCCTGGCGCCCACCGGGTACACCCGGATGATGCACGCCGCCGGCGAGCCGGCGGGC
>JBBSVA010000055.1:0-21004 GCA_038233915.1 Mycobacteriales bacterium | reverse complement strand
CGGGGAACGCGCCACCCCGGTCGAAGCCGAGCAGGATCGGGGCGTCCGGGCCGAGCACCGCACGGAGCTCGGCCAGCGCGGCCGGCAGCGACCGGGTCAGGCCCGAGGGTTCGCCGCTGGTGAACACCACCGCCCGGCCGCGTTCATCGATGATCGGGGTGTCGGCCCGGCCCGGCTCGGCGAGCCGCCGTTTGGTGTTGTAGCCCTTGGCGACCGGCCGGGCCCCGGTGTAGGGAACGAAGTGATCATCGACGAAGTACACGTGCGAGGTGGGCGGATCAGCGGCCAGCAACCCGGCGGCGAACCTGCGTTGCAGCGCCAAAGGATCACTACGGTCAGCCAACGCGGCCAGCCGCGGCCGGAAGGTCCGCAACTGCGGGATCACGCCGATCCCGACCAGCGGACCGGCCTCGGCCCGGCGCAGATGCTTGGCGCCTTCCACCGTGTCGATGCCCAACGCGAAACCCACCGTCGCGACGGTCAAGATCGCCACGTCGTCGTACCGCCGACCCGGCCCACCAGCCAGCGACCCGAAAATGCCACTCGCCCCGGCCGCGGTCAGGTAGCCGTAAAGCAGGCTCGCACCGGCATACCGAGACGGGTAAACCCCAGTGCCGATCCGGGCCAGCCCCCCAGCCGCGGCCGACCCCTGCACGCCAGGCACGGCCACGTCAGGCACGACCACGTCGGGCGCATCGGGCACGGCCACGTCGGGCGCATCGGGCGCATCGGGCACGGTCACGTCGGGCGCATCGGGCGCATCGGGCGCATCGGGCGCATCGGGCGCATCGGGCGCATCGGGCACGGTCACGTCGGGGGTCAGGATTGGCTGCACCGGCAGCGGCCCGCACCGGACGAGCAGCTCACTGATCACCGGACGGGAAACCTTCAGCCGGGCCGCGATCTCGGTCTGGGTCACACCGTCAGCCGCCCAGCGCCGAGCCTTGCCCACCTCCCGCGCCGACAGCTTCGGTGGCCGGCCCCGGCGGGCCACCAGGCCGGCCGCACCGTCCTTGTGGGCCCGGCCACGCAACCGGGAGACATACTCCGGCGACAACCCGAACACCGCCGCCACGCGCAGTCCCGGCTCGCCCGCGTCGGTGAGCGCCACCACCGCCAAGTTACGCATCGCGGTGTCGCCGGAGTCGTAGCAGAACGCCACCCGCGACCCGTAGCTGACGACGGTCTGGCCAGCGTGGCTGTGCCGCCGAAGAACCGCCGGTTCGGGCATCCCCACCAGCTCGTCCTGCACGGTCTCCGACACCCAGCAAGGCTACCGTGAAACGAGACCTATTGATCTAATTTCCTACGGCGTGTTGCGCGGAAAGGCGCAGGTCAACGGGTGTGCAGATCGGCTACTTCCGGAGGTCTGAGACTGAAATTTCTGGTAACCAGACTTCGATTGCTCAACGCGACCATCGACCGTCGGATAAACTGACGTGGCTACGGCAACAACATGTTCGTACCTTGGAAGCAGCCGCTGTCGCACTGTCGCCCAATTCACGCCGAGATGCCCGAGAGCGAAGGGCGCGACGGCGTTCGGCCAATGCAGGTCTGCGAGGACAGCTCCATGGCGTGCCGCGGTGGCCAGTGCGCCAGCGACTCACGGTTGATTAGGCTTATGGGCATTTCTCCTCGCCAACGCCGGAGTGCCTGGCGGCGGTGGTGAAGGGATCAAGCGTCGACGTCTTGCGCGTGGCCGCCCATTGGTCGAGCCGAGCCTGCCCGCCAGCGGCGTCGGTTGGCGTAATGAAGATATGCTCTGGGTCAGCGTTGTCGGGCTCCAGCATGAGGCCAGGGTCACCTGGCAACCGGGTGCGATCCAGCATCCGTACCTTGGCCTGAGCAGGGAGGCATGCCTTCGCCTTGACAGAAAAGGTCGAGAGGCCATTCTGTGGCCAGTTCGGGTCGCCGGTGTCGAGGTCGGTTGTGTCATTCCACGGGCGCGGTGTGAAGTTGTCCTCTGTAATTGCGCCGCTCCGATACAGCACCTGGCCGCAGGACTCGCCGCCGAGGACGGTGAAGAGGAACACCGGTGAGCGGTCGGTGGCTGTCGCGACCGCCACCCAGGAGATCTCGACGAGGCCGGTGGCGACCGTCTCGGGGATGGTGGCCGCGGTGGGGGCCACGTCGCCGAGCGGGTCGGACTCGACCGGCGCGGAGATCTCCCCGCCGAAGCCGCACTGCTTGCCCTGACGCACCGCACTGTCGATCATCTCGAGCCGGTAGAGGGTCCTTGCGGCCATGCCTGTCGCGCTCGCGATGATGGAGGTGTTCGGCCCCCCGGAGTCCGGAACGACCTGGGTGGCCCCGGATCGACGGACCCGTCAAGGTACAGGCGTGGGCGATCGAGGCCATCGCGAGCAGCCACGCGACCGGCGCGGCAGGTGACCGCGACGCCGTCGGAGCGCGCCGCCGCGACCACGAAGCTCGGCCCGGTCGGGTCGGCGGCCAGCTGCGGGGAGTTGTTCGACTGCGGTGAGCTCAGGTCCTGTGCGGTCACCGGGCTCTCCGCCGCCACCTGATGCGGCACCTCCGCCGCCGGCGCCGGCGTCGGTCCAGCGGCCACCGGCACGGCGCCGGCCGTCAGCACAGCGACCAAGACTGCCGCGCCCAGCATCGACCGCATGAGGAGGGCCTACGAGTAGAACGGGGTGCGCAGGATGCCGAGGATCATCGCCACGTGGTCATCCAGGAAGGCCTCCGTACGGGGCAGGTAGTCGAGCACGGCCTGCTCGTACTCTGGCGAGTCGCGATCGGCCGGGAGTAGCTCCGGTTCCAGTTCAGCCAAGACATGACCAGTGCCTCGCACGATCTCGAAGCCGATGGCATCGCGGTCCCACGCATCCGGAAATACACGTGAGCCGTCAGGATTGTGAAACTCCGTAGGGCTCAACGCGCAATGCAGCCAGAATACAAGGTCTTCATGCTCTTGACTTCTGCGATCATACGCGAAGCTGACGCCGTAGCAGAAACGTTGGTTGACGCCTCCCCCCCTCTCGCGACAGGGGTGGCTAGCGGGATAGCTGTCCGTCGCCCGACGCGTTAATTCTTCGTAACGCGGCTCAAGGCGCCTCTCGATTGCTGCCCAGTCCATGGGTATGCCGTCCTCACCTCGCTTAGGGGCTCTTCGAACTTGAGGGGGAAGCGTCCCTCAGCAGGCGGTGACCCGGCGGTGTTGCCGGGTGTAGGCGAACCGTACTCGGCGGCGTTGGTTGTCCAGGTTGCGGAAGCCGTAAGCGGTCCGCGCGGCGGTCTTGACCGTGCGGTTCGTCGCCTCGGTGCCGGCGTTGGTGACGCCGGTCTGCAGGAAGCCCAGGACCTCGGGCCACCACGTTTCGATGGTGCCGGCCAGGCGCTCGAGCTCGGGCAGACCGGAGCCGGCGCACCGGCTGTTGAAGCGGTGCAGCCGGTCCGCGACGTCGTGTCGCTGACCGCCGGTGCGGGCGGTCGCCAGCAGCGCCCGCAGCTCTTCCTTGGCGATCCGGGCGGTCAGGATCTGGCCGGTCGTGTCACCGTCGACCAGGTCGTTCCACATCTTGGTGAACTGCTTGTCGGTCAGTCGTTCCCGGCCGCGTAGCGGCCGCCGGCGGGCGGCCAGGCGGGCTCGTTCTTGCGGCCTCTGCGTCCGTGGGTGTCCCAGGTGACGCGCCGGCGGACGTCGGTCAGCGCCTGGTTGGCCAGCGCCACGAGGTGGAACGGGGTGTGAGCTTCAGGATTATGCCGACCTCGGCCTGGGATGGCCTGCTGTTGAGCGGTTCTAGAGATCCTTGGGTGACTGGTGTCTTTCCCTGCGTGGCGTTGCCGGCTGCGTCTGGCTGATCCCGGGAGAATGCCTGTAGGTGTAGGACTTCTCGTTGGGAGACGCTGGGACTGGCTGAGCGGCAGGGCGATCTGCTTGATGATCTGAACCGGTTCTGTGAGCAGGCGGTCCCGCAGACGTCGGTGTATGCGCTGCTGAACCGGGAACGGGACCGGTTGTTCCCGGATGAGATGTTCGCGGATTTGTTCAGCGACCGGGGTCGGCGCAGTGTCCCGCCGTGCGTGGTGGCCACGGTGATGGTGCTGCAGCGCTTGGAGGGCCTGTCGGACCGGGAGGCGGTCGACCGGTATGCCTTCGACGCCCGGGACGTGACCCGGGCCGTGCTGCGGGAATCCCAAGTGCCTCGCCTCCCGCCGCGCGGCCACGCGCGTCGCCCGACAGCGGTGTCAGGACCCCCGTTGGCAGCAAACGCCAGCGCCGCCAGAGCTGCGCTGCCGATCCGCAGCAGTCGGAACTCGGCGCGTCAGGGTGCGGAGCACCGTGCCCGCCTACCGCGCACCCGGTGCTGGCTGCGCGCGGCGGTGGCCCACCAAGCCGGTGGTCGTCATCGTCCGGCCTCAGGGGCCGGCCGTTCTCCATGCGATGCCCATGCGGACCAAGTACCGGCGACTGTTGCCGTCAGACGGTGAGGTGACCGTGAACCACGGAAAGCGGGCCCACGGCACCCCGATCACCGATGAGGTGGTCGAGGCAATGGCCGCCCAGGCCGAGCAGGGCTACGACGTCCAAGGGACTGCTCCGGCGCCGCCAGCCGGGCCGTTTGACGATGGTTCTGCGGTGGCCACGGTGGATCGGCCCGTCTGGACCCGGAGCTCAAGCGGGATCTGCTACTGCGCGCCGCCGAGGAGCGGACAAGCGTGTCCGAGGTCATTCGCGCCGCCGTGCGCCAGTACCTGCACGCCGGCTGATCCACGCCGTCGGCAACGGCAGCGCCCCACTTTCACTACACCGGCGTTGTTGCTCGCGCCCGAAATCAAGCCCCTGAGACGCAGATCTTGGGCGGCGTGGCGCTCACGAGGCAAGCGTCGGCGGCAGGGCACTAGGTGTTGAGCACCTTTAGGGCCGTCCGACGCTGCGGGCACACTCCGGTCGTGCCACCTGCCCGCGCGCGCATCCTCGTCGTGGAGGACGACCGATCCATCCGGGATGCCCTGGCGTCGGTGCTGCACGCGGAGGGCTACCAGGTCCGGGCCGAGGTCGACGGCTGCCAGACCGAGCAGGTCGCCGAGGGCTTCATGCCGGACCTGGCCGTCCTGGACGTGCGCCTGCCGACCGGGCCCGACGGCTTCGCGGTCTGCCGGCGGCTGCGTCGCGCCCGCGACCTGCCGGTCATCTTCCTGACCGCGGCCGAGTCCATCGACGACCGGCTCGAGGGGTTCCGGGCCGGCGGGGACGACTACCTGGTCAAGCCGTACGAGGCCCGGGAGCTGCTGGCCAGGGTGGAGGCGCTGCTGCGGCGCGCCGGCCGCCTGGGGAGCGCCGCGCTGTGCGTCGGGGAGATGGTGATCGATTCGCGCTCCCGGTCGGTCGCCATCGCCGGCACACCGGTCGACGTGACCCGCATCGAGTACGACCTGCTGTTCGTCCTGGCGCAGCACCCCGGCCAGGTGTTCTCCAAGGTGCAGCTGCTGACCCGGGTGTGGGGCTTCGACCACCTCGACATCAACCTCGTCGAGCGGCACGTCAGCTCACTGCGCACCAAACTCGAGGCCGCCGGACCCCGGGTCGTGCACACCGTACGGGGCACCGGCTATGTGTTCCGGGCCTGACCAGCCGCACAGCGTGACGCCCGCCGACGACGAGGGGGACGACACCGGCGACGCCGCTCGCCTCGCGGCGTTGGAGCGCACCGTCACGTCCCTGCGCGCCGCGCTCGCCGAGGCGCAGGCCTCGGCGGCCTTGGGCCGGCAGTTCCTGGCCGACGCGGCCCGCCAGCTGCGCGGTCCGGTGGGGGACCTGCACACCGGCGTCGGGAGTCTGCTGCGCGGCCCCGGAGCCGAGGAACGCGAGCGAGTGCTCGCCGGTGTGGTGCGGGACGGGACCCGAGGTGCCCGTCTGGTCACGTCACTGCTGCGCCTGGCCGCCATCGACGAGGCGGAGCGGCTCGAACCGGCGCCGTGCGACCTTGCGCAGGTCTGCGCCGACGAGGCGGAGCGGGTGCGCGACCGCGCCCCCCACCTCGACGTGCTGGTCGAGGTGGGGCACCGGTCGGGTGACCTGCCGTGGCTGGACGAGCGGGCCGTACGGGAGATGCTCGGCCAGCTGCTGGACAACGCCCGGCGCCACGCCGCCAGCCGGATCGTCCTGTCCGCCGCGCAGGTCGCAGGCACGGTCGAGGTCCGGGTCGGCGACGACGGTGTGGGGCTCCCCGCAGGCCTGGTCGAGCGTGCCTTCGAGCGCTTCGCCAGCCTCGACGCCCTGGGCGGGGCCGGGCTCGGGCTGCCCATCGCGAGGGACCTGGCCCGGCTGCACGGCGGGGACCTCGGGTACGCCGACGGGGTGTTCGTGCTGCGCCTGCCGGGATGAGGCTCGGAGACAAGTTGCCGGACTTCAGGAAAACGTCAGGATCGGTGGGCACACTGTGTCTCGAGCGGCGGTCCGGGTGGATCGCTGGACCGGTTCTTGAGCGTCGGGAGCACGCCATGCGGCTAGGAAGATCGACTGGGATGATCGCGAGCGCGGCGGCCTTCGTCGTCCTCGGCGTGGCGAGTGCGGCGTTTGCGTGCTCCGCCCTGCCGAGCGTGGTGCGGATCGACCCGACGTCGGCCCAGAGCGGGACGACGGTGCGGCTCGCCGGCTCGAGTGTGCCGGCGGAGGGCGCGGTGGAGATCCGCTGGAACGGCGTCACCGGGCCGTTGCTGTCGACGGCTGTCGCCGACCGGCTGGGCAACTTCACGACCGCGGTGGAGCTGCCCGACGCCGCCCCCGGCGTCTACTCCCTGCTCGCGGTGACCGAAGGCAACGGCGGTGTGGCGCGGGTGGCCGTCGAAGTCCTTCCCTCGGTGGCCGATCCCGTGACGATCACCGCGGTCAACAGCTGGGCGAGTGCGGACGGGGCTGCGCCGCCGGTGGAGCAGCGCGGTGATGTCGGCATGCTCGTCGGTGTCGGCGTGCTGTCCGTCGGTCTGATCGCGTTGTTCTCGGCCGCGACGGTGGCTGCGGTCGGTCGGCGTCGGGCTCCGGCGCAGCGCTGAGACTCCCTCGATCGGCGGCGGCTCTGGCGCTGAGCGGAACGCTCAGCCTGGTGTCGCCCGCCGGGGCCGCGGAGCCGGCGGTGCTGGCCCCCGAGGTGCGCTCCGACGTGGGCGCCGAGGTGGGCAGGGTGCAGACGGTCGCCGGTCCGACCTACTGCGAGGGCACGGGGACGCCCGAACCGCAGTCCCGTTCGGTGCGTTCGCTCGCCGTCGACAGTGCGGGGGTCCTGTACTTCGAGACCGGTCCCCCGACCCGGCCCTTGGTGATCAAGGTGACCACGGACGGGCAGGTTTTCCCGCTGGGGGTCGGTACGCCGCAGGACCCGGTCAGTCAGGTCAAGCTGCCCAGCACGGCGTCGGCCCCGTCGAGCCGGATGGTGCCGGACGGGCAGGGCGGCGTGCTGATCGCCTTCCAGGACGCGATCGTCCAGTTCACCGAGCGCACGCTCGTCCCGGTGGCCGGGCGGGCCGGGCTCGCCCCCGGGACGGCGTTGCCGGGACCGGACGGTGACGGCGGTCCGGCCCTGGAGGCCGTGTTCACCGCGATCAGCGCCATGGCGGCCGATGAGAGTGGAAATCTCTACATCGCCGACCGGCTCGGGCCGGTCGGTTCCGCGGTGCGGATCCGGTTCGTCAACCGGGGCGCCGAGCCGGTCACCTTCTTCCCGGCCACCGCGCAGGCACTGACGGTGCCGCCCGGGGCGATAGTCACCGTCGCCGGCGTCGCCGGCCCGCAGAGCACCGGCGATGAGGGCCCGGCCCGGCTGGCGGTGTTCCAGGGTGAGGCGTCGAGCCTGGCGGTCAGCGGCAGCAGGCTTTACGTCGCGTCGGCGGGCTTGGCGGCCGGTGACGAGGGGGCCCGGGTGCGGATGGTGAACCTCGGCACCGAGGCCGTCACCGCACACGGCCGTACTGTCGCCCCCGCAGCGGTCGACACGGTCGCGGGCGGGAGGCGGACCGGCTACGACGGTGACGGCGGTCCGGCCCGCGGCAGCGCGATCGCCCGGGCCCCGGGGTTGGCCGTGGACGGTGAGGGCAGCCTGTTCCTGGCCGACCCGGAGCACCACCGGGTCCGCCGGGTCGACCCGGCCGGCATCATCACCACCTACGCGGGGGGCGGCAGTGCGCCCGGCGATCAGGGCGGGTTCAACGGCAACGACCGCCCCGCCCTGGGTGCGCTGCTGAACCGTCCGGTCGATGTCGAGGTCGGCACCTCCGGGCGGGTGTATGTCGCCGACGAGCGCAACGGCCAGGTCCGCTTCGTCGACGCGGCCGGTCTGATCCACGCCGCCCCGGGGAGCAACTACGCCCCGGCCTGGACCTGCCGGCCCGACACGCCGGCGCGACGGGACTCCCCGCGCAGTCTGGCCCGCGACGACAACGGCGACGTGTACTTCATCACCTCGAGCACCTTCTCCACCGTTCCGCTGCTGCGTCGGCTGTCGCCCTCGGGGACGGTGAGCACCATCACCGGGGCAGAGCCGGGACTGTCCTCGCCTGCCGGACTGGGGAAGATCACCGCTGTGGCGGTGCGCCCGGAGGGTGGTCTGTACTTGATGGAGGCGGGCAGCGGGCAGGTCCGGTTCCTCAACACCACCCCGCGGCCGGTGAGGAGGCAGGGGGTGAGCGTCGCGCCGGGCGCGCTGGTCACCGTCGTCGGGCCCGAACCGGCGGACCGCGGTGGTACGCCGGCGTCGGTCCGGCTGTCCGGTCAAGGCTCGCTGGCCGCCGATGACAAGGGGAACCTGTTTATCGCCGACAGCGGGGTCCGGCGGGTGCTGCAGGTCGACGCCGAGGGGACGGTGACGACGCTGGCGTCCGCGGACGAGCCCGAGCGCTACGCCTGCTGCAAGAGCCCCAGCGGGATGGCCGTCGACCCGGCCGGCAACCTCTACCTCAGCGACCGCTCCGGTTACCGGGTGTGGTTTCTCAACCGGGGGCCCAAGGCTGTGACCGTCCACGGTCAGCTCGTGCCGCCGCGCGCCATGAAGGCGGTCGCCGGCAACGGCAGTCCGGGGGTCGGTGGCGACGGCGGTCCGGCAACCAGCGGTCAGCTCCTGGGTCCCGCCGGCCTGGCGGTGGATCCGTTCGGCAACCTGTTCATCGCCGAACCGCAGGCGCACGCGGTGCGTCAGGTGGATGCGGCCGGGACGATCACCACAGTGATCGGCTCCGGTCAGTTCGATTTCAACGGCGACGGGCTACGGGCCCAGCTGACCTCGCTCAACACCCCCATCGACGTGGTCGCCGACGGCTGCGGCAACGTGCTGGTAGCGGACGAGGCGGACGCGCGGGTGCGCCGGGTGTTCCTACGGGCGACCTGCGCCGCCCAGCAGGCCGGGCGGGAACAGGACCCGCTCCCAAGACGGGCACTCCTGCCCCTGGCCTTGGCGGGAGCGGTCTTTGCGGTCCTGGTCGGGGCGTGGACGACCCGACGGACGCGCCAACGACGATCAGTCGCGACGACGGTGGGTTGACATGAGCGCAGCCAACTTTCAGGAAACTTCAGGGTTTCGTCAGGAAGCGTCGTTAGCGTCCCCTGTGCCGCCAGGTTGGTGGCGTGAGTTGGAGGGAGACAACATGCTGAGTACGAAGAGCAGGCGGTGTCTGATGGGGATCCCGGTGTCCGGGATCGGTCTGGCGTTGGCCGCCGGTTCGGTGGCCTGGGCGTGCACGCCTCAGGGTGGGCAGACCTTTGTCACGCCGGAAAGTGGCGAGCGGGGAAGCACGTTCACGGCCACCGCAAAACCCATGCCGCCCGGTGCATATGACTTGGCCTGGCTGGACGCCGACTCCAAAGTGGTCGGTACCAGGTTCTGCCATCACTCCACGGAGATCGTGGGGGCCGGCGTGTCTGATGGAACAACTGCCACCGGGGTCGGGACGGTCCCGCTGACCGCCAAGGATGGACCGGCTGAGGTGTGCTTCAGCGGGAGCAATGTCCTCACCTACAGCCAGCCAGCCATCTTCACCGTGGCGGGAGGTCTCGGGCCGGTCGGCTAGGTATGACCCGCTGACCAGTGCGGTTGCCCACCTGCGAAGTAGGCGGTCCGCGTACCGCCCCTTCGCAGGTGGGTTCCCCGATGAACAAGGTGAAGATGAAGTTTTCGACTCCCGAGCGTCGCGGCTCTGTGTTGGCCCGGTCGTGGATCCGGTGGCAGTTGACCGGGAAACTAGCCTCCCCACTTCCTCGCCGTTTGCCTCTCGTCCTTGCCATCGTCGCTGTGCTCGCCGCTGCGGCGGGTGCCACGGCGGCGACCGCAGGCACCGCGCCTCCCGCGCTCCCGGCGGAGCGGGTCCTGCCGGAGGTGCCGGTCACAGCGGTGGACCTGCGGGTGGGTCAGGCCAACAACTCACCGGTGCTGCTGGCCGACCCCACCGACGATCGGGTCCTGGCCGTGGCGAGCAGGATCGACGGTCCGGACTACGGTTGTGCGCTGCACATTTCCGCCGATGGGGGGAGGCTGTGGTCCCCGGCTCGTCCGGTGCCCACCCTGCCGGCTGGGGCGGAGAAGTGCTACGCCCTGGAACTGGCGTTCGATCGCGACGGGCTGCTGTACTACCTGTTCGTCGGGCTCCAGGGACCGGGCAACACCCCCATGGGTGCGTTCCTGACTACGTCGAGCGACCGGGGCCGCACGTTCTCCCCGCCGCGTCCGGTTCTCGGGCCGAAGAACTTCCAGGTGCGGATGGTCCTGGACCCCGATGTGGGATCGAAAGGCCGACTGCATCTGGTTTGGTTGCAGGTGACGGGAGAGCTCGCTCTGGGCGGGCTGCCGCCGACCGACAATCCGCTGCTGGCTGCGCACTCTGACGACGGTGGGCAGACGTTCTCCGAACCCGTCCGGGTAAGCGACCCGCAGCGGCCTCTAGCCGTGGCTCCGGCGGTCGCTGTCGGGACCGACCATGCCCTGCACGTCCTTTATTACGACCTGCAGAAGGACCGGGTCGACTACCAGGGTCTCGAGGGACCGACGTGGGACGGCACCTGGTCGTTGGTCCTGGCCAGCTCGACCGACCGCGGGAAGAGTTTCGGCCCAGGGGTGGTGGTCGACGATCAGATCGTCCCACCGCAACGGGTGATGCTGATCTTCACGATGCCTCCGCCTGCTCTGGTGGCCGACCGGTCCGACCGGCTCTACGCCGCCTGGACCGACGGCCGCAACGGTGACTGGGACGTCCTTGTTCGCCGCTCGGTGGACGCAGGTCTGTCCTGGGATCAGCCGGCGATCGCCAACGGCCAAGCCGGTGACGGCCGCCATCAGTACCTGCCTCGCCTGGCCGTCTCACCCGGCGGCCGGCTGGATGCGGTCTTCTACGACCGCCGCGACGACCCCGCCAACCTGCGTAACGATGTCTCCTACGCCTCCCTCTCCCAGGATGGACGACGGTTCGGACCTGTCTCCAAGCTCACCGCCGAGAGCTCGAACCCCCTGGTGGGCCCTCGATACCTGGTCCCGTCGGCCCGCGGCCGGGTGGAGTTCGGGTCCCGACTGGCGTTGCTGGCTCTGGACTCCGGAGCGGTCACGGCTTGGGCTGACACGCGCAATGCGCTCGGTGGTGCCGACGCGGAAGGCGGTCCCATCACGCAGGACATCCTCGCCACCCGCGTGGACCTTTCGCCATCAGCGGCTTCTTCACGCCCCTGGGTTCGACCGGTGCTGCTCACCCTGGCGGCCACCGTCCTCGCCGGCGCCCTGTGGGTCTTGCGCCGTCGATCGCGCGACCGGGAGCCGGTGATTGCGGGGCTTCCCGAAGGTGAGGAGCCTGCCGAATCGCCGCGGCCGCCGACGTCCCGCCTCCTCGCTATTGCCGCCGCTGGTGGTGTGCTGTTGCTGACGTCGTCTTGTCAGGGCGGGGTCACCGACGGACCGCCGAAGGCGTCTGTCGTCGACATTACCTTCGGGGAGTACCGCTTCGACGTTTCCGGGTCCCTACCGGCCGGACGGGTGGTGCTCAGGGTTCGAAACGCCGGAGCGCTCGACCACCAGCTGGTGATGGTGGCGGTCCCGGAGGACCTGCCCGGCACCTTCGCTGAGCAGGTGGTGTCCCCTGAGCCCAAGGCGCTGGCCACCCTGGCCTACCTGCCGTCGCGCAAGCCGGGACAGACCGGGACTCTGGCCGTGGACTTGGCGCCAGGTCGCTACGCGTTCGCCTGCTTTCTCAAAGACGAGCGGGGCGAATCGCACGCGCGCAAGGGCATGAGCGTGGAGTTCCGGGTCACATGAGGCCGCATCGGGATCGATCAGGTGCTGGAGCCCTGAGGCGGCTGGGCGCGGCGGTGGTTGTGCTGGGCTTGGCGGCGGTGGTCGCGGTCGGGCCGGCGTGGTCCGGTTCGTCGTCATCGGTCGGCGCCGCAGCCGGTGTTGACCGAGCCGACCAGCACGGGTCTGCGGTCGCTGAGATGGCGCCGGCGGCTGCCGGGGTGGGGGGGCGGTCTGCGGCGTCGTTCTCCGCCGTTCAGCCGGTGAGTTTCGAGGAGAACGCGGGCCAGGTCGATCCGCAGGTGCGGTTTGTGTCCCGGGCGGCGGATCACACGATGTTTCTGACCGGGACCGAGGCGGTGTGGTCGTTGCCGACGGCGACCGACCGGCAGTTGGTGCGGATGGGCCTGGTGGGGGCGAACCCGGCGCCGCAGGTGTCGGGGGTGGACCGGTTGGCGGCGACGAGCAGCTATCTATCGGGTCGGGATCCGGCTGGGTGGCACAGGTCGGTGCCGAGCTACGCCGGGGTCCGTTACGAGCAGGTGTATCCGGGGATCGACTTGCTGTTCCACGGCCGGACCGGTGAGCTCGAGTACGACTTCGAGGTGGCTGCGGGCGCCGACCCGGCCGGGATCGGGGTGCGTTTCGATCCGGCGGCCGGTTTGGCGTTGGAGGACGGTGAGCTGGTCATCACGACCGCGGCGGGGGTGTTGCGGCAGGGCCGGCCGACGCTGTATCAAGAGGTGGACGGCCGGCGCACGGTGGTGCCGGGTGGGTTCGTGCTCGGCGGGCCGCAGCAGGTGGGGTTCTGGGTCGGTGCGTATGACCGGTCGCGGCCGTTGGTGATCGACCCGGTGGTGGTCTACTCGACCTTTCTGGGGGGTGGCCAGGGGGACGGCTCGGACCAGGGCAAGGACATCGCGGTGGACCCGGCCGGCAACGTCTACGTGACCGGGGTCGCCAACGCCGATGACTTCCCGATCAGCGACGGGGCTTTCCAACGGACGCCGGGGGGCTACGGGGTGGCCTATGTCACCAAGTTCAGTCCGACCGGCACCCGGATCTACTCCACCTTCCTGGGCGCTCTCAAGGCGACCACCTTGGACCAGGACACCTCGATCGGGCAGGGCATCGCCGTCGACCCGCAGGGCAATGTCTACGTGGCCGGAGGTACCCCCTCGGTGAACTTCCCGACCACGTCCGATGCCTATCAGGTGAGCAGCCCCGACGGTGGGGCGTTCCTGACCAAGCTCAACCCGGACGGCTCCGCCCTGATCTACTCGACCTATCTGGGCACGAACCGTGCGACGGAGGCCTTTGCCATTGCTCTGGGCCCGTCCGGACGGGTCTACCTGGCCGGAACCGCCCGTCCGTCTACGCTGCGGACCACCGCCACCGCCCTGCAGCCGGAGAGCGGCGGCGGTTTCGACGCTTTCATCGCCGTGCTCGACCCGCGACAGCCGGGTGAGTCCGGTTTGGTGTACTCCACGTTCCTGGGCGGCGGCGGGAGCGACAGCGGCAATGGGATCGCCGTCGGTCCGTCGGGCCGGGCGTATGTGTCCGGGCAAATTTCGTCGCCGGACTTTTCGTTCACCTCCCGTGCGGTGCAGAGCCGGTTGAACGGAAGTTCGGACGCGTTCGTGGCGGTGGTCGACCCGGCGTCATCCGGGGCGGCAGGTCTGGTGGCCGGGACCTTCCTGGGCGGAAGCCTCAACGATGGGGGTGACGGCATCGCGGTGGACCGGGACGGCGCCGTCATCCTGACCGGTTCCACCGGGTCGGTGGACTTCCCCACGAAAAACGCCTTCCAGGTCGCGTTCGGGGGTGGTCTGCGCGACGCCTTTGTGGCCAAGTTGGCGCCGAACCTGTCGGCCCTGACCTACGCCACCTATCTCGGTGGTGTCTCCTTTGAGCAGGCAGGGGCCGGTCCGGTCGGTGTGGCTGTAGACGCGGCCGGCAACGCATATGTGACCGGCGACACCCCTTCACCGGACTTTCCGGTGAAGAACGCTGTGCAACCGTTGCTGGCGCTGCCGTGTGTGAGACCGGCCACGTTCTGTACCGATGCTTTTGTCACGAAGCTCTCGCCCGAGGGGGCGCTGGTGTTCTCCACGTTCTTAGGCGGTCACGACCCGGATCGCGGTCAGGGGATCGCGGTGGACGCGGCCGGGTTAAACATCTACCTGGTCGGTACGACGTACTCGGACGATTTCCCGACGAAGAACCCGTCCCAACCGAGCTACGGCGGTGACCTGGGGGATGCTTTCGTGACCCGGATCCTGGATCTGCCGCTGCCGACGCTGACGGCGTTGTCGGAGCGGCGGGGGCCGGCCACCGGCGGGCAGTCGGTGACGGTGACCGGGACCGAGTTCGACGACACCACCACGGTGCTGTTCGGTGACGTCGCTGCGAGCAGTGTGCAGGGCCAGTCCGCGACGGAGCTGACTGTTGAGACCCCGCCGCATGATCCGGGTGAGGTGAACGTGACGGTCAGCACCGCGGTCGGCACGACCGGTCCGTTGCCGTTCACTTATCACCCGGCGGTGACCGGGTTGAGTGTGCGGCAGGGCCCGACCGACGGTGGGACGGAGGTGACGATCACCGGCAAGGGGTTTGCGTTGACGACCGCGGTGAGCTTCGACGGGACGGCTGTGTTCCGGCGCAGCACAGATCCGGCGAAGCTCGACACCGAGATCGTGGCGGTCAGTCCGCCGCACGCCGCCGGCGCGGTGGAGGTGTTGCTGACCAGTTACGGGCTGCCGTCGTTGGCGGTGCCGGTCGGGGTGAACGTGTTCACCTATGTCGTGCCGGCTGCTGGGGACGGACCGCCGCCGCTGCCTCCCCCGCCTCCGCCGCCGGGCGGGAACCTTCCCGGCCCGATCGACCCGCCGGCACCCCCGGCGCCCCCGGCGCCCCCGGCGCCGCCGCCCGCCCCGGGACCGGTTGTCCCGGCCCCCGGCCCGGCCCCGGCACCCGGCCCCGCCCCGGCGCCAGGTCCGGTGCCGGTTCCGGCACCCGCTCCCGCCCCGGCTCCCGCCCCGGCTCCCGCCCCGGCTCCCGCCCCGGCGCCAGGTCCGGTGCCGGTTCCGGCACCCGCACCCGCTCCCGCCCCGGCGCCAGGTCCGGTGCCGGCACCCGCGCCCGCACCCGCTCCCGCCCCGGCTCCCGCGCCTGCTCCGGCGCCTGCTCCCGCTCCGGCTCCCGCTCCGGCTCCCGCGCCTGCTCCGGCTCCGGCTCCCGCGCCTGCTCCGGCTCCTGCTCCGGCTCTTGTGCCGGGGTCTGTTCCGGGTCCGGGGTTCGCCGCGGGGCCGGGGTTGGTTGCGGGTCCGGCGCCGGTTGCTGCGCCGGGTCAGGCTCCGGTGGTGGCTCCCGCGCCGGGTCAGGCCCCGGCTGTGGGGGCGGTGGCTCCGCCGGTGGTGGCGGGTCCGGCGGCGGCCCCGGCGCAGGGCGTGGCCGGGCCGGGTGGGCAGGGCGTGGCGGCTGCGGAGGATGAGCAGCAGCAGCCGCCGGTCCGCCGCTCGACCCGTCATGCGATGGACCGGGCGCAGCCCGGCCTGGCGTTGGGGGCGGGGTTGGCGGCGGGGTGTTTCTCGTTGGTGGTGTTGTCGGGTCGGGGGTCGCGGCGGCGCGCTCAGGCCGGTCGGGTCCGGCCGCGGGGGGCGTACTGACCGTAGGCGCGTTCGGCTGTGACGTTCGGACTGTTCTTTCGGGTGTGACCATTGAGTGGAGTGGTGCAGATGCGACGGCGAACCAAGGGTGCTGAGGGTGCGGAGCCGGTGGCCGGGGCGGTGTCGGGCCGGCGCCCGGGTCGGGGGTTGGTGTGGCTGAGCGGGTCGTTGGTGGTGTTGTTGGTGGTGTATGCGGCGGCGTTGTGGTTTCTGCGTCCGCCGGCGCCGGGGCGGGAGGTGGCGTTCGGGGAGTTGCAGCGGCGGGTGGTGGCTGGGGAGGTCGCTTCGGCTCGGTTGTTGGATGAGGACGCCCGGGTGGTCGGGACGCTGACCAATGGGCAGGCGTTCTGGACGTCGTATCCGCAGTCGGACACGGCGACGAACGATCTGTTGCGCAGTTTGTTCACCGCTGGGGCGGAGGTGGTGGTGCAGACCCAGACCGCCAAGGCGACGGTCCGGTTCGTCGCGCAGTTCTTGTTGCCGTTGGTGGTGTTGGCGAACTTGTTCGCGTTGTTGTTCTTCGCGACCCGCCCGAAGGGCGATGGGGCGTCGGACTTTTTGATGTTCGGTAAGTTGGGTGATAAGCGGGTCGCGGGGAAGGCGAAGGCCCGGACGACGTTCGCTGATGTCGCCGCGGCCCGGGAGTCGATCATCGAGTTGGCGGAGGTGCGGGACTACCTGGCTGATCCGAAGGCGTTCGAGGCGATGGGGGCGTTGCCGCCTAAGGGGGTGTTGCTGGTCGGTCCGCCGGGGTGCGGTAAGACGTTGCTGGCTCGGGCGGTGGCGGGGGAGGCGAACGCGAGTTTCTACTCGATCTCGGGTTCGGAGTTCGTCGAGTCGTTGGTCGGGGTCGGTGCGGCCCGGGTCCGGAACTTGTTCGCGCAGGCCCGAGCGCATGCCCCGTCGATCATCTTCATCGACGAGTTGGACGGCGCGGGACGTCAGCGCGGCGCCGGCCTGGGTGGTGGTCATGACGAGCGTGAGCAGACGTTGAACGAGTTGTTGGTGCAGATGGATGGGTTCAGCCCGTCGGAGGGGGTGGTGGTGTTGGGGGCGACGAACCGCCCGGACATTTTGGACCCGGCTCTGTTGCGGGCCGGCCGGTTCGACCGGCACATCACGGTCGAGCCCCCGGATGCGGCGGGCCGGCTGGAGATTCTGCGGTTGCATTCTCATCGCAGTCGGCTGCTGGACGCCGAACTGGACCTGCCGCATATCGCCCGCCGCACCGCGGGGTTCACCGGCGCTGATTTGGCGAACGTGTTGAACGAGGCGGCGTTGCTGACGGTCCGGGCCAAGGGCAGCGCGATCGACCGTCGGACGCTGGAGGAGGCGGTCGAGCGGGTGCTGTCCGGGCCGCGCCGGGCTGGGCGGATCATCGCCCCGGCGGAGAAGCAGCGGATCGCTACGCACGAGGCCGGGCATGCCGTCGTCGCCGCGGCGATGGGCAAAACGAGCGCGATCGACAAGTTGTCGGTCGTGGCCCGCGGGAACGGGGTGGGGCACCTGGCGTTGCTGGAGGAGGACCAGGCGGTGTTCACCCGTGATGACATGGCCGGGCAGATCACGATCGCGATGGCCGGGATCGCCGCGGAGGAGATGATGTTCGGTCAGCCCTCGACCGGGTCGGAGTCAGATCTGGAACGGGCGACCAACACCGCCCGGGACATGGCCGGCCGGTTCGGGATGAGCCGGCTCGGTCGGGTCCGGGTACTCCGCGAGCAGGGCGAGATCTTCCTGGGCCGGGACTACCTAGCCACCCATGATGTGTCCCAACCAACGTTGGAGCATCTGGACGCCGAGATCTCCCGGATCCTGGACGAGCAGGAACACACCGCCCGCACCATCCTGGAACAGCACCGGGCGGTGCTGGTCAGCTTGACCGCGACCCTGATCGGTCAGGAAACCGTCCAAGGCCCCGAACTGGAACGCCTCCTCGGCGGCGTCGCCATGCACCAGACCGCCACCGCGGGCGTCGGCGCGGGCAGCAACGGCGCCGGCACCGTCCCGGTCCGTAAACCCCGGGTCCGCCGGAGCCCACCCGAGTGAGGACCGGACCGCCCGCGCTGCGGCCACCTGTGACCCGGCCGCACCGCGACGGCGGTGACTGACCCCCACCCGGGCAGCGGCCGGGCACCGTCGGAACGCGACCTTCAGATCCGTCGGTTGACGGCCACCGTCGCCGAGCTGGAAGCGGCGCTGGCCGAGGCCCGGACCGACCAGGACAGCCACCGGCGGTTCCTGGCTGATGCCGCACACCAGCTGCGTACTCCCCTGGCCGGCATCCTGGCCTGCGCGGAGGCGCTGGTACGCGGCCAGGCAGGGGACGAGGGCGACCGGCTGTTCGCGAACCTGGTGCGGGAGACGTCCCGATCGGTCCGGCTCGTGGCCGATCTGCGTACGTTGGCTCGCCTCGACGACGGCGAAGGGCTCCAGCCACGCCAAACCGACCTGGTGGCTCTGTGCCGGGACGAGATCGGCAGGGTCTGGAGCCTGGCCCCTCAACTCGACGTCGTGCTGCGCGCCCCGGGACTCACCTGGTCTGCCGAGATGGACGAACGCGCCGTACGGGAGATCCTCGCCAACGTCCTGGACAACGCCCGCCGGCACGCCCACGCACGGATCGTCGTGGCGATCGAGCCCGGCGAGCAGACCGTGGACATCCGGGTGGCCGACGACGGAACCGGGGTGGCGCCCGACGACGTAGACGCCATCTTCCAGCGGTTCGTCAGCCTCGATGGCCGGGGCGGCTGCGGCCTCGGGCTGCCCATCGCCCGGGACCTGGCCCGCGCCTCCGGTGGCGACCTGGTCTACGAGGAAGGCGGGTTCGTCCTGCGTCTTCCACTCAGTGCAAGAAACATCTAGTTCTTCAGCCTAAAGTCAGGAAGGGTCGACAGGGTGATGATGTGACAACCGCCGGAACGCCCTTGGTGGCGGTGATCTGCGAGGACGACCCCGTCGTGGCGACGGCGCTGGCGCACACTCTGCGTGACCTCTACGGCATGCGGGTCGCCGCGACAGTGCGGACGGCCGGCGCCGCCCTGGCAGCCGCCGCCAGCATCCAGCCCAACCTCGTCGTGATCGACCTGGCTCTGACCGGTCAGCGCGGGCTGCGGATCGTGCCCGAGCTGCACGAGGCGGCGCCGGGCTGCGCCGTGGTGGTCTCCGCACCGCCGGAGTTCATCGACCTGAGGCTGGACGCGGTGGCCTCCGGCGCCGTCACCCTGGTCAAGACCTCCGACCTTCGCCCGTTGCAGTGCAGCGTGGAGCGGCTGATCTCGGTGCACGGCGAGAACTGCCCGACTTGCGCGGCCCGCGAGCGCGAGTCGTACTGGCGTCAGAACTGAGTGGCGACGGGCTCGGCGTCAGCGACTGAGCCACAGCACCTCGCCGGGGCGAGGTAACTGTCCCTGCTCGCTCGCGTGCCCCAACGCTGACGTGACGGCGCCGATCCAGTCCCTGGCCTCGGGGAAGGTCTTGGTGCTGATGAAGACCAGCCCTGCGTGGCTGCGGCCGTCAGCGGCCCACTGCTGGCTGAGCGGACCGAAGTCGACGATGTTCTTGGTGACGAGGGCCCGCTCCTCGCGGGTCGCGAGCTCAAGCAGCGCCTCGTCCGGAAAGGTCACCAGCTCTCGCCGTTCGAGGACGGCCTGGACATCGAGTCCACGTTCCCGCAACTGCTCGGCGATCTTGGCCGACATCATTTCGTCCAACAGCAGACGCGGGACGATCACCGGCCGAGCAGCTGCGCGGTCTTCTCGGCTGCCCGCAGCGCCTCGTTCTCGAGCCGCTCCGCGTGGGCGACCAGAGCGTCGATCTCCTCCGGATACGCCGCCCAGTACGCCAGCGCGAGGCTTCCCAGCCGTCCCGGCACGCCGGTGTTGTCCTCGACCAGCTTCACCACCTCAGAGCGCGACAGGTCCGGTTCGGCTGCGCGGGAGGACTTCACCGACCGGATGATCTCCCAGACGTCGGGTCCACCGATCAAGCACGCCCGCCGGCCCGCCGGCCCGTCCCGGAAGATGACACCGGGGTGCTCCTCCATGCGCAGGCCCTCGTCAACGAGGCGCGCTGCCGCGGACGATCGCGTCCAGCCTGGGTGCCTGGTGACATAGGAGGCCAACCGGTTGTTGACACCGGGGTCGAAGCGGATGGAGGAGGGAGCGCTCACGCGCTACACTGTACGCTACCGTATTCTGCCGGGCGATGAGGCGCGACGCGTCCGCCCGCGCCCGGCCACAAGGTCGCGCTGTTCTGGGATCAACGAGCGAGTGACTGGTGGTTAGCACGTCACGCTCGTCCGGACTCTCAACGACGTCACGGCGGCACATCGAGGATGAGCCCGAGCACCTCCCGGATCTGCGCGAGTGCGGTCGCCCCGACGTTGCCTTGTACGTGCCCGAGCCGACCGGCCGCGACCGCCCGTACGTGCTGGAACTGGGCAGCGGATGTCCGGTCCAGACCGTTGTGTCGATCAGCAGCAACGTCGACTTCGGCTCCAAATCCGCGCGGCGTCGAGGTGAGCGGGACGACCTGGACGACCGAGGGCGACGCGTCGAGCAGGCGCTGTGCGGTGACTACGACGGCGGGGCGTAGGTAGCCCGCCTCGCGGGCGACGGGCTGGCCGAGGTCGATGACGACGACGTCACCCGAGGTCAGCATCGAGCCAGGCCACGTCAGGCGCGCTGGGGTCGGCGCGCAGGTCGGCGGCGATCTGATCCTGCCGAAGCCGCCGGACGGCCAGGGCCACCCCGCACCAGATCGGCAGGCACGTCCACCCCGACGCCCACCCCGACCCCGCGACCCCCACAGCTGCAGCGGCGACCGGGATCGACTACCTCGCGCTGGTCGCCGCCCAACACCACAACGCCCTGAAGGGCGGCACCGGCATCAACTACACCGACCTGACCGGCATCGCCGGCACCACTGCCCAGCAGAGCAGCAGCTACGACCGTGCGCTCGAGGCCGACCTCGCGCAGTTCGCCGCACACAGCCGCCAGCAGTCAGCCGACGGTGAACTTGCCGGTCAGCTCGACCTCACCCTCCTCGCCCGCGAACTCACCCACCACGACGCCAGCGACAGCAACGAGGGACAGCTGTGACCATCCAGAATCT
>JBBSVA010000054.1:0-21417 GCA_038233915.1 Mycobacteriales bacterium | reverse complement strand
GGCGGCTCGGACGGCAGCCAGCTGGCGGCGCTGGCGAGCCGGCTCACCGATCGGGGTCTGTCGGTCGAGCAGCGTGTCTACCCGGGGGCCCGGCACGCGGTCTTCCACGAGACCGACCGGGACGACGTGACCGCCGACCTGCTGAGCTGGATCGACGCCCGGACGGCCGGCTGAAACGGCCCCGCACCGCCGGGGACTGTCGGACCCCCGACCTACCATCGGGACATGCCCGACCCCTCCACGTACCGCCCCGCGGTCGGCAGCATCCCGGAGTCCCCGGGGGTCTACAAGTTCCGCGATCCGAGCGGCCGGGTCGTCTACGTCGGCAAGGCCAAGAGCCTCCGGCAGCGGCTCAACAGCTACTTCGCCGACATCGCCGGCCTGCACCCGCGGACCCGCCAGATGGTCACCACCGCGGCCAGCGTCGAGTGGACCGTCGTGGGCACCGAGGTCGAGGCCCTCCAGCTCGAGTACAACTGGATCAAGGAGTTCGACCCCCGGTTCAACGTCCGCTACCGGGACGACAAGAGCTACCCCTCGCTCGCCGTCACGCTGAACGAGGAGTTCCCCCGGCTGCAGGTCATGCGTGGCCCCAAGCGCAAGGGCGTCCGGTACTTCGGGCCCTACGCGCACGCCTGGGCGATCCGCGAGACGTTGGACACGCTCACCCGGGTCTTCCCGGCCCGGACCTGCTCGAACGGCGTCTTCAAGCGGCACGGCCAGATCGGCCGGCCCTGCCTCTTGGGGTACATCGGCAAGTGCGCAGCCCCCTGCGTCGGCAAGGTCTCCGCCGAGGAGCACCGCGACATCGTCGACGACTTCTGCGACTTCATGGGCGGTCGCACCGAGCAGATCACCCGGCGCCTGGAGAAGCAGATGGGCCAGGCGGCCGAGGACATGGAGTACGAGCGGGCCGCCCGGCTCCGGGACGACCTGGGTGCCCTGCGGCGGGCCCTGGAGAAGCAGGCGGTCGTCCTCGCCGACGGCACCGACGCCGACGTCGTCGCGTTCGCCCAGGACGAGCTGGAGGCCGCGGTGCAGGTGTTTCACGTCCGCGGCGGCCGGGTCCGCGGCCAGCGCGGCTGGATCGTGGACAAGGTCGAGGACGTCGGCACCGGCGAGCTGGTCGAGCAGTTCCTGCTGCAGGTCTATGGCGGTGTGGACGAGCAGACCGGCGTCGGCGAGGCGGGGGAGGCCGTGCCCCGCGAGGTGCTGGTGCCTGAGCTACCGGCCGAGGCCGACGTCTACGCCGAGCTGCTCAGCGAGCTGCGCGGCTCCCGGGTGTCGCTGCGGGTGCCCCAGCGCGGGGACAAGCGGGCGTTGATGGAGACCGTCGAGCGCAACGCCAAGGAGGCCTTCGCCCGGCACCGGGTCAAGCGGGCCGGCGACCTCACCGCCCGGTCGCTGGCGCTGTCCGAGCTGCAGGAGGCCCTGGACCTGCCCGACGCCCCGCTGCGCATCGAGTGCATGGACGTCAGTCACGTGCAGGGCACCAACGTGGTGGCCAGCATGGTCGTCTTCGAGGACGGCCTGGCCAAGAAGTCCGACTACCGGCGCTTCCAGGTCGCCCAGGGCACCGACGACACCGCCGCGATGGCCGAGGTCGTGCGCCGCCGCTTCGCCCGGCAGCTCAAGGACGAGGCCGACCGCAAGGACGAGCAGGGCGTCGCCGCCGAGGAGGGCCGGGCGCGCAGGTTCGCCTACCCGCCCAACCTGCTGGTCGTCGATGGCGGGCAGCCCCAGGTCGCCGCCGCGGCCCGGTCGATGTCCGAGCTCGGGATCACCGACGTCGCGGTCTGCGGGCTGGCCAAGCGGATGGAGGAGGTGTGGCTGCCCGACGACCCCGATCCGGTCATCCTGCCGCGCACCTCCGAAGCGCTGTACCTGCTGCAGCGGGTCCGCGACGAGGCGCACCGGTTCGCGATCACCTACCACCGGCAGAAGCGCTCCGTCGGGATGCTCACCTCGCTGCTGGACGACGTGCCCGGGCTCGGCGTCACCCGGCGCAAGGCGCTGCTCAAGGAGTTCGGCTCGCTCAAGCGGCTGCGCGAGGCCAGCGTCGAGCAGCTCATCGAGGTCCCCGGCATCGGACGGCGGACGGCGGAGGCGGTGCTCGCCGCGGTCGTCGAGCCGGATGCCGCCGCCGCGACGCCGGACCTCGCAGGGCCGGACCCCGACGCGCCGGTGGACGCCGGGCCGATCGAGGACACCGCCGCCGGGCTGGCCGCGGACGGCGGTGACCCGGACATCGGCCCCGCCCGGGATGATGTCCCGACGGGCTCCGTGCCGACCCCGGTCGACGCGACCCCGCCACCCGCCGCACCGCCCGCCCCGCAGACCGCCGGAGCCGCCCCGTGACCGACCCCGCACCGCCTGCCGAGTCCGCCCCACCGACCCCGGGGCCGGACGTCGCACCTGCCGAGGGAGCCGCGCCGGCGGCGTTGCCACTCGAGGTCGTCGTGGTCACCGGGCTGTCCGGGGCGGGCAAGAACACCGCCGGGCGGGTGCTCGAGGACCTCGGGTTCTTCGTCGTGGACAACCTGCCGCCGGCGCTGCTGGCGCCGATGGTCGAGCTGGGCTCCCGCGGGGACGTGCGGCGGTTCGCCGCCGTGGTCGACGTCCGCAGCCGGGCGTTCTCCAGCGACCTGGCCGAGTCGATCCGGGCGCTCACCGACGCCGGCCACCGGCCGCGGGTGGTCTTCGTGCACGCCCGGGACGAGGTGCTGGTTCGCCGGTACGAGTCCAACCGGCGGGAGCACCCGCTGCAGGGCACCGGTCGGTTGTCCGACGGCATCGCCGCCGAGCGCGCGCTGCTCACCGACATCGCCGGGGACGCCGACCTGTGGGTCGACACCTCCGACCTCAACGTGCACCAGCTGCGGGCCACCCTGGAGGCCGCGTTCATCCGGGACGGCGCCGCCCCCGAGCTGACCGCGACCGTGCTGAGCTTCGGGTTCAAGTACGGGCTGCCGCTGGACGCCGACCTCGTGGTCGACGCCCGCTTCCTGCCCAACCCGCACTGGGTCCCCGAGCTGCGGGCGCTGACCGGCCGGGACGCGGCGGTGCGTGACCACGTGCTCGGGTCCCCGGACGCCGACACCTTCCTGGAGCGGTACATGCAGGTGCTCCGGCTGCTGGTGCCCGGCTACCAGCGCGAGGGCAAGCGGTACCTGACCCTGGCCGTGGGCTGCACCGGGGGCAAGCACCGCTCGGTCGCCATCGCCGAGGAGTTCGCCCGGCGGCTGAGCGTCGAGGGCGTCTCCGCCGCGGCCCGGCACCGCGACCTGGGGCGGGAGTAGGTGCCGCGGCACGGCTCGGCCGACGACGCCGGCGAGGCAGCCGCGAGCGCCCCGCCGGGATGGCCGGAACCGGACCGGGCGACCACCCGCGCAGCAGTCCGCCGGGCCTCCCGCCGGGGTCGCGCGGACGAGGCCGAGCAGTCCGACGGACCTGCGCCGGCCGCGTCCCGGCACGCCGCCGTCCGGCCGGCCGGACCCTCCGTCGTCGCGCTCGGCGGCGGGCACGGACTGGCCAGCGCGTTGGCCGCCTGGCGGTCTGTGGCCGGTGAGCTGACCGCCGTGGTCACGGTCGCCGACGACGGCGGGTCCTCGGGCCGGATCCGTCGGGAGATGCCGGTGCTGCCCCCGGGCGACCTGCGGATGGCCCTGGCGGCCCTGGCCGGCGAGGATGTCCGGACCCGGGAGATGACGACCCTGCTGCAGCACCGGCTGGGCGGCACCGGCGTGCTGGCCGGTCACCCGGTCGGCAACCTGGTGCTCACCGGGCTGACCGAGATCCACGGCGGGGACACCGTGCGGGCGCTGGACACGCTCTGCGAGCTGCTGGGCGCCCGCGGCCGGGTGCTGCCGATGGCCGACGTCCCGCTGGACCTGGTGGCCATCGTGGACAGCGCCGACCCCGACGACCCGCAGCGGTCCCGGCACATCCGCGGGCAGGTGGCGATCGCGGCCAGCCCCGACCGGGTGCGGTCGATCCGGGTCACCCCGGCCGACCCGCCGGTGCACCCGACGTCCTCGCCGCCATCGCCCGCGCCGACGTCGTCAGCCTGGGCCCCGGCTCCTGGTACACCTCCGTGCTGCCGCACCTGCTGGTGCCGCGGCTGCGGGCCGCGCTGGCCGCCTCGACGGCCCGGGTGGTCGTCGTGCTCAACCTGGAACCCCAGGTGGGGGAGACGGACGGCTTCTCACCCGAGGAGCACCTGCGGGTCCTGCAGGCCCATCTGCACGGCGTGCCGTTGCACACGGTCATCGCCGACGCCGACGCGGTGGTTGACCGGCGTGGTCTGCTTGCGGCCGTGCGGGAGTGCGGGGCCGACCTGGTCCTGACACCCGTGGCGGCACCGGACGGTGCACCTCGCCACGACCCGGTACGGCTGGCCGAGGCGTTCGCCTCGGTGGTCGGCACCACGGTCGAGGTGCGGTGAGAGCGGACGGACCGCGCGGAGACGCCGTGCGGCAGGATCGGAGCAGGACGGCGCGGCACCGGGGACCGGTGTGCAGGGGCTCGCTGTACGAGGACCGGGTGCGCGAGCGCCGGGGGCACGGGGGCACGGTCGAGGGGGAGAGGGGTCGCACATGGCGATGACGGCGATGGTCAAGGACGAGCTCTCACGGGTGGAGTGCACGAAGACCTCCGAGCGGAAGGCCGAGGTCACCGCGCTGCTGCGGTTTTCCGGCGGCCTGCACATCGTGGGCGGACGGGTGGTCATCGAGGCCGAGCTCGACACCGGCTCGGTGGCCCGCCGCCTGCGGCGCGACATCAGCGAGGTCTACGGCTACACCAGCGGGGTGAGCGTGCTGGCCGGGGGCAACATCCGGCGCGGCGTCCGCTACCTGGTCCGGATCGCCAAGCACGGCGAGGGCCTGGCCCGGCAGACCGGGCTGGTCGACCAGCGCGGCCGGCCGGTCCGCGGGCTGCCGCCGTCGGTCGTGTCCGGCGGGCTCAGCGACGCCGAGGCGGCCTGGCGCGGGGCGTTCCTGGCGCACGGCTCGCTCACCGAGCCCGGCCGGTCCTCCTCCCTCGAGGTCACCTGCCCAGGGCCCGAGGCGGCCATGGCGCTGGTGGGTGCCGCCCGCCGGCTGGGGATCGCGGCCAAGGCGCGCGAGGTCCGCGGGGCCGACCGCGTGGTCGTCCGGGACGGCGACGCGATCAGCGCGCTGCTGACCCGGATGGGCGCGCACGAGGCCGTCCTCCAGTGGGAGGAGCGGCGGATGCGCCGCGAGGTCCGGGCCACCGCCAACCGGCTCGCGAACTTCGACGACGCCAACCTGCGCCGCTCCGCCCGTGCCGCCGTCGCGGCGAGCGCCCGGGTCGAGCGGGCCCTGGAGATCCTGGCCGACGACGCCCCCGAGCACCTGCTGGTGGCCGGTCGGCTGCGGCTGGAGCACGGCCAGGCCTCCCTGGAGGAGCTGGGCCAGCGGGCCGATCCGCCGATGACCAAGGACGCCGTCGCGGGACGCATCCGCCGGCTGCTGGCGATGGCCGACAAGCGCGCGAAGGACCTCGGGATCCCGGACACCGAATCCGTCGTCACCGACGACATGATCGGGCCCTGACACCCGCTGACCACCCGCTGACCACCCGCCGGCCACCCGTCGCCGGCCGCCGGTCCTCCGCCCCGCGGGGTGGGCGGCCGGTGGCGGTCCCAGGCCTCCGCCGAGGAGACGTCTCGGACGTCCACCAGCCCGCTGACCTGCGGCGGGCAGTCCCGCACTGCAGTGTCGGCATGTCCCGCTAGGGTCGTCGGTGAGCGAGGTCGCACACCGGTGCGGCCTCCCGCGAGAACACCACGTCGAGCCCGCAGAGGGCTCGTCATCGACACCTCGGAGGTCGCAGTGACGGTACGTGTGGGCATCAACGGGTTCGGCCGCATCGGTCGCAACTTCTACCGGGCGGTCGCCGCCAGCGGTCAGGACATCGAGATCGTCGCGGTGAACGACCTGACCGGCAACGACGTGCTGGCGCACCTGCTCAAGTACGACTCGGTCCTGGGCAAGCTGCCCGAGGAGGTCTCGGCCACCGCCGACGGCATCGTCGTGGGCGGCAAGACCATCACCGCGCTGGCCGAGCGCGACCCGGCCAACCTGCCCTGGGGCGACCTGGGCGTGGACGTCGTGATCGAGTCCACCGGCTTCTTCACCAAGGCCGCCGACGCGCGCAAGCACATCGAGGCCGGCGCCAAGAAGGTCATCATCTCTGCGCCCGCGACCGACGACGACATCACGATCGTGATGGGCGCGAACCACGAGCTGTACGACGGCTCGCAGACGATCATCAGCAACGCGTCCTGCACCACGAACTGCCTGGCCCCGCTGGCCAAGGTGCTCAACGACGCCTTCGGCATCGAGCGTGGCCTGATGACCACGATCCACGCCTACACCGCCGACCAGAACCTGCAGGACGGCCCGCACAAGGACCTGCGCCGCGCCCGCGCCGCCGCGCTGAACATCGTCCCGACCTCCACCGGTGCGGCCAAGGCCATCGGCCTGGTCCTCCCGGAGCTCAAGGGCAAGCTCGACGGCTACGCGCTGCGTGTCCCGGTCCCGACCGGCTCGGCCACCGACCTCACCGTCACGTTGTCCCGCGAGGTCACCGTGGAGGAGGTCAACGCCGCCTACAAGGCCGCCGCGGACGGCCCGCTGGCCCCGTACCTGGTCTACACCGACGCCCCGATCGTGTCCTCGGACATCGTCACCGACCCGGCGTCGTGCATCTACGACTCGGGTCTGACCAAGGTCTTCGGCAACCAGGTCAAGGTCGTCGGCTGGTACGACAACGAGTGGGGCTACTCCAACCGCCTCGTGGACCTGACCTCGCTGGTCGGTTCCAAGCTCTGATGGGGGCACCCATGCGGACAGTCGACGAGCTGATCGCCGAGGGGGTCCGGGGCAGGCGCGTCTTCCTGCGTGCCGACCTCAACGTCCCCCTCGACGATTCCGCCGGCGACCCGGTGATCACCGACGACGGCCGGATCCAGGCCAGCCTGCCCACCCTGCAGGCGCTCCGGGAGGCCGGCGCCCGCGTCGTGGTCGCGGCGCACCTGGGCCGGCCGGAGGGTGCGCCGGACCCCCGGTACTCCCTGGCGCCGGTCGCCGCCCGGCTCTCCGAGCTGCTCGGTGTGCCGGTCCCGCTGGCCACCGACACGGCCGGCAGCGGGGCGCAGGCCGCTGCGGCCGCGCTGACCGACGGGGATGTCTGCCTGCTGGAGAACGTCCGCTTCGAGGCGGGTGAGACCAGCAAGGACGACGACGCCCGGGGTGCCCTGGCCGACCGGTTCGCCGCCCTGGCCGAGTTCTACGTGGACGATGCCTTCGGCGCCGTGCACCGCAAGCACGCCTCGGTCTACGACGTGGCGACCCGGCTGCCGCACGCGGCCGGCCGGCTGGTCGCGCGCGAGCTGGAAGTGCTCACCAAGCTGACGGACGAGCCGCAGCGGCCCTACGTCGTGGTGCTCGGCGGCTCGAAGGTCAGCGACAAGCTGGCCGTCATCGAGGCCATGCTGCCCCAGGTCGACAAGCTGCTGGTCGGCGGTGGGATGTGCTTCACGTTCCTGGCCGCCCAGGGCCACGGCGTCGGTGGCTCGCTGCTGGAGGCCGACCAGATCGATACCTGCAAGCGGCTGCTGGAGTCGGCGGGGGACAAGATCGTGCTGCCGGTCGACGTCGTCTGTGCCGAGGCACTCGTCGCCGACGTCCAGGTGAAGGTCGTCCTGGTCGACGGCATCCCGGACGGGCTCAAGGGCCTGGACGTCGGTCCCCGCACCGTCGAGCTGTTCGCCGGCCACCTGGCCAACGCGCACACCGTCTTCTGGAACGGCCCGATGGGCGTGTTCGAGCTGGCGCCGTTCACCGCGGGCACCCGGGGCGTGGCGACCGCGGTCGCTGCCGTCGACGGGCTGTCGGTGGTCGGTGGCGGTGACTCCGCGGCCGCGGTCCGGCAGCTGGGTCTGGACGAGGACGGCTACGGCCACATCAGCACCGGTGGCGGCGCGTCGCTGGAGTTCCTCGAGGGCCGGGAGCTCCCGGGCCTGTCCGTCCTGGCCGACGGGGCGGGCGCCTGATGGCCCGCACCAAGACCGGGAAGGTCTACGAGGGCCGCCGGCCGCTCATCGCCGGCAACTGGAAGATGAACCTGACGCACCTGGAGGCCATCGGCCTGGTGCAGAAGGTCGCCTTCACGCTGAAGGAGCCCGAGCTCGAGGCCGCCGAGGTCGTCGTCGTCCCGCCGTTCACGGCGCTGCGCAGCGTGCAGACCTTGGTGCAGGGCGACAAGCTGCAGATCGGCTTCGGCGCGCAGGACCTGTCCGCCCAGGACAGCGGCGCCTACACCGGCGAGGTCAGCGGATCCCAGCTGGCCGCCCTGGGCTGCACCTACGTGGTCGTCGGGCACTCCGAGCGCCGGGCCCTGCACGCCGAGACCGACGAGGTCGTGGCGAGCAAGGTGCGGGCCGCGCTGCGGCACCGCCTGGTCCCGGTGCTGTGCGTGGGCGAGGTGCTCGAGGTCCGCAAGGCCGGTGAGCACGTCGCGCACACCACGGCGCAGCTCGACGCCGCACTGGAGGGCCTGACCGCCGAGCAGGTCGCCGGTGTGGTTGTCGCCTACGAGCCGGTCTGGGCGATCGGGACCGGCGAGGTCGCCACCCCCGAGGACGCTCAGGAGGTGTGCGGGGCGGTTCGGATCCGGCTCGCCGAGCGTTTCGGACCGGAGACGGCGGACGTCGTCCGTATCCTGTACGGGGGTTCGGTGAAGGCGGGTAACACCGCCGCCATCCTCGCCGGACCGGACGTCGACGGGGCACTGGTCGGTGGCGCGAGCCTGGACGCCGACGAGTTCTCCGCCATCTGCCGCACCGCAGCCGACAGCCGCTGACCCCTCACCGGGTGGCCGGCCAGCCACCCGGAGGACAGCTGTTCCCGTGATCGGACGTACCACCAGCACGCACCGCAGCACCCTGACGGGGCGCCGCACCGGGCCCCCCGGTGTGGCGCCCCGCCGGCGTCGGGGGAGCCACCGGGTCGCGGTCGCGCTGCTGGTGGCCCTGCTCGCCGGGTGCAGCAGCGAGATCACCTCCGAGGTCGCGGTGCCCACCCAGGGCGGGTCCGCCGACGGCGGGGTCGACGGCGTCCGGGCGGCCTCGGCCGAGGCCGGGGGCACGCTCCGGCTGGTCACCGGCGAGGTCGACAACCTGGACCCGCAGCGTTCCTACGTGCCCGGTGTCTGGAACCTCATGCGGCTCTACGTGCGCACCCTGGTCACCTACTCCTCCGAGCCCGGCCGCACCGACGAGCTCGTTCCGGACCTCGCCGACGGCCCCGGGACGACGACCGATGGCGGGACGACCTGGACGTTCACACTGCGCCCCGGGAGCACCTTCGAGACCGGCCGCGCGATCACCAGCCGGGACGTCAAGTACGGCATCGAGCGGTCCTTCGCCGTCGACGTGATCAGCGGCGGCCCCAACGACGTGCTGGACCTGCTGGACCCCACCAGCCAGTACGCCGGGCCCTACCAGGACGAGACCCCGGACAAGCTGGGGCTGGCCTCCATCGCCACCCCGGACGACGCCACCATCGTCTTCACGCTGTCCCGGCCCGACCCGGACTTCCCCTTCCTGCTGGCGTTGCCGTCCTCCAGCCCGGTGCCGATCGAGTCCGACACCGGGGCCGGCTACGCCGCCGACCCGGTGTCCTCCGGGCCCTACGCGATCACCTCGGTCGACGCCGAGACCGGCATCGTGCTGGACCGCAACCCGGCCTGGGACCAGGCGAGCGACGACGTCCGGACGGCGCTGCCGGACCAGGTGGTCGTCCGGACCGGGTTGTCGGGGCTGGAGCGGGACCAGGCGTTGCTGGCCGGCTCCGCCGACGCCGACGTGTCGGGCACAGGAGTCCAGGAGGTCACCACCAACCGGTTCGCCGACACCGACGACCTGGTCGACCGGGTCGATGACGTCACCACCGGCTCGGTCCGGATGCTGGCCATGCCGCCCACCGTCGCGCCGATGGACGACGTGGCCTGCCGAGCGGCCGTGGCCGCCGTCGTGGACCGCGCCGCCGTGCAGGACGCACTCGGTGGAGCCGGCAGCGCCGTGCGGACCTCGCAGCTGTGGCCCCGTGCGCTCGGCGACGGGCCCACCGACCCCGACCCGCAGCCCGACCTCGACGCGGCCCGGTCGTCGCTGGCCGCGTGCGGGCAGCCCGGCGGGTTCGCCACCACGATGGCCGTGGCCGACGTGCCGATGAGCGTGGCGGTCGCCGAGGAGGTGGTCACCGAGCTCGCGCAGGTCGGCATCACGGTCACCTTGGCGCCCCTGGACCCGGCCAGCTACTACACGACCGGCATCGGCACACCGGGCGCGGCCGGTGCCTACGGCATCGTGCTGGCCACGACGACCGCGGACCTCCCGACCCCGGCGTCCTTCCTTCAGCCGCTGGTCGACGGCCGCGCGATCACCGAGGTCGCCGGCAACGCTAACTACGCGCTGCTCGACGACCCGGGGGTCAACGGCCTGGTGGACGCGGCCGTGGCCGCTCCCGACGCGGCCGCGGCGCAGGAGGCGTGGCGGCAGGTCGCCCAGGCGGCGCTGGCCACCGCCGCCTACGTGCCGCTGGCGGAGAGCCGGGTCCAGCTACTGGCCGGTCAGCGGCTGCGCAACGGCGTCGTGATGCAGCCCTACGGCGGTTACGACGTGGCTACGGCGGGTGTCGGCACGGACTGAGCGGAGGTCCGAGGCGGCGTCGGATAGGCTGGGACGTCGAGTGGCTCGGCGTCTGCTGCAGCCCGACTCCCCGCCCGACCCCGGGGTGACTGACGGACCCCGTGCGCAACGGGACAGGAGATGACCGTGATCGAGATCGTGCTCAACGTGCTGCTGGCCCTGACCAGCCTGCTGCTGATCGTGCTGATCCTGCTGCACCGCGGCAAGGGCGGCGGTCTGTCCTCGATGTTCGGTGGCGCGGCCTCGTCGTCGCTGTCCGGGTCCTCCGTGGTGGAGAAGAACCTCAACCGGCTGACCGTCTTCACCGGCGCCGTGTGGACCGTCTGCATCGTCGCGCTCGGCATCCTGCTCAAAGTCTGAGCCGCCCGGGGCAGCCGCCCCGGCCGCCCCGCACGACGACCAGCCGACCCGCGGCGCCGACCACGAACCGGACCCCGCCGGTCCGATGTGCCCGATCTGGTCGCGCGCCACCCGTCTGACCTGCGAGAACGGTGACCGATCGGTGACCTGAGGAGTGTCTGAGAGCGCCTACACTGCGCCCAGCGGGGATCACGGGGGACGCTGACAAGGTGTCCGGGATCGATGGCAGGGGGCGCGCTCGTGGCTGGTGGAAACGCGATCCGGGGGAGCCGGGTCGGAGCAGGTCCGATGGGGGAGTCGGAGCGGGGTGAGTCCGCTCCACGCACCCGGGTGGCGTTCTGGTGTGCGAACAAGCACGACACCCGCATCGCCTTCGCGTGCGACGTGGAGGTCCCCGAGACCTGGGACTGCCCGCGCTGCGGGCTCCCGGCCGGGCAGGACGAGCAGAACCCGCCGCCCGCCCCGCGCAACGAGCCCTACAAGACGCACCTCGCCTACGTGCGGGAGCGCCGCAGCGATGCCGACGGCGACGCCCTCCTCGAGGAGGCGCTGACTCGACTGCGGGCCCGCCGCGGCGCCTGAGCGGACACCCGACGGCCCGGCACCCACGAGGGGTGCCGGGCCGTCGGCGTCTCAGCGGGGCAGCTGTGCGGCGGCCTCGGTGTCCAGCAGCCAGCGGGTCGCCCGGGTGCCGTGCACCCCGGCGGCCGGCAGCTCGACCCCGGTGACCCCACCGGACAGTGCCCGGGCCACTGCCTCGGCCTTGGGCTGGCCGGAGGCCAGCAGCCAGACCTCCTCGGCGGTGTTGATCGTCGCGAAGCCCAGGCTGACCCGGGTCGGCGGCGGCTTCGGGCAGTCCCGCACGGCGACGACGGTGCGGTGGTCCCGGGCGGCGGGGGAGTTCGGGAAGATCGAGGCCACGTGGCCCTCCCCGCCCACACCCAGCATCAGCACGTCGATCCGCGGCACGTCGCCGTCCCCGGCCGCGGCCAGCTCGGCGGCGTAGGCCGCGGCGGCGTCCTCGGGCCCGGCGAAGCCCGCGTCGGACGCCGGGATGGCGTGCACCCGCTGCGCCGGCACGCCGACGGCGTCCAGCAGCGCGTCCCGGGCGCCCTTCTCGTTGCGCTCGGCGTCGTCGGCGGGCAGCCAGCGCTCGTCGCCCCACCACACGTCGATCGTTGCCCAGTCGAGGACGGCCTGCTCCGGCTCCGCAGCCAGCGCGGCCACCTGCTGCAGCACCGCGGTGCCGATCCCGCCGCCGGTGAGCACCACCGAGGCGGTGCCGTGCACGGCCTGGGCCGCTGCGAGACGGGCCACCAGGGCCGCGGCCACCGAGCGGGCCAGCTGCTCGGCGTCGGGCTCGACCACCACGTCCGGGGTCGGCAGGCCGGCCGAGGCCAGCGCGTCGTCGATCTGCTCGCCGGGGGACTCCTGGCTCACGAGCCCGCCTCCTCGGTCGGCAGGTCGTCCCCACCGTCGTCGTCGCCGGTGGTACCGGTCTCGGCGACCTCGTCGTCCCCGGTGGAGTCGTCGGGCACCTGCGGGGTCGGCGGCACGACCGGGCTCATCGGGTCGAACCAGTGGTGCTCACGGGTGAGCGGTCGCCGGGCCAGGCCGGTGACGCCGCTGGCGGCCTCCAGGGCCTCGCGGTACGGCTCGTCGGTGTCCAATCGGCGCATCTCCTCGCCCAGCAGCTCACCGAGCGACCGGTCGGGCAGCGCGACGACGGAGTCCGGCCGGTAGGGCTGGCTGATGACGGCGCCGCCCTTGCGGTCGTCCTGCAGCCGGACCTCCTCGTCCTGGTCCAGCCGGAGCACGACGGTGTCGATGCCGCGGGCCCCCGCCTTGCGCGTGCTGGGCTCGAGCTCGACCGGACAGCCGCAGCGCGAGCTGATCCAGCCGGCCACCAGCTGCGCGGTCGGGTTCTCCGGGTCGCCCAGCAGGTGCCCGCCGAGCACCTGCACGGGGCCACCCCGGCGGCCCACGACGGCGTCCAGGGTGGAGGCCAGCGTGGAGCGCCACGGCGTGCTGCGGGTCCACGCCAGGTCGGTGTCACCGGGGGTGAAGTCCTCGGCCCGGGTTCGCAGGGCGGTGACCGGGTCGCCGGCCATCGAGCTGTCGGTGACCCGGCGGCCGGCGATCACGCCCAGGGCGTCGGTCTCGATCCGGTCCGGCGGCTCGGCGTGCCACCAGGTGACGACGGGCGCGTCGGCGGCCAGCAGCGGCAGCACGACGGACTCGGCGTGCAGCCCGAGCCGCCCGTACATCCGCATGACGACGGCCTCGCCCGGGCCGAGTCGGCCACCGATCAGCACCTCGGCGTCGAGCCGGGGGGCGGGGGCGGCGACCTGCCGCCGGACGACGACCAGCAGTCGGCAGGGGTGAACCTCGGCTGCGGCGGCCGCGGCGGCCTCGGCCTCGACCACCCGGCCCTCATCGGCGATGACGACCAGGGTCAGCGCGACGCCGCTCATCACGGCACCGCCGGTGCGCCGCTGGGCAGCGAGCTCCTTGACGATGGCCGAGCCGTTGGTGTCCCAGAGGGTGCTCACGAGCGGGTCTCCACGGGGTTGGGCGAGGCTGTCACGGGGGCGGTGCGGTCACCGGTCACGGTCGTCGCCACGCGCGGCCCTCGGAGGCCAGCATCTCGTCGGCGGCCCGCGGGCCCCACTCGCCGGCCCGGTAGGAGAAGGGCGTGGTGCTGGCCCAGTACTCCTCCAGCGGGTCGATGACGGCCCAGGAGGCCTCGACCTCGGCGTTGCGCGGGAAGAGCGTGGCATCGCCGAGCAGCACGTCCAGCAGCAGTCGTTCGTAGGCCTCGGGGGAGGCCTCGGTGAACTGCTCGCCGTAGAGGAAGTCCATCGACACGTCGCGGACCTCCATCACGCTGCCCGGCACCTTCGACCCGAACTTGAGCGTCACGCCCTCGTCGGGCTGCACCCGGATGACGAGCTGGTTGTGGCCCAGCTCCTCGGTGTCGGTCTCGGCGAAGGGCAGGTGCGGCGCCCGCTGGAAGGACAGCGCGATCTCGGTGACCCGGCGGGGGAGCCGCTTGCCGGTGCGCAGGTAGAACGGCACCCCGGCCCAGCGGCGGGTCTCCACCCCCAGTCGGACGGCGGCGTAGGTCTCGGTGGTGGAGTCCGGGGAGACCTTCTCCTCCTGCCGGTAGCCGATGGCCCGCTGGCCGGCCAACCAACCCTGCTCGTACTGGCCGCGGACGGCGAAGCGCTCCATGTCCTTGGGCAGCGAGACCGCCCGCAGCACCTTCAGCTTCTCGGTGCGGATCTCCTCCGCGGAGAATTCGACCGGCTCCTCCATCGCGGTGAGCGCCAGCAGTTGGAGCAGGTGGTTCTGCAGCACGTCGCGGGCGGCGCCGGTGCGCTCGTAGAACTCGGCACGGCCGCCGATGCCGACGTCCTCGGCCATGGTGATCTGCACGGAATCGACGTGCGCACCGTTCCAGACAGGCTCGAAGAGGGTGTTCGCGAAGCGCAGCGCCAGCAGGTTCTGGACCGTCTCCTTGCCCAGGTAGTGGTCGATCCGGAAGACGTCGTCGGCGGTGAAGACCGAGTCGACCAGTTGGTTCAGCTCGCGGCTGGAGGGCAGGTCGGTGCCGAACGGCTTCTCCACGACGACCCGGCGCCAGCGGTCCTGGGTGCTCTCGGCCATCCCCGTGCGCTGCATCTGCTTGAGCACGACGGGGAACAGGCTGGGCGGGATGGAGAGGTAGAACGCGGCGTTGCCGCCGATGCCGTGGGTGCCCTCGAGCTCGTCCAGGGTGCGGGCCAACTCGTCGAAGGCGTCGTCGTCGTCGAAGGAGCCCTGGACGAAGCGGACCGAGTGGGCCAGCCGCTCCCAGACCTCCTCGCGCCACGGGGTGCGGGCGTGCTCCTGGGCTGCCGAGCGGGAGAGCTCGGCGAAGTCGACGTCGTCCCAGTCGCGGCGGGCGAAGCCCAGCAACGCGAAGTTGGTGGGGAGGAGGCCGCGGTTGGCCAGGTCGTAGACGGCCGGCAACAACTTCTTGCGGGCCAGGTCTCCGGTGATGCCGAAGACGACCAGGGCACAGGGTTCCGGGACCCGGGGCAGCCGCCGGTCCCTCGGGTCACGCAACGGGTTGGGGGTCATGGGTCCCTCGGGTGAGGCGGAGTGGGGTGTGCTCCGGGGGACGGCGCGGCGGTGCACCGGCCCCCGGGTGGGATCCTCCCGCCCTCCGACCGTGTGGGGTGGGAGGACGGGAGGGTCCGGCTACTTCTTGTCCTGCAGCTGCTCCTGCACCGAGGTGGTCAGCTCGTCCCAGGCGTCGCTGAACTTCTGCACGCCCTCCTCCTCCAGCACCCGGAAGACGTCGACCAGGTCGATGCCGGCGTCGGAGACCGACTGCATGACCGCCGCGGCGTCCGCGTAGGTCTCGGTGACCGGGCGACCGACCTGGCCGTGGTCGGCAAAGGCCTGCATCGTCTTCTCCGGCATCGTGTTCACGGTGTCGGGGGCGACCAGCTCGGACAGGTAGAGCGTGTCGCTGTAATCGGGGTTCTTGACCCCGGTCGAGGCCCACAGCGGGCGCTGCTTGCTCGCGCCGCGCGCCTCGAGGGCCTTCCAGCGGTCGGAGGAGAAGACCTTCTCGTAGGCCTGGTAGGCGAGCTGAGCGTTGGCGACGCCGGCCTTGCCCTTGAGCGAGGCGTCCGCCCCGGCGTCGTCCAGGCGCTTGTCGATCTCGGTGTCCACCCGCGACACGAAGAAGGACGCGACGCTCTCGATGCCCTCGAAGCTCGCGTCGGCGTCCTCGGCACGCTTCTCCAGGCCGGCCAGGTAGGCCTCCAGGACGGCCTCGTAACGCTCGAAGCTGAAGATCAACGTGACGTTGACGCTGATCCCGTTGGCGATCGTCTCGGTGATCGCGGGCAGGCCCTCGACGGTGGCCGGGATCTTGATGAAGAGGTTGGGGCGGTCGACCAGCCACCACAGGTGGGCGGCCTCGGCGGCGGTCGCGTCGGTCTCGTGTGCCAGCCCGGGGGCGACCTCGAGGGAGACGCGGCCGTCCCGGCCGGTGCGGGCCGCGACCGGCGCGAACAGGTCGCAGGCGTCCCGGACATCGGCTGCGGTGATGGTCCGCAGCGCCTCCTCCACGCTGATCCCACGGACGGCCATGGCGTGCAGCTGGTCGTCGTAGGACTCCGAACCGCTGATGGCGGCCGCGAAGATGGAGGGATTCGTGGTCACGCCGACGACGGAGCGCTCGTCGACCAGGGACTGCAGGTTGCCGGAGCGGATCCGGTCGCGGGACAGGTCGTCGAGCCAGACGGCGACACCCGCCTCCGACAGCTTGGCCAGGTTCTCGTTCTGAGTCATGTCATGCCCTTCTCGAGGTGCTGGTGCGGGGGTCACTGGTCGGCGGTGCGGGTGTGCAGGCCGCCGATGACGTCGGAGCCCGAGGCCGGGCCGGCGTTCGCGGCGACGGCCTGCAGGCTCTCGCGGGCGGCCGAGACGACCGCCTCGGCGGTGAGCCCGAACTCCTCGTAGAGCTTCGTGTACGGGGCACTGGCGCCGTAGTGGTCCAGCGCGATGATCGCGCCGGCGTCGCCGACGAACTCGCGCCAGCCCATGGCGATGGCTGCCTCGATGCTGACCCGGGCCCGGACGGATGGCGGGAAGACCTCGTCGCGGTAGGCCTGGTCCTGCTCGGCGAACCACTCCTGGCACGGGATCGAGACCACCCGGGTCGGGGTGCCCGCGGCCTCGAGCTGCTCGCGCGCGGCGACGGCGATCTGCACCTCGGAGCCGGTGCTCATCAGGATCACCTCGGGGGTGCCGGTGCTGGCCTCGGCCAGCACGTAGGCGCCCTTCGCGGTGCCCTCGGCCGAGCTGAAGACGGAGCGGTCCACGATCGGCAGGTTCTGCCGGGACAGGATGATGCCGGCCGGGCGGTCGTCGTGCTCGAGGATCGTTCGCCATGCGACGGCGGTCTCGTTGGCGTCGGCGGGCCGGACGACGTCCAGGCCGATCATCGCGCGCAGTGCGGCCAGGTGCTCGATCGGCTGGTGCGTCGGGCCGTCCTCGCCCAGGCCGATCGAGTCGTGCGTCCAGACGTAGGTCACCGGCAGCTGCATGAGTGCGGCGAGCCGGACGGCGGGGCGCATGTAGTCCGAGAACGTCAGGAACGTGCCGCCGTACACGCGGGTGCCGCCGTGCAGGGCGATGCCGTTCATGATCGAGCCCATGGCGTGCTCGCGGATCCCGAAGTGCAGGGTGCGGCCGTAGGGCCCACCGCTCCACATCTTGGTCTGCTTGCTGGCCGGCAGGAACGAGGGCTCACCCTCGACGGCGGTGTTGTTGGACTCGGCCAGGTCGGCCGACCCGCCCCACAGCTCGGGAATCGCCGGGTACAGGGCGGCGAGCACCGCACCGGAGGCCTTGCGGGTGGCGATGCCCTTGGGGTCGGCGTCGAACGTCGGCAGCGCGTCGGCCCAGCCTGCGGGCAGCGTGCGGGTGCGCATCCGGTCGAACAGGGCGGCCTGGTCGGGGTTGGCGGTGTACCAGGCGTCGAAGGCCGGCTGCCACTCGGCATGTGCCGCGCGGCCCCGGTCGACGACCTTGCGGGCGTGCTCGATGACCTCGGGGGCCACGTCGAAAGTCTTCGCCGGGTCGAACCCGAGGACCTCCTTGGTGGCGGCCACCTCGTCCTCGCCCAGTGCGGAGCCGTGCGCGGCACCGGTGTTCTGCTTGTTCGGCGAGGGCCAGGCGATGATTGTGCGCAGCACGATGAGCGAGGGTCGGCCCTTCTCGGCCCTGGCCGCGGCCAGCGCGGTGTCGACAGAGGCGAGGTCCTCGCCGTCGGCGACGTGCTGCACGTGCCAGCCGTAGGCCTCGAAGCGCTTGCCGACGTCCTCGGTGAAGGCGATGGTCGTGTCGTCCTCGATCGAGATCTGGTTGTCGTCGTAGACCAGCACGAGGTTGCCCAGCTGCTGGGTGCCGGCCAGCGAGGCGGCCTCGCCGGAGATGCCCTCCTCCATGTCACCGTCGGAGGCGACGGCCCAGATGGTGTGGTCGAAGAGGTTGTCCGCGGACGGGTCCGACGTCGGGTCCCAGATGCCGCGCTCGCGACGGGCGGCCATGGCCATGCCCACCGCGTTGCCGACGCCCTGGCCCAGCGGCCCGGTGGTGGTCTCCACACCGGTCGTGTGCCCGACCTCGGGGTGGCCCGGGGTCTTCGAGCCCCAGGTGCGCAACGCGGCCAGGTCCTCCACCTCGAGGCCGTAGCCGGAGAAGTAGAGCTGGGTGTACAGCGTCAGGGCGGTGTGACCCGGCGACAGCACGAAGCGGTCGCGGGCGACCCAGTTCGGGTCGCTGGGGTCGTGCTTGAGCCACTTCTGGAAGAGCAGGTAGGCCAGCGGGGCCAGGCTCATCGCCGTGCCGGGGTGGCCGTTGCCGGTCTTCTGCACGGCGTCCATGGCGAGCACCCGGGCGGTGTCGATCGCCCTGCGGTCCAGGTCGGTGAAGCCGTCGGGCAGCGTGGGGTTCGGCTGCGCGGGGGATCCCGTGGGGGTGTCGGAGGCGGCCTCGGCCGGTGCCTCGGACTCGGTGCTCTTGTCTGCCATCTGGCTCGTGCTCCTCGGGGTCGGTCGTTCGCCTGACCGTCGGGGGGCAGCAGTGGTGCCGCCACCCCGGACTGACGACGGTGCGTGTCGACGGGTGGTCTGCCTTGGCCTGCCATCCCGCGGGGGACGGTGGGCGGCCGTCGTCGGCGTCGTCGCCGACCTGGGCCCGACCCGCTGCGCGCGCAGCATCAACGTGATCAACCCTAGTGGTAGCCAGGTGTTCCCGAGGGGCTCCCGGGCTACCATGCGGTGAACCCCCGCCCCCGGCCGAAGTGGTTGGATCCCCTTGGTGCTGCCCTGCTCGTCGAGCGCCCTGTCCGGGCCGGGTCTCCCGGTCGCCTCCAGGGCAGCCTGGTGACGGCGATCGCCGAGCGCGCGACGACGGCGACCCGCACCTCGCCGCTGGCCCTCGTCGGGGCCTACGTGTCGCTGACCAAGCCCAAGCTCGTCGAGCTGTTGCTGGTCACCACGCTGCCGGCGATGATGCTGGCCGCCGGCGGCTGGCCGGGCACCGGCCTCGTCGTCGCCACGCTGGTCGGCGGAATGCTCGCCGCGGGTGCGGCCAACACGATCAACTGCTGGTACGACCGGGACATCGACAGGCTGATGTCCCGCACCCGGAACCGGCCGATCCCCAGCGGCGTCATCGCCCCGCGGGCGGCGCTGCTGTTCGGCGTGCTGCTGGCCTGGGTCTCGCTCGTCGTCCTCGGGGTGTTCACCACGCCGCTGGCCACCGCACTCGCCGCGGCCGCCGTACTGGCCTACTCGGTGCTCTACACGATGGTCCTGAAGCGCCGGACCAAGCACAACACGGTCTTCGGTGGGCTGCCCGGGGCCGCGCCCGTGCTCATCGGCTGGGCCGCCGTCACCGGGTCGCTGTCCTGGCCGGCCGTGGTCTTCTTCGGGATCGTCTTCTGCTGGCAGATGCCGCACTTCTACGCACTCGCCAGCCGCTACCGCTACGACTACTTCCGGGCCGGCGTGCCGATGCTCACCGTCGTCTCCGGGGCGGTGAGCGTGGGCCGGCAGTCCGTCGCCTGGGCCTGGGGCACGCTCGCCGTCTCCCTGCTGATGGTGCCGGTGACCCCCGCCCTGGGCCCGATCACCCTCGTCGCCAGCCTCGGCCTCGGGGCCTGGTTCGTCGCCGAGACACACACCTGGCTGGGCCGGATCACGTCCGGCGGGGCCGAGCGTCCGATGCGGCTGTTCTCGGTGTCGATCACCTACATGACGTTGCTGTCGATCGCGTTGGTCGTCGACGTGTTGCTGTAGCACTGCGCTCGGGGGTGTCCCGCCGGGCCGCTCAGGGTCGGGTCGGCAGCTGGGGCACGAGCCGGCCTTTTCAGGGGCAGGAGATGCGTCGTCGCGGTGGGCGTCGTCGCGGTCGGCGTCCTCGTGCGCGCAGGAGTCGCGATGATCTCGGCCCGCGCTGCCCGCAGGACCTGTTCCTCCTGGCCGCCTGGTGCGTGCGGGATCGAGCTGGGTCTTTACCGGGCGGCGGCGAGGGGCTCGGCCGGGGCGTCGGCCGGGACCTCGCTCGCTGGGCCGCGGACGGCCCAGAGCAGACGAGCGGTGTAGGCCGAGATCAGCACAGCGCCGGCCATGTGCAGCAGGACCAGCACGACGGGCAGGCCGGTGAAGTACTGCACGTAGCCGATGACCCCCTGGGCCAGCTCGATGATCAGCAGGTCGCGGGCGGCTCGGCGGACGCGGCCGGGGGAATCGGTGGCGTACAGGGCCACCAGCAGCGCGACGGTCAGCCCGATCAGCAGGAAGACGACGTCGGCGTGCAGTTGGCTGACCAGCTCCGGGTCGAAGCCGGTGCGGCCGGCCGCCGGGTCACCGCTGTGCGGCCCCGAGCCGGTGACGACGGTGCCGAAGACCTGGACAGCGGCCACGGTCACGGCGATCCCGGTCACCAGCAGTGCGATCGGACGCCGCACCAGCAGCTGGCCCACCCCGGGTTCCCGGGAGCGCAGCCACAACGTCGTCGCGACGACGACCAGCACCATCGACAGCAGGAAGTGCGCGGCGACCGTCCACGGGTTGAGCCCGGTCAGCACGGTGACCCCGCCCAGCAGGGCCTGCGCCGGGATGCCCAGGAAGCTGGCCACCGCCCAGCGGCGCAGCTCGCGGCGGGCCGAACGCCAGACCACCACGACGGTGGCGATGGCGACCACGGCGACGACGAAGGTCAGCAACCGGTTGGCGAACTCGATGACGCCGTGACCGGCGAGCTCGGCGGTGGGCGTGATCGACCCGTCGGTGCACTCGGGCCAGGTCGGGCAGCCGAGGCCGGACCCGGTGAGCCGGACCGCGCCCCCGGTGACCACGATGAGGCCGTTGGCGACGACGTTGGCGAGAGCGACGCGGCTGACGACGGCAGAGGAGACCGGCACGGGTCCAGCGTAGGTGGCCGTCGGCGGGCACCGGCCGGGCGGCGTCGTCCCGGGCGACGTCGTCCCGGGCGACGTCGTCCCGGGCGACGAAGGGCCCGTGGGTAAGGGCGGCCTTGCTTGCGGGCTCCCGGAATAAGGACACAATCGTGTTGTGGAATCGCACGCGGCACCGGCCGTCCGCACGTCGGCACCCGCCGATGACGGGCGCACCCGGGACCGCGTGACGGGCCTGTTGCTGGAGCACGGCGCGCAGACCGCCACCGAGCTGTCCACCCGCCTGGGGGTCTCCCCGGCCGCCGTCCGCCGGCACCTGGACTCCCTCGTC
>JBBSVA010000053.1:0-21473 GCA_038233915.1 Mycobacteriales bacterium | reverse complement strand
CGGCGGTGATCGTGCTCCCGGTCGGCTCACTGCTCCCGGTCGGCTCACTGCTCCCGGTCGGCTCACTGCTCCCGGTCGGCTCACTGCTCCCGGTCGGCTCGCTGGTCACGGTGGGCTCGCTGGTCACGGTGGTGGTCACGGCTGCAGGGTCGACGACCGGCACGGGTCCCACCGACTCGTCGGCCGGCGCCTCGGAGATGACCGCCACAGAGGTGACCACCACAGAGGTGACCACCACCGGGACGGGCGCCACCGTCGAGCGCGCCGGCGGGGACGACCTGGGCACCGTCGCCGGAAGCGGGAACACCGTCCCCGGACCCATCCCGGCGGTCCGCGGTGGCGGCGCCACCGCGGGGCCCTGCACGGCGACGACGTCGGAGGTCGGCGCCGGCGCCGCGGCGCCCGCGGCCAGCGGCACGGCCGCGGGCGCGACGTCGACGCCGGCCTCCAGCGCGCTCGCTGCGGTGGCCGGTCCGGACGCCGGGCTGGACCCGATCGACGCCAGCAGCGCAGCGACCACGACGACCGTGGCCGCACCGACGGCGACCAGCACCCGGCCCAGCCCCGCCCGTCGGGGCTCGACGTCGGGCGTCCGCACTGCGGGCGGCTTCTCACTCACCCAGTCCGGCAGCCAGGACGCGTCCCAGCCGGTCTGCTCACGCGGGTCCACGACGTCCTCCTCGCGGGCCGCGGCGTCCTCGCGTGCACCGGACCCGGCAGCGCACCCGGCCATGCTGCCGACCACCGACGGGCAGCCCCGGGAGGCGCGACGACGGGTCATTGCCGAGCGGGTCGCCCGCCAGCTGTCAGCTCTCGCCCGCGCCGGCCACCACGGGCGTGGCGTGCTGCCGGACCCAGCCGTGCATGGCGATGCCGGCCGCGACCCCGGCGTTCAGCGACCGGGTGGACCCGTACTGGCTGATCGAGACCGTCAGGTCGGCACCGGCGCGCGCCTCGGGGGTCAGGCCCGGGCCCTCCTCGCCGAACACCAGCACGCAGCGGGCGGGCAGGTCGGCGGTCTCCAGCGGTACCGCACCCGGGCCGTTGTCGACGGCGACCACGGTCAGGCCCTCCCAGGCGGCGAAGGCGAGCAGGCAGCCGATGTCGGAGTGGTGGCGCAGGTGCTGGTACCGGTCGGTGACCATCGCGCCGCGCCGGTTCCAGCGGCGCCGTCCGACCACGTGCACCTCGGCGGCCAGGAAGGCGTTCGCCGTCCGGACGACGGTCCCGATGTTCAGGTCGTGCCCGAAGTTCTCGATCGCCACGTGGAAGGGGTGTCGACGGGTGTCCAGGTCGGCCACGATCGCGGCCATCGTCCAGTACCGGTAACGGTCCACGACGTTGCGCCGGTCGCCGGCGGCCAGCAGCTCCGGGTCGTACCGCGGGTCCTCGGGCCACGGGCCCGCCCACGGTCCGACGCCGACCGACGTGCCCCACTCGGTGGGACCGGCCTCGTCGTCGGGCGGGGGCGTCACGCGCTCGAGCCTCGCACGCGGTAGACAGACCGCGTGCTGCTCCACCTCGCCACCTCCACCGACTGGTCCACCGCGCAGACCGCGGGCGTCGTGCACCCGCTGCCTTCCGTCGGCTTCGTGCACCTGTCGACGCCCGAGCAGGTGCACCTGCCCGCGCAGCGGCTCTTCGACCACACCGACGACCTGCTGCTGCTGGTGCTGGACGAGGACCTGCTCGACGCCGAGGTCCGTTGGGAGCCCGGGGTGCCCGGTGACCCGGCGAGCATGGTCTTCCCGCACCTGTACGGGCCGCTGCCGGTGGCCGCAGTCACCGCGGTCGTCCGCTGGCCCCGCCCGCGCGGCGCCGGCGACCTGCCTGCGCTCTAGGCAGGGACGATCGCCGACAGCAGCAGGTAGGACACCACCGCGGCCGGCAGCAACGAGTCCATCCGGTCCATCAGACCGCCGTGGCCGGGCAGCAGCGTGCCCATGTCCTTGATCCCGAGGTCGCGCTTGAGCAGCGACTCGCCCAGGTCGCCCAGCGTCGCGGTCAGCGCCATGGCGACGCCGAAGGCCACGCCACCCCACCAGGGCCCGTGGAAGGTCAGCGTCATCAGCAGCACGCCGGCCAGCACGCAGGCCGCGACCGAACCGGCCAGGCCCTCCCAGGACTTCTTGGGGCTGACCGAGGGGGCCAACGGGTGCTTACCGAACGCCACACCGGCGGCGAACCCGCCGACGTCGCTGCAGACCACCGTGACGATGAAGGCCAGCACCCGGGCGACGCCGTCGTCGGGTACCAACAGCAGAACGGCGAACCCGGCCAGCAGCGGCACGTACAGCGCCACGAAGACCGCCGCCGAGGCGTCCCGCAGGTACCCGCTGGGTCCGTCGCCCAGCCGCCAGAGCAGGACCGCGAAGACGGTCAGCAGGAAGCCCACGACCAGCCCGGCGGACCCCCGGGTCCAGGCCAGCCCGATCATCAGCAGCCCGCCGACCAGCACGGGCGGCAACGGCGCGCGGTGTCCCCCGGCGTCCAGCGCGCGGGTCAGTTCGGTGATGCTGATGACGACGGCCAGCGCGATGACGACGAGGAAGGCCGGCCGGTAGAGGAACAACGTCGCCAGGACAACGGCGCCCAGGCCCAGGCCCACGCTGATCGCGGCGACCATGTCCCGGCCGGCCCGGCGGGTCCGCGGCGCCCCGGTCGGGGTGTCGCGGGGGGCCTCCCCGGTGGCCTCGGCACCCAGCGCACCGGGCCGCGCGGTCAGCGGCGGGCCGTCGGCGTCCTCCTCCGCGCCGACCGGGGCGGCCGGCGGCGGCACCTCGGGCAGGTCACCGGTGCGGGCCACCTCGGGAGCGTCGACTCCGGCGCGGTCGTCGTCCTCGGTGTGCGGACCGTCGGTCACGCGATCCACCTCCTGCCGGTCCAGCAGCGGCAGCCGACCGGTGTCGTCGGGCTCGGCGTAGCCCGCCCCGCGACCAGGACCCGTCCCACGCCCGGGGTCCCCCGGTGCGGGGTCGAGCGGCGTGGACGGGCTGGCTGGCATGTGTGCGGTCCCTGGGGGTGGTCGACTCAGACGTCGAGAAGCTCGGCTTCCTTGTTCTTCATGGCCTCGTCGATGCCCGCGACGTGCTGCGCGGTCAGATCGTCGAGGTCCTTCTCGGCGCGCCGCACCTCGTCCTCGCCGGCCTCGCCGTCCTTGTTGATCCGGTCCAGCTCCTCCTTGGCCCGGCGGCGGACGTTGCGGATAGCGATCTTGGCGTCCTCGCCCTTCCCGCGGGCAACCTTGACCAGGTCCCGGCGGCGCTCCTCGGTGAGCTGGGGGAACATCACCCGGATCAGCTGACCGTCGTTGGTCGGGTTCACCCCGAGGTCGGAGTTGCGCACGGCCTTCTCGATGGCCTGCAGCTGCCCGGAGTCGTAGGGCTTGATGACGGCCATCCGGGCCTCGGGCACGGTGATCGAGGCCATCTGCGGCACCGGGGTCAGGGCGCCGTAGTAGTCCACGACGATTCGGTTGAACATCGACGGGGCCGCGCGACCGGTGCGGACCGACCCGAGGTCCTCGCGGGCGACGGAGAGGGCCTTGTCCATCCGCTCCTCGGCGTCGAGCAGGGTGTCGTCGATCACGGTGTTCTCCTCCTGTGGTCCGGGGTGTCCGGACCGGTGCTGCGGACGGGTGGTCAGCGTGCGGGTCGTCCTGCCCTGGGCCGGGCCGGGTCAGGCGGGACGGCTGATCAACGTGCCGATCTTCTCACCCGCGACCGCACGGGCGATGTTGCCGTCACGGAGCAGGTTGAAGACCACGATGGGCATCCGGTTGTCCATGCACAGGCTGATCGCGGTGGCATCGGCGACGGCGAGGGAGTCGGTGAGCACGGTGGTGTAGTCCAGATCGGTGTACATGGTCGCGGTGGGCGTCGTCCGCGGGTCGGCGTCGTACACGCCGTCCACACCGTTCTTGCCCATCAGCAGGACCTGGCACTCGATCTCCAGCGCACGCTGGGCGGCGACGGTGTCGGTGGAGAAGTAGGGCATGCCGGCACCGGCGCCGAAGATGACCAGCCGCCCCTTCTCCAGGTGCCGCATGGCCTTGCGCGGGATGTAGGGCTCGGCGACCTGGCCCATGGTGATCGCGGTCTGCACGCGGGTCTCGATGCCGGCCTTCTCGCAGAAGTCCTGCAGCGCCAGGCAGTTCATCACCGTGCCGAGCATGCCCATGTAGTCGGCGTGCCCGCGGTCCATCCCAGCCTGGGAGAGCTCGGCACCGCGGAAGAAGTTGCCGCCGCCGACGACGATGGCCACCTGGGTGCCCTGCGCGACGACGCCGGCCAGCTGCTCGGCGATGTCCCGGATGATCACCGGGTCGACGCCGACGCCGCCCCCGCCGAAGGCCTCACCGGAGAGCTTGAGCAGCACCCGGTCGTAGCCTCCGACGTCGGCCGCGCGGAAGGCGGTGGGTGCCGAGAGCGGCGGGGTCTGCGTCACGGGGGGTCCTCATCTGTACCGCTGGGGGCGTCTGGTCGATCCTGCCGCATCCCGGCCGCGGGGCAGCGGGCGGACAGGCCACCGGCCCCGCCCCTCGGGTGGAGGGACGGGGCCGGAGGTGAGTTCCTGGAACGGCCCCCTCACAGTGACCCGGCCCGCGCGAAGCGTGGGCGGGGGGAGGGGGCCCTTCTTCAGGCCTGGCCGACCTCGAAGCGGGCGAACCGCTCCACGGTCAGACCGGCCTCGTCGATGACCTGCTTCACCGTGCGCTTGGGCTCGGTGATGGACGGCTGCTCCAGGAGCACGAAGTCCTTGTAGTAGGCGTTGACCCGACCCTCGACGATCTTGACGATCGCCTGTTCGGGCTTGCCCTCCTCCTTCGCGGTCTGCTCGGCCACGCGACGCTCGGTCTCGACGGTCTCGGCCGACACCTCGTCGCGGGTCAGGTAGCGCGGGCGCGCGGCGGCGATGTGCATCGCCAGCGAGCGGGCCGCGTCCTGGGACCCGGCCGAGTACTCCACCGCGACACCGATCGCCGGGGGCAGGTCGGTGGCCCGCTTGTGCAGGTAGGTCGCGGTGGTGCCCTCGAAGACGGCGAAGCGCGCGAGGACGAGCTTCTCGCCGATCCGGGCGGACTCGCTCTCGATGACGTGGGCGACGGTCTCGCCGTCCAGGTCGGCGGCGAGCAGGGCGTTCACGTCGGCCGGCTTCTGCGCGACGACGACCTCGAGCAGACGCTCGGCCAACGCGGAGAAGTCCTTGTTCTTGGCGACGAAGTCGGTCTCGCAGTCGAGCTCGAGCAGCACGCCGTCGCGGCTGACGACCAGGCCGTTGGTGGTGGAGCGCTCCAGGCGCTTGCCCACGTCCTTGGCGCCCTTGACGCGGAGGATCTCGACGGCCTTGTCGTACTCGCCGTCGGCCTCGGTGAGGGCCTTCTTACAGTCCATCATCCCGGCGCCGGTGGCGTCGCGGAGTCGCTTGACGTCGGTCGCTGTGACAGCAGCCATGTCACTTCCTCTTCTGTGCTGAGTCGGTCCCGACGGCGGGCGTTGCTCGTGCCGCCGGGCCGTTCTGGGGTGCTGGAGACGTGCCGAGGCGCCGCCCTCCGGTCCCATCGGGACCAGGGGGCGGCGCCGTCGGGTCAGGCGGAGGGGGCGCTGTCGGTCGCGATGGCCTCGGCAGCCGGCTCGCCGGCGTTCGGGGCCTGCTCGACCTCGGTGACGACCTCGTCGGCCGGGGCGTCGGCCGAAGCCGGGGCCGGGGCCTCGGTGGCGGCGGGGGCCTCGACCGCTGCCGGAGCCTCGGTCGCGGCCGGCGCCTCGACCGCTGCCGGGGCCTCGGTGACGGCGTCGGCGGGGGCGTCAGCCGGGACCGAGCTGTCGGCCGGGGCCGCAGCGTCGGCGCCCTGGCCACCGGTGAGCAGCTCCTTCTCCCAGTCGGCCAGCGGCTCGGCCGCGGTGCCCGCCTGGGCGTCCTCGCCACGACCGGCGTTGGCCTGCGCCGCGGAGCGGGCCATCAGGCCCTCGGCGACGGCGTCGGCGATGACCCGGGTCAACAGGGCGGCGCTACGGATGGCGTCGTCGTTGCCAGGGATCTTGTAGTCGACCTCGTCGGGGTCGCAGTTGGTGTCGAGGATCGCGACGACGGGGATGCCCAGCTTGCGGGCCTCGCCGACGGCGATGTGCTCCTTCTTGGTGTCGACGACCCAGACCGCGCTCGGGACCTTCTTCATGTCCCGGATGCCACCGAGCGAGCGCTCCAGCTTGGCCTTCTCACGGGAGAGGAGCAGCTGCTCCTTCTTGGAGAGGCTGACCAGAGAACCGGTCTGCTCGAGGTCCTCGAGCTCCTTGAGGCGCTCGAGCCGCTTGTAGACCGTCTGGAAGTTGGTGAGCATGCCGCCCAGCCAGCGCTGGTTCACGTAGGGCATGCCGACGCGGGTCGCCTGCTCGGCGATGACCTCCTGCGCCTGGCGCTTGGTCCCGATGAACATGATCGAACCGCCGTGGGCGACGGTCTGCTTCACGAACTCGTAGGCCTGGTCGATGTAACCCAGCGTCTGCTGGATGTCGATGATGTAGATGCCGTTGCGCTCGGTGAAGATGAAGCGCTTCATCTTCGGGTTCCAGCGACGGGTCTGGTGCCCGAAGTGGACCCCGCTGTCGAGCAGGTTCTTCATGCTGACGACTGCCACGTGGCGCCGCCTCTCTGTATGCGCGCGCGGGACCCGGCCGTCCGGCCGGACCAACCGCGCTCTCGGTTGTCGCGGGCACCGGGTGGTGCACCGCCCTGGCGTCCCGGCGGGCCACTCCCCCGCTGGGCGGGACCGAGGTGGCATCCGCCCCACCGCGTAGCGGTGGGTGGGGGACGCGCGAAGTCGACCGGCCCGGAAGCCAGTCGCACGGGTGATCCTACGCCCTCCCGGCTGGGCTCCCCCGCCGGTCCTCCACAGGACGGGCGCCCGTCCACAGACCCACCGTCGCGCACCGCAGGGGCTGCCGATGATCGACGCTGCCGGGGTGACACGCCGCCCGCTCTCCCGACGCCCCCGCCGGTGGCTCGCCCTGCTGCTCGTCCTCCTCGTGCTACCCAGCTCACCCGCCCACGCGGAGCCGACCCCCGCGGCCCCGACCGTCGCGGCCCCGACCGGGTCGTTCGGTTGGCCGGTGGCCGGGACTCCCCCGGTCACCCGGCCCTTCGACCCGTCGGTCACCCGCTACGGGCCCGGCCACCGCGGCGCGGACCTGGGGGCCTCGCCCGGTGACGCGGTGTTCGCCGCCGGCGCCGGGGTGGTGGTCTTCGCCGGCGTGGTCGCCGGCCGACCGGTGGTCAGCGTCGACCACCCGGGCGGGCTGCGGACCACGTACGAGCCGGTGACGCCGGTGGTGGCGGCCGGCCAGGTCGTCGTGCGTGGTTCCCCGCTGGGCACCCTCGTCGCCGGACACCTGGGCTGCCCGGTCGTCGCGTGCCTGCACTGGGGGCTACGACGGGGCGAGGTGTACCTGGACCCGCTGAGCCTGCTGCAACCACCCCGGGTGCGACTGCTGCCGTGGGCCTGAGACGGGTCGGGGCTGTCTCGGTGCCGGTCGCTCAGTCGCGGTGCCAGTGCAGCCAACCGGCCGCCGACGTCGCCAGGACCAGCGTGGACAGCACGGCGCTGCGCGCCTTGGTGTCTCCGCCGCGGGTCGCCACCAGGACGGCCGCCGCGTCGACCGAGGTCAGCAGCAGGGTCACCTCGGTGGTGCGCCGGGCCTGCGGCGGGGGGCTGGCCAGCAGCGCGGCGCCCATCGCGATGTTGCGTGCGGCGACGAGGCGGACGAGCAGCGGTAACGCGCGGTCGCGGTGCGTCGCCCGGGCGTCCACGCCGAGCAGGCGGGCCATCCGGCGGGGCGCGAAGAGCGCGACGGTGCCCAGCCACATCGACAGCGATCCGATCGACAGACGGGTGGTCGCCCAGGGGTCACTCATGTCGATCCCGTGCCCCGTCCACCGGGGGCTCGAACCGTGTCACGGACGGCACGTCCCCGGCGGGCCCGTGCGTGCCGCGTCCGACGCCCGGGTGCCCGGCGGCGAGCACCAGCACGAACGCCAGGAACGGCAGCGTGACGGCGCTGGCCACCACGTCGCTGACCGCGGCGACCGCGAAGGCACCCACGGCGGGCGCGTCCAGCGGACCGACCACCCGGTCGACCCCCAGCGCTGCCACCGACGCCGGGAGGGTGAGCAACGCCGAGAGCGCGCCGCCCCCGACCACCCCGGCCAGCACCGCGGCCGGCGCACGGCGTACCGCACGCCACGCCGTCCGGGCGCCCCGCCCGAGGGCACCGGACCAGCAGCGGCGTCCCCGCCCGGCTGCCCCGGTGGCCAGGCCCAGCGCCACCCCGGTCACCCAGAGCTGGGCGACCGTCGCGGTCAGCACCCCGATGACGTCGACGGCGAGCGCCGGACCGTGGCCAGGGACGTCCCACACCAGCACCTGGCGGGCGATGTCCGGGACGGTGTTGACCAGGGTCGCGACGACGGCAGCTGCGTAGGCGGGACCGGCGTGCCGACGCAGCAGGACCAGGGCGGCGCGCACCGTCTCGGCAGCGGGGCGCCGCGCCGGACCCGCGGCGGTCCCCGACCCACCCGACCCGTCCTCCTCTCGGGTCACCGGCGGGTGGCGACGCCCAGCAGCCAGCACCCACCGGCGCGGCTGCGGTGACGGCGGGCCGGGACGTCGAAGCCGGCGTCCTCCAGGGCGGCGAGCAGCTCGTCCGCGGTGAACCGGTCGGCGGGGTGCCGGGAGACCGCACGGAGCAGGCGCGAGTCCACGAAACGGGCAGTCATCTCGGTGTAGGCCAGGCGGCCGCCCGGTCGTAGCACCCGGGCGTACTCGGCGACCGCGGCCGGCCAGTCGAGGACGTGGTGCAGCGTGTGCATAGACACCACCAGGTCGACCTCGGCGTCGCCGACGGGCAGGGCGGTGGCGTCTGCCCGCTCCACGCGGACGGCGTCGCCCAGGTCGGCCAACGCCCGACGGGCGGACTCGACGGAGGCCTGGTGCAGGTCCAGGGCCCGCACGTCGGTCGCGCCCAGCCGGGTGACGGCGATACGGGCACCGAGGCCCCGGCGCCCGGTGCCCACGTCCAGACAGATGGCGCCGCGGGCACCCAGGTCGGCGAGGACCGCGCCCTCGACGTCCAGGCCGATCCGGTATCGCAGCCGGGAGTCGACCCACAGCCGGTTGGCGTCCACGTAGGTGGGTGGTGGTGCACGGTGCGGCCTGGCCTCGGACCGTGCGGGCGGGGCGGCAGTGGGTGCGGTCACCTGCTGGCCGCTACCCGCCGTCCCGGGGGTGACACGCGCCGCCCGCCCTCGGCGACCCGGGGACGGGTCGCCGACGGCAGGGGTCAAGCAATGTCGGCGAGCTTGGTGCGCAGGTGCAGGACGGCCTTGGTGTGCAGCTGGCAGATCCGGCTCTCCGTGACGCCGAGGACCCGACCGATCTCGGCCAGGGTGAGGCCCTCGAAGTAGTAGAGGCTTACCACGACCTTCTCCCGGTCGGGCAGCTGCTCGACCGCACGGGCCAGCAGCTGACGGGCCTCGCCGTGCTCGGCCATGGCCTGCGGGTCCAGGGCGGCGGAGTCCTGGAGGGTATCCACCAGCCGCGGCGAGCTGCCGTCCTCGTCGCCCAGCAGCTCGTCGAGGGCGACCACGTTGACCAGCGACAGCTGGCCGAGGAACTTGCGGATCTCCTCGACCTCGACGCCCATCTCGGCGGCGACCTCGCTGTCGGTGGGGCTGCGCTGCAGCGTGGTCTCCAGCGAGGCGACCGTGCGCTCGAACTCCCGGGCCCGCATCCGCACCGAGCGGGGGATCCAGTCCGTCGAGCGGAGCTCGTCGATGATCGCGCCGCGGATGCGGGCCATCGCGTAGCTCTCGAACTTGACCTCGCGGGAGGGCTCGTAACGGGTGATCGCATCGATCAGCCCGAAGGTCCCGTAGGAGACCAGGTCGGCCTGCTCCACGTGCGCGGGGAGACCGCTGCCCACCCGGCCGGCGACGTACTTGACCAGCGGCGCGTAGTGCAGGATCAGCCGGTCCCGGAGCCCGGAGTCCCGGCCCTGCACGTACCGCGCCCAGAGGTCCGCGAGCGCCGCGTCGGCGGGGTCCACGTCCTTGGCGCTGGTCGCCGCACCGGGCGTGGTCGCCTCGCCGTCGGTCGCGTCGTCGGCGCCCTGGCGTCGTGCCGCTGCCTCAGGCACGGACCCGCCCCCGCGCGGTCGTGCTGTACCGGCTGATCCCCGTCACTCCGTCGTCCCCCTCAGGCTCGTGGGTGTGCATGCGCATGGACCGCCCGGAGCCGTTCGACCGTCACGTGCGTGTAGACCTGCGTGGTCGCGAGGCTAGCGTGACCGAGCAGCTCCTGGACCGAGCGGAGGTCGGCACCGCCCTCCAGGACGTGGGTGGCCGCCGAGTGCCGGAGCCCGTGCGGGCCCACGTCGGGGGCCCCGGGGACCGCCGCGACGGCGGCGTGCACCACCCGGCGCGCCTCCCGCGCGTCCAGCCGGCCGCCCCGGACACCCAGCAGCAGGGCCGGTCCGCTGGCGGACCGGGCGAGCACCGGGCGGCCGTGGGCGAGCCAGGTGTCCAGGGCTGCACCGGCCGGCAGCCCGTAGGGAACCGACCGCTCCTTGCGCCCCTTGCCCAGCACCCGCAGCAGTCGGCGGCCGCGGTCGACGTCGTCGACATCCAGGCCGACGAGCTCGCCGACCCGGATGCCGCTGGCGTAGAGCAGCTCGACCACCAGCGTGTCGCGCAGGCCGGTGGCTGCGGTCTCCGGGCTGGGCTCGACCGCGTCGTCGGCCATGACCGGACGGTGCTCGAGGACGGCGCGGGCCTGATCGGCGGCCAGCACCTCGGGCAGCGTGCGGTGTGCCCGCGGACTGGCCAGCCGGAGGCCGACGTCCTCGGGTGCCGTGCCGGTGCGGCGCAGGTGGGCGGTGAACGACCGTGCCGATGCCGCCCGCCGGGCCGTGGTGGTCCGCCCGTCGCCCCGGCTGCGGCCCAGGGCCAGCCAGCTGCGCAGCACCCCGAGGTCGAGGTCCCCCACGCCGGTACCCCCGCGACGGGTCAGGTGGTCCAGCAGGGAGACCACGTCGCCGGTGTAGGCCCGCACCGTGTGCTCGGAGAGGTCCCGCTCCAGCCGCAGGTGCTCGACCCACGCGTCCAGTGGCTCGGCGAGCGCCGGGGGCAGGCCCGCGCGCATCGTGGCGGTCCGGCTGGTCACCGGCCGAGCCTGCGCCGCGGCCCGGTCGTGGTCAACCAGCCGCGCCGCGGCCCGGTCGTGCGCGATCAGCCACGGGTGCGGGCCCACCGGCCCTGCGCGATCAGCCGTCACCGGGGCCGGGCCGGGCAACACCAGCCGCGGCGCCGCTGTCCCGGGTGACCCGCCACCCGGTCCCGGTCCACTCGACCAGCCCGGTGAGCTCCAGCGCGGGTAGCACCCGCAACACGTCCAGCTCGCTGCACCCGGCCGCCACCGCGAGCCGCTCCGGCGGGACGCCGACCCGCACCGGGCAGGCGTCGAGCACCCGGCGGGCCACGTCGGACAACTCGTCCCGCGGACCGCCCGGCACCTGCACGGGATCGGCCAGATCGGTGCCCAGGTCGCCCACCGCCTCCACCACGTCGGCCGCGGAGGTGACCAGCAGGGCCGGCTGCTCCCCCGTCGCCCGGATCAACTGGTGGCAGCCCACGGACATCGCCGAGGTCACCGGGCCGGGCACGGCCATCAGCACCTTGCCCAGCGAGCGAGCCCGGTGCGCGGTCGCCTGGGCCCCGGACCGCGCGGCCGCCTCGACGACCACCGTGCCCCGGGTCAGCGCTGCGATCAGCCGGTTGCGGACCAGGAAGCGATGCCGCAGCGGGGCGCACCCCGGCGGCCACTCGCTCACCAGCAGGCCGTCGTCCAGCACCCGGTCGAACAGCGTCGCGTGCCCGGCCGGGTAGGGCCGGTCGACCCCGCAGGCCAGCACCACGACTGTCGCACCGCCGGCGGCCAGGGCACCGCGGTGGGCGGCGGCGTCGATGCCGAAGGCCCCACCGGAGACGGTGCTGAACCCGCGCTGGGTGAGCCCGTGCGCGAGGTCGCCGGCGACGTGCTCCCCGTAGGCGGTGCTGGCCCGCGAACCGACCAGCGCCACCGAGCGGTCCACCAGCTCGTCCAGCCGGGCCGGCCCGCGCACCCACAACGCCAGCGGGGGCACCAGCGCCGTGGTGCGGTCGACGGCGCCGGACTGCTGCTCGGCAGCCAGGGTCAGGCTGTACAACGGCAGTGCTGGCCACTCGCCGTCCTCGGGGGTAACCAGGCGTGCACCCAGCACCGCGGCCCGGCGCAGGTCCTCCAGCGACCGGTCCTCCCCCGCCCGGGCACCGACCAGCGCCTGCAGCCGCGAGGGCGCCTCTGCACGGGACAGCGCCCGGGCCGCGGCCACCGGACCGTGCTGCTCGACCCATCGCCACAGCTCGGTGCTGCCGGGCTCGACCGCCCGGGTCAGCCACGCCCGGGCCCGGCGCCGCAGCTCGGGGTCCGCCGGGTCTCCGCGCAGCGCGGTGTGCAGTTCCGGGACGCTCACGCCGCCACCCGCTGTAGCCGCAGGCCCAGGGCCTCGGACACCTCGTCGGCACCGGGCACGTCCCGGCCGGCCAGGTCGCTGAGCGTCCAGGCGACCCGGAGCACCCGGTCGAAGCCGCGCAACGACAGCGCCCCACGCTCCAGCGCCCGTTCGGCCAGCACCAGCGCCGGGCGCGGCACCGGCCAACGCTCGCGGAGGAGCCGCCCAGGCACCTCGCCGGTGACCCGCAACCCCGTGCCGGCCAACCGTGTGGCAGCCACCGCCCGGGCGGCGGCGACCCGGGCAGCCACCACGGCCGTGCCCTCGGGTGCTGCGACGCCGTCCAGCCAGGCCGCGCGGGTGACCGGGGGCAGCTCGACCCGCAGGTCGATCCGGTCCAGCAGCGGACCCGACAGCCGGGACCCGTACCGGCGCCGCTCCAGCGAGCTGCAGGTGCACGCGCTGTCCCCGGCCGCACTCGCGCAGGGGCATGGGTTGGCCGCCAGCACCAGCTGCACCCGGCACGGGAAGGTCGCCGAGCCCGCCGCCCGGTGGATGGTCACCGACCCGCGTTCCAGCGGCTGGCGGAGGGTGTCCAGCACGGCGCGGGGGAACTCGGGGGCCTCGTCCAGGAAGAGCACGCCGGCGTGCGCCCGGCTCAGGGCGCCCGGCCGGATCTGGCCGGACCCTCCGCCGACGAGGGACACCGTCGTCGCGGAGTGGTGCGGGGCCTCGAAGGGCGGCCGGCGGACCAGCGGGGCGTCACCGGCCAGCGTGCCGGCCACCGACGCGATGGCGGTCACCTCGGTGGCGGTGTCCTCGTCCAGCGGCGGCAGCAGTCCGGGCAGCCGTTCGGCGAGCATCGTCTTGCCGGCTCCGGGAGGTCCGGAGAGGAGGAGGTGGTGGCCACCCGCCGCGGCGACCTCGACGGCCCGCCGTCCGGTGCTCTGACCCACGACGTCGGCCAGGTCGGGACCGGCCGGGGCGGACGCACCGGGGCGTCGCACGTGCGGGGTCAGCCGCTGCCGCCCGGACAGGTGACCCAGCACCTGCCCCAGGTCGCCGACCGAGACCACCTCCACCCCGGGCACGAGCGAGGCCTCGTCGGCGTTCTCCGCCGGCACCACCACCCGCCGGCGGCCGGCCCGGGTTGCGGCCAGCACGGCCGGCAGCACCCCGCGGACGGCGCGGACGCCGCCGTCCAGTCCCAGCTCGCCCAGGAAGACGACGTCCTCGGCGCAGCCCTCGGGCAGGGTGCGCGCGGCGGACAGCACGGCGACCGCGATCGCCAGGTCGAACCCGCTGCCCTGCTTGGGCATCGAGGCCGGTGACAGCCCGATGGTCACCCGCCGCTGGGGGAAGTCCAGTCCGGTGTTGCCCAGGGCGGCCCGGACCCGGTCCAACGACTGCCGGACGACGGCGTCGGGAAGCCCGACCAGGACGGTGCCGGGCAGCCCGTTGGCGATGTCGACCTCGACCTCGACCAGGGCCCCGGTGACACCGGCCAGCCCGACCGACCACGTGCGGGCGAGCATCAGAACGCCCCGCGCAGGTGCTCGACCCTGGCCGGGCGCCCCGGGGAGACGAGCACGGCCACCACGTCGAACCGCACGTCGTCGGCGTGGTCGTCGTGGGCGGCGAGCCACTGGCGGGCCAGCACCCGCAGCCGCCGGCGCTTGACCAGGGTGACCGCCGAGGCGGGGATCCCGTAGCCGGTGCCCCGGCGGGTCTTCACCTCGCAGAAGACGAGGGTGTCGCCGTCCCGGGCGACGACGTCGAGCTCACCGTGCCGGGTCCGCCAGTTGCGGTCCAGCACCGTCCAGCCGGCGTCGACCAGGGAGCGGACGGCGATCCGCTCCCCGAGCGCGCCGAGCCGGACGTGCGCGCCGGTGCTCGCGGAGGGGTCGGGGGGTCTGGTCTCGCTGGTGGCCACCCCCGCACCCTCGGGGCGCGGGGGTGCAGGTGGGTCGCCGTCCCGACATCTGTGGACGGAGCCCCCCGGTGTGGACGACGGCGAGCACGTCGGCCGCCGTCGTGCTCACACCGGGCGGGTCAGGTGATGCCGGGGCTGTCGGGCAGCTCGAGGTCGGGCTTGTCCAGCTCCTCGACGTTGACGTCCTTGAACGTCACGACGCGGACGTTCTTGACGAAGCGCGCGGGCCGGTACATGTCCCACACCCACGCGTCGGACAGCTTCAGCTCGAAGTAGACCTCGCCGGCCGCGTCCCGGACCTGCAGGTCCACGCTGTTGGCGAGGTAGAACCGGCGCTCGGTCTCCACGACGTAGGAGAACTGCCGGACGATGTCCTTGTACTCGCGATAGAGCTGCAGCTCCATCTCGGTCTCGTACTTCTCGAGGTCCTCGGTGCTCATCGCAGGTGCTCCACGGGCGTCGGGGACTGGTCCACCAGCCCATCATCGTGCATGCCGGGACCCGGTGGCACACGCTCCCCGCGCGCGGCGTGTGCGTCCCGCGCGCGGACGACGTTCACGTACCGGGACCGGTGCTCCGAGCAGGGCCCGTGCCGGTCCAGCGCCGCGGTGTGCAGGTCGGTCGTGTAGCCCTTGTGCACGTCGAAGTCGTACTCCGGGAAGCGCCGGTGCAGGTCGACCATCATCCGGTCCCGGGTCACCTTGGCCAGCACCGACGCCGCAGCCACGCAGGCCGCGACCCGGTCGCCCTTCCAGACGGCGAGGGTCGGCTGGGCCAGCCCGTTGACCGGGAAGCCGTCGGTGAGCACGTAGTCCGGGGTGACCCCCAGCGTGAACACCGCCCGGCGCAGCGCCTCGATGTTGGGGATGTGCATGCCCCGCTCGTCCAGGTCGGGCACGTCGACGACGACCACCGACCAGGCCACGGCGCGATCGACGACCTCGTCGTAGACGCGTTCCCGGGTCGCCGCGGTGAGCAGCTTGGAGTCCGCGAGGCCGGGGACACGGCCGCGGCGGCCGGCGGGGAGGACGCAGGCCGCGGCGACCAGCGGGCCGGCGCAAGCGCCCCGGCCGGCCTCGTCGGCGCCGGCGATCGCGGTGAACCCGCGGCGTCGCAGCGAGCCCTCCATCGACCAGAGCGCGTCCGGCTTGGGGTCTGGGGCGGTTCGGGTGGCCATCGCCGTCCGACCCTACGACGGCCGACCGACAGGACCGCCGGGTGACCCGGCCCCGGACGAGCCACGAGCCGGCCCGCGGGGGAACGGGGGCCGGCTCGTGGTCCTGGGATTCGTCCGGCGCGACGCGTCGGACGAGGGGGTGCGGTCGGGTCGCCGAGGAGGCGGACGGCCCGCCGCACCGGGCGGGTGGCTCAGACCGTCGCGATCTCGGCGGCGGGAACCTCGGGGGTGGGGACCTCGGGGGTGGACAGCGCGTGGCTGCCGCAGTGGCACCCGGGGTTGCGGGCCGAGAGGACCAGCGAGACGGCGTGCGCCCGGTCGCGGGCTCCCAACTTGCGCAGGATGGCCTTGACGTGGGACTTGACGGTGTCCTCGCTGATGAACAGGTTGCGGCCGATGGCGCGGTTGCTCTGGCCCTGGATCAGCTCGTCGAGGACGTCGGACTCGCGGCGGGTCAGCGGCACCGAGGGGGTGAGCTCCTTGACGACCACGGCGGTCGCGGACTCGGTCCGACGGATCTGCGGGTCGACGACGGTGCGGCTGGCGCGGGCGGCCAGCACGGCCCAGCCCAGCAGGGTGGGCGAGGTGTTCATCAGCAGGTAGCCCCGCACACCGGCGGCCAGCGCCTCGTTGACCACGGCGGGGTCCTCGGAGGTGGCCAGCGCGACGATGGCGACACGGGGGTAGCGACGACGCAGGTCGCGGCAGGCGTTCAGGGTGGCGGCGCGGCCGGCGCCCAGCTCGACGACGACGGCGTCAGGGCGGGCGGACTCGACCAGCGTGAGCGCCCGGCGCAGCTCGCCGGGAGTGCCGACCGCCTGCATGCCGGCCGTCTCGTTGATCATGCTGACCAGGCCACGGCGCAGGACCGGGGCGTCAGCGAGCAGGAGCACGCGGGTGACGCCGCGGGTGGTGCTGACCGTGGGGGTGGACATCGCTGACTCTCCGTTCGGGGATCGGTGACTCTCAGCTCTGTCATCGACCGGGTGAACGGAGTACTTGAACAACTTCTGCAGATCACTTTCGGCAACGCGCGCAGATCATGCCCAGCGCGTCGGACCACACGGTCCGGTGACATGCCCAGGTCGTCCGCGTGTCGGCTGGACGACGGGCAGCTCAGCCCTCCCGGGAACGACCGGGCCGCGTCCGCGGGGCAGGCCGGGACCGGCGCCACCCGGTGCCCGGTGGACGCCGGGACGGGCCGGTCGCAGACGCCCTGCGCAGCCGCGACCGACGCCGGACACCCACGACCGGGACCGCGCCGACGAGGCCGAGCAGCACGGGGGCGACGGCGACGGCGTCGGCCTGCACACCGCTCACCACGGCCGGCCCGGAGGCCTGCTGCTGAGCCTGGATGTCCGGGCTGTCCAGGAAGGTGAACCTGCTGAAGGGCCAGACGATGACCGAGGCCTTGCCGATGACGTCGTCGACGGCGATCGTGCCGCCGTACTGGTCGCTGACGTGCGACCGCGAGTCCGCCGAGGCCGAGCGATGGTCGCCCATCACCCAGAGCCGGCCCTCGGGCACGGTCACCGGCCCGAACGCGCGGGTCTCCAGGGGGGTGTTCTCGTAGATGTACGGCTCATCCAGCGGCTGGCCGTCGACGGTGATCCGGCCCTGGTCGTCACAGCACTGCACGGTCTGGCCGCCTGTCGCGATGACCCGCTTCACGTAGTCGTCCTCGCTGGGCGGCGCGACGCCGATGGCCCGGCCCAGGAACAGCGCGGCGGAGGAGAACCAGTTGCTGGGCTCGGCGACTGCGACCTCGGGGGTCCAGGTGTCCGGCCCCTGGAACACGACGATGTCGCCGGGCTCGGGGTCGGAGAACCAGTAGGGCGGCTTGGTCACCAGCACCCGGTCACCGGTGCACCCGGTGCACCCGTGCAGCGTGGTCTCCATCGACCCGGAGGGGATGAAGAAGGCCTGCACCAGGAACGTCTTGACCAGCAGAGCCAGCACGAAGGCGACCACCAGCAGGACCGGCAGCTCCTTGAGCAGCGAGCCCTTCTTCCGGTCCTGGTCCCGGTCGCGACGTCGGGACCGACGGGAGGACCCGGTCGTAGCGGCACCCTCGGCACCCTCGGCGCGGTGGGACGCGCCCGTCGACTCGTCCGCGTCGGCGGGCCCCGCAGGGCGGTCGTTGCTCATCGCAGCGAAGCGTACGTCGCCTCCCTGGCGACCCCGCACGACGCAGCACGGCCCGGCTGCGTGTCGCAGCCGGGCCGTGCCGGGAGTGCTGGCGGAGCGGGGAGCAGTCGTCAGCGGACGACGGCGTCCCGCTTCTCCTTGATCTTGGCGGCCTTGCCGCGCAGGTCGCGGAGGTAGTAGAGCTTGGCGCGCCGCACGTCACCGCGGGACAGCACCTCGATCCTCTCCACGACGGGGGTGTGCACCGGGAAGGTGCGCTCCACGCCGACGCCGAAGCTCACCTTGCGGACGGTGAAGGTCTCGCGGACACCGCCACCCTGGCGACGGATGACGGCGCCCTGGAAGACCTGGATGCGCGAGCGGGTGCCCTCGATGACCCGCACGTGCACCTTCACGGAGTCCCCGGGGCGGAAGGTGGGGATGTCGTCGCGCAGCGACTCAGAGTCGAGGGCGTCCAGGGTGTTCATCGCAGCAGTCCTCAGTCCTAGCGGTGTCGGTTCTCGGGCTGCACTCACGCCAGGTGCGCGCAGCATGCCCCGGTGCGTGACGATCCGGGGGGCCGCGCTCCGTGGGGAGCGGCAGCAGCAGCCACCTACTGTGCCACACCTCGGGACGAGGCAGGGCGGCGGGCCTGTGATCTCAAGCCGACGTCAACCCAGGACGACCTGCGGCGGCCCGGTCCACGGACCGGCCAGCAACGCGGGGAGCCGCGCGGCCAGGTCGCCCGGGGCGAAGGCCTCCGAGGTCTGCGCGACCTCGGTCGCCGTCCACCAGCGGTGCGGCTCGTCACCGAGGCGCTCCAGCTCGGTGCGCCCGGAGGCATCGACGACGTGCTCGACGTCGCGCAGCACGAAGAAGGTCTCCCTGCTGTCGATCAGCTGGTCCCCGAACCGCCCGAGGTGCCGGCGCAGCCAGACCGGTCCCTCCAGGTCGGCCGGGTCGACGACGAGGCCGACCTCCTCGGCGAGCTCCCGGGCGGCGGCGGTGCGCAGGCTCTCGCCGTCCTCCACTCCCCCACCGGGCGTGTACCAAAGGAACACCCCCGCGGGGACGGCGTCCGGGCCGGTCAGCCGGGCCCCGAGCAGCAGCACCCGGCCGTCCGGGGACAACACGAGCACCCGGGCGGTCGGCCGCACCCAGGGTCCGGTCACGCGTCGGCGTCCAGCGCCGCCCGGTCGGCGGCGGTGAGCTCGACCCCGGCCAACAGGTCGGGACGGCGGTCCGCGGTGCGACGCAGGCTCTCGGCCCGGCGCCAGCGGGCGATCGCGGCGTGGTCGCCGGACAACAGCACCGGCGGGACGTCGTGGCCCTCCCAGGAGGCGGGCCGGGTGTAGCTGGGGCCCTCGAGCAGGCCGTCGGCGTGCGAGTCGAACTCGACCGACTCGGCGTTGCCGACCACGCCGGGGATCAGCCGGGTGACGGCCTCGACCATCACCAGCACCGCGGACTCCCCACCGGCCAGCACGTAGTCCCCGATGGAGACCTCGGAGACGGGTCCGGCACCGGCGGCCCAGTCGGCGACCCGCTGGTCGATCCCCTCGTACCGGCCGCAGGCGAAGACCAGGCCGGGTTCGGTGGCCCACTGCGCGGCGACGGCCTGGGTGAAGGGCCGCCCGGCCGGTGTGGGGACGACGAGCCGGGTGCCGGCCGGGCGCACGTCGATCAGCGCCCGGGCCCACGGCTCCGGTCGCATGACCATGCCGGGGCCCCCGCCGTACGGCGAGTCGTCCACCGTGCGGTGCACGTCACCGGTCCACCGCCGGAGGTCGTGCACGCTCACGGCGACCAGGCCGCGGGCGGCGGCCTTGCCCAGCAGGGACTGGCCCAGCGGGGCCAGGTACTCGGGGAAGATCGTGACGACGTCGACCCGGAAGGGCACGCTCACAGCTCGAGCAGGCCCTCGGGCGGGGTCAGCACGAGGTGGCCCCCGGCCAGGTCGACGGTGGGCACGATCGCCGCGACGAACGGGACCAGCAGGTCGCCGGCACCGGGACGACGGACGACGAGCAGCTCGGTGCCCTCGTGCCGGACACCGGTCACGGTGCCCACGACGGCGCCGTCGGTGAGCTGGACGGTGAGGCCGACCAGCTGGTGGTCGTAGTAGGACTCGGGGTCCTCGAGCTCGGGGAGGTCGGCGACCTCGACCACGAAGAGGGTGTTGCGCAGCTCGTCGGCCGTCTCGCGGGTGGTGACCTCGACGCCGTCGGGCCGGGTGATCCGCAGCAGCAGCGTGCCGGAGTGCCAGCGCAGGCCGGCGATGGTGAGCGGACCCCGCTCGGCCGGCTCGGTGGCCAGCACCGCCCCGGGGGTGAACCGGAGGTCGGGGTCGTCGGTGCGCACGTCGACGGTCACCTCACCGCGGACACCGTGGGGTCGGCCGATACGGCCGACCACCACGGTGCCCGGGGTGGAGGTGCTGTCCGAGCGCGGGGTGGTGCTCAGCGCCCGTCGGTGTCGACGACGTCGACCCGCAGGCCGCGCCCTCCGACACCGGTCATGACCTGGCGCAGCGCCTTGGCGGTGCGCCCGCCGCGGCCGATGACCTTGCCGAGGTCCTCCGGGTGGACCCGGACCTCGAGGGTCTTGCCGCGACGACCGTTGACCAGGTCGACGGCGACGTCGTCGGGGTTGTCGACGATCCCCTTGACCAGGTGCTCGAGCGCTTCTTCGAGCACGGGTTACTCGGCGGCCGTCTTGCCGGCGGAGCCGTCGGCAGGGGCGTCCTCGGCCAGCTTGGCCTCAGCCTCGGGGGTGGCGTCGGCCTTGACGGCGGCCTTCTTCTTCGGGGTGGTCGCACCGGCGGTTGGCTCGTCGGCGGCAGCGCGGGCGGCCTCTTCGTAAGCGGCCTTCTTGTCCGGCTTGGGCTCGGCGACCCGCATGGGGGCCGGAGCCGGCTCGCCCTTGAACTTCTGCCAGTCACCGGTCACGCGCAGGATCGCGGCGACCGCCTCGGTCGGCTGGGCGCCGACACCGAGCCAGTAGGCGGCGCGCTCGGCGTCGACCTCCATGAAGGACGGGTCTTCCTTGGGGTGGTACAGACCGATCGCCTCGATCGAACGCCCGTCCCGCTTGGTGCGGGCGTCGGCGACGACGATGCGGTAGTACGGCGCGCGCTTCTTGCCGAGACGCATGAGCTTGATCTTGGTGGCCACGGTGTGTGGTGTGCTCCTCGTACGAGATCGTGGGTGCCCGCCCGGAGGACGCGTGGGGGTACGCCTGGGCGGTGCGGCTGGACACGTGCAGCGACGGAGAGAGGGCCGCCTGCCGACGTGTTCGACCGCCCATCATGCCAGACGCGAGGAGAACGCCGGATGCCAGCGCAGGGTCTGCTGCACCACGTGGAGCTGTGGGTGCCCGACTTGCCCCGGCGGAACCCTCCCGGGGCTGGCTGCTGACCGCACCAGGGGCCGAGCCGTACCGGTCCTGGACCGTGGCCGGTCGAGGCGGGCCGGCGGCGTCCACGTCGTCCGGGGCTGAACCGAGGTGGAGCTCATCGAGGGCCGACCCCGCGCCCGGCATTGATCAGGTCCGACGAGCAGCGTGGGGGCACACCCCCCCCGCGGGGGGGGGGTGGGGGCGCGGTGGTGGGGGCCCCCGGGAAAACCCGCCGGGGGCCCGGGGGGCGGCGCGGGCCGGGGGGGGGCCCGCGCCGGGGGGGCCGGGCGGCGGGGGG
>JBBSVA010000052.1:0-21848 GCA_038233915.1 Mycobacteriales bacterium | reverse complement strand
GTGTTCGTGTTCTTCGCGATCAGCAACTTCCTGCTCTTCGTGATCGCGGTGCTCATCGGCATGGTCGTCGGTGCCGTCGCGGTCACCCTGGCCAAGAGCATCGGCCGCACCCCGGAGGACGCCCCGCCGGCCGCCACCGAGGACGCGATGGTCGCGGGCACCGGCACGACCCGTGCTGCCGCCGTCGGCGCCAACTGACACGATCACCGCTAGAACTCGACGCAGAGGAGCTCATCGCATGCCCAGCCAGACCGTGACCGTCGGATCCGCCGTCGGCCTGCACGCCCGCCCCGCCGCCCTGATCGCCGAGGCCGTCGGCAAGGCCGGAGTCCCCGTCACCCTGGCCACCACCGGGGGCAACCCGGTGGACGCCGGCTCGCCGTTGATGATCATGACCCTGGGCGCCAAGAAGGGCGCCGAGGTCGTCGTCACCAGCGACGACGAGGCCGTGCTGGCCGACATCGCCGCCATGGTCGCCCGGGACCTCGACGCCGAGTAACGACAGCCGCCCCACCGGACGCCCCGCCCTCCACCGGAGGGCGGGGCGTTCGTCGTCCCCACCCCTCCCGGCCCCCCGGCGTTGATCAGGTGGGACGACCAGCGTGCGTCCTCCTCCACCGACGCCGGTGGAGGAGGACGCACAGTCGTCGTCGGAGCTGATCAACGCCGCGGGCAGGAAGGGGTCAGGGCAGGAGGGACGGCGCCACGCTGCCGCGGACCGGATGATCGCCGCGGAGCAGCAGCATCTGCACCAGGTGGTAGGCGTCGGGCTGGCCCGACCAGGTGTCGTGGCCGACTTCGCCGGTGGGGGTCAGCTCGTGGTGCCAGGAGCCGGTGGACCGGTCCAGGAAGCGCGCGTCGCCGTAGGCCTCCCAGGTGTGCTGCAGGCCGGCCGTGCGCGGGTCCCCGGTCACCACGTGCCGGACGGCGGCCGCAGCCACCGCCTCGCAGAGCACCCAGTGCATCCGGGCGCCGACGACGGGCCGGTCGGACCAGTCCAGCGTGTACGGGAACCCCGGGTGTCCGTCGGCGGCCCAGCCGCGCTCGGTCGCCGCGGTGAACAGCGCCGCGCTGTCGATGCGTAGCCAGCCCGGCGCGCGCACCCCCAGGACGGCGTCCAGGTGCAGGCAGAGCCGGGCCCACTCGAACTGGTGCCCGACGGTCACGCCGTACGGCCGGAACGGGTCGGACTTCGCGTCGGCCGAGTGCTCGCGCAGCGGCGTCCAGTCGCTGGTGAAGTGCTCGGGCAGCCGCCACTGCGCCTCCCGGGCCCAGCCGTGCACGACCCGCTCGGTGGCCCGCAACGCGTGACTGCGCAGCCGGGCGGCGGTTGCCGGGTGAGTGCCGGCCAGCGCGTCGGCGGCGGCCAGCGCGGCCTCCACGCCGTGCATGTTGGCGTTGGCCCCGCGGTAGTCCTCACTGGTGGTCCAGGCCGCGTCGAAGGACTCCCGGGCCAGGCCCTCGTCGTCGTCCCAGAACCGGTCCTCCCAGATCGCCAGCGCGCCGTCCAGCAACGCCGTCGCACCGGGCACGGCCACCGTCACCGCGCTGGAGGCGGCCAGCAACACGAAGGCGTGCACGTATGCGGCCTTCGTGGGGTCGGCTGTCGTGGCACCCCAGCCGCCGTGCTCGGCGTCCCGCAGCGGCCCTGTCGTCAGAGCCCGGACGCCGTGCTCGGCCAGCGCGAGCGCCCCCTCGTGCCCGAGCAGGGCAGCGAGGGCGAACACGTGCGTCATCCGCGCGCTGATCCAGGTCTCGGTGGGCCGGTCGGCCACCGCGCCGTCGTCCCCCAGCCACCCGAACCCGTCGGGCACCCGGGAACGGGCGGCGAAGGTCAGCAACGGGCCGAGCTCGGTCTCCACGGAGGCGACCCTAGAAGGCGACCCTAGAAGGCCAGGGCCGTCCCCGGGTCGTGCAGCACGGCGCCGATGTCGGCCAGGAAGCGCGAGCCGAGCTCGCCGTCGATGATCCGGTGGTCGAAGGACAGCGCGAGCTGGGTGACCTGCCGAATCTTGATCTTGCCCTTGTGCACCCACGGGGTGTCCCGGACGGCGCCGAAGGCGAGGATCGCGGACTCCCCCGGGTTCAGGATCGGGGTCCCGGTGTCGACGCCGAACACGCCCACGTTGGTGATCGTGATCGTGCCACCGGACATGGCGGTCGGGCTGGTCTTCCCGGCCCGCGCGGTCGCGGTCAGGTCGCCCAGGGCGCCGGCCAGCTCCGCGAGGGACAGCCGACCGGCGTCCTTCACGTTGGGGACGACGAGGCCCCGCGGGGTGGCCGCGGCGATCCCGAGGTTCACGTAGTCCTTGACCACGATCTCACCCGTCGCCTCGTCCCACGAGCTGTTCACCATCGGGTGCCGGCGGGCGGCCAGCAGCAGCGCCTTGGCCACGAAGAGCAGCGGGCTCACCTTGAGACCGGCGAACTCCGGGCGCCCGGCGAGCCGGGTACGCAACTGCATCGTGCGGGTCACGTCCACGGTGAGGAACTCGGTGACGTGCGGCGCGGTGAACGCGCTGGCCACCATCGCGGCCGCGGTGTGCTTGCGGACGCCCTTGATCGGGATCCGCTGCTCGCGGCCAGCGGCACCCGCGTCGGCGACCGGGAAGCGGACGACGGTGCCGGCGTCGGCGGCCAGCTCTGCCGGGGTGCGCGCGCCGGAGCCGCGGGCGGCGTCCACGTCGGCCCGGGTGATGACGCCACCGGCACCGGTGCCGTCGACCGAGGTCAGGTCCACCCCGGCGTCCTTGGCGTACTTGCGTACCGGCGGCTTGGCCAGCGGGCGCGGGGCGCCGTGGCCGGGGGCGACGGTGCGGCTGGGTGCGGCTTCGACCTCGGGGCGGGCGGCGGCCGCGGCCTCGGCGGCGCGACCGGTCTCCAGGCCGCCGTGCCGGACCGGCTTGCTGGTCACGTCCGGCGCGGTCGCCAGCAGCGGCGGGCGCTCGGCGTCCGAGCCGTAGTCGGCCTCCGGCAGGACCTGGGGCGCGGTCGCCCGCTCGGCGACGGCCGCACCGGAGCGACGCGGACGACGGGTGGCCTCGGTGTTCTTCGGGCCGTAGCCGACCAGCACCGAGGTGCGGCCACCCGGCGCGGGCCCGCCGATCAGCCCTGCGGCCGGGGTGTCGTCGTCCGCGGCGGGCGCGGCCGGGGCGGCCGGTGCGGTGGCGGCCGGGCCGTCCCCGCCCAGGTCGATGGTGATGATCGGGGCGCCGACGTCGACAGTCGTGCCCGGCTCGTGCAGCAGCTCGACGACGGTGCCGGCGAACGGGCTGGGCAGCTCGACGGCGGCCTTGGCGGTCTCCACCTCGCACAACGGCTGGTTGATGACGACGACGTCGCCCACCGCCACGAGCCACTGCAGGATCTCGCCCTCGGTCAGCCCCTCGCCGACGTCGGGCAGCTTGAACTGGCGCAGGTCGGCCATCAGAACCCCATCACCTGGTCGACGACGTGCAGCACCCGGTCCAGGTCGGGCAGGTACTCCTCCTCGAGTTTGGACGGCGGGTAGGTGACGTCGTAGCCACCCACCCGCAGCACCGGGGCCTCGAGGGAGTGGAAGCAGCTCTCGGTGACCCGGGCGGCGATCTCTGCGCCCAGACCCAGCGTGGTCTGCGCCTCGTGCACCACGACGCAGCGGCCGGTCCGGCGCACGGACTCCTCGACCGGGCCGAGGTCCAGTGGGGACAGCGTGCGCAGGTCGATGACCTCGATCGACTGGCCGTCGGCCGCTGCGGCCTCGGCGGCCTGCAGCGCCGTCTTCACCATCGGGCCGTAGGCCAGCAGGGTGACGTCGTCCCCGGCGCGGACGACCCGGGAGGAGAGGAGCGGCGGCGGGGTCTCATCGAGATCGACGTCGGCCTTGTCCCAGTACCGGCGCTTGGGCTCGAAGAACACGACCGGGTCGGGGCAGGCGATGGCCTGCTGCAGCATCCAGTAGGCGTCGGCCGGGTTGGAGACCGCGACGACCTTCAACCCGGTGGTGTGCGCGAAGTACGCCTCGGGGCTCTCGCTGTGGTGCTCGACCGCCCCGATGCCACCACCGAACGGGATCCGAATGGTGATCGGCATCGGCAGCCGGCCACGCGAGCGGGCGTGGATCTTGGCGACCTGGGTGACGATCTGGTTGAAGGCGGGGAAGACGAACCCGTCGAACTGGATCTCGCAGACCGGTCGGTAACCGCGCATGGCCAGCCCGACAGCAGTGCCGATGATCCCGGCCTCGGCGAGCGGGGTGTCCACCACGCGGGCCTCGCCGAAGTCCTTCTGCAGGCCGTCGGTGATCCGGAAGACCCCGCCGAGCCTGCCGATGTCCTCGCCCATCAGGATGACCTTCGGGTCGTCCTCCATGGCCTTGCGCAGGCCGCTGTTGAGGGCCTTGCCGAGCGTCAGCGTGGTCACTGCTCGTCTCCCTCGAAGCCGGCGTGGTACTCCAGGAACGACGCGCGCTGGGCGGCGATCTCCTCGGTCTGCTCGGCGTAGACGTGGTCGAACATCTCGGTGCCGGCCGGGTCAGGCATCTCCAGCGTGCCTTTCCGGATCCGCGCAGCCAACTCGTCGCCCTCGGCGTCGACGGCGGCGAAGAAGGCGGCGTCGGCCTTTCCCGAGCGGGACAGGTGGGCCTTGAGCCGGGCGATCGGGTCGCGCAGCTTCCACTCCTCCAGCTCCCCGGCGAGCCGGTAGCGGGTCGGGTCGTCGGAGGTGGTGTGCGCGCCCATCCGGTAGGTGAAGGCCTCGATGAAGGTGGGCCCCGAGCCCTCCCGGGCGCGAGCGAGCGCGGCCCGGGTCACCGCGAGGACCGCGAGGACGTCGTTGCCATCGACCCGGACGCCGGGGAACCCGAAGCCGGCGGCGCGCTGGAACAGCGGCACCCGGGACTGGGTCTCGATCGGCGCACTGATCGCGTACTGGTTGTTCTGGCAGAAGAAGACGACCGGGGCGGAGAAGGTCGCGGCCCAGATCAACGCCTCGTTGACCTCGCCCTGGCTGGTCGCGCCGTCGCCCAGGAACGCCAGTGCCGCGGCGGGGGCCTCTGTCATGGCTGCGTCGCGCTGGATGCCCATGGCGTAGCCGGTGGCGTGCAGGCACTGCGCGCCGATGACCACGGTGTACAGGTTGAACTTGCGGGCGACCGGGTCCCAGCCGCCGAGGTCGTTGCCGCGGAACAGGCTGATCACGTGCAGTGGATCGACGTCGCGGGCCCAGGCGACGCCGTGTTCCCGGTAGGTCGGGAACGCCATGTCCTGCGGTCCCAGCGCGCGGCCGGCGCCGATCTGCGCGGCTTCCTGGCCCAGCAGCGAGGCCCAGATGCCCAGCTCGCCCTGCCGCTGCAGGGCGGTGGCCTCGACGTCCCAGCGGCGGACCAGGGCCAGGTCGCGGTAGAGCGAGCGCAGCTCGTCGTCGCTGATGTCCAGCGCGTAGTCCGCGTTCTCGACCCGCTCGCCCTCCGGCGTCAGCAGCTGGACGAAGTCCGGGCCGCTGCCCGGCTGCGCGGGCAGGTGCGGCGCACCGGCCCCGGGCACGGGGTCGGCGATCGCCTGGATCTCGGGTGCTGCGGTCACGGGTTCTCCTCGCCGTCTCCCGGACCGCCGGGGTCTCCGGCGTCACGGTCGGTGGACGTCTGCGGCACTGTCAGGCACCACTGTGCAGCACATCACTGCCGCGGAGTTCTGCGCAAGGGGGTGCTCGGAGATTGAGCACTGTGCTCGGTCTGACCCGGATGTGGCATGGCACACTGAGCACCGTGCCCGGCATCGACGCCACAGACGCCCGCCTGCTGCTTGCACTCTCCGCGGACCCCCGGGCCACCGTGATGGCCCTGTCGCAGGAGCTCGGGCTGGCCCGCAACACCGTGCAGGCCCGGCTGGCCCGGCTGGAGTCCGGCGGTGTGCTGGACCCCTTCGAGCGCCGGGTCCGCCCCGAGGCGCTGGGCTACCCGCTGGGCGCCTACGTCACGGTGACGGTCACCCAGACCTCGCTGGCCGAGGTGAGCGCCGGGCTTGCCGACATCCCCGAGGTGCTCGAGGTGATCGGGCTGTCCGGAGCGGCCGACCTGCTGGTCCAGGTGGTAGCCGTGGACGCCGACGACCTCTGGCGGATCAGCGAGCAGGTGCTGGCCATCCCCGGCGTGCAGCGCACCGACACCAACCTGGCGCTGCGCCGGTTCGTCGACCACCGGATGACCCCGCTGCTGCGCCGCGCCGCCGGCAGCTGACCCGCAGGTCGCCATTGTGCGGTCGTCGTCGTTCCCAGCGAGGTGGACCGACGACGAGCGCACAACGGCGAGTCAGACGCCGGCGTTTTCAGCCGGTGCTAGCAATCGAGCTGGTCAGGAGGTCGGTGAAGACTTCTGCGGGGGTTCGGTAGCCGAGAATACGGCGGGGTCGGTTGGTTAACTCGGCGGTGACGAGGTCGAGGTAGACCTGGTCGTCGGTGATGTCGGTGCCCTCGGGGAAGTACTCACGGAGCAGGCCGTTGGTGTTCTCGTTGGTGCCGCGCTCCCACGGTGAGGGGGTGGGCGCGATCCGGGCGGCGAGCACCTGGCCCTCGGCCAGCTCGACGATGCCGCGGGAGATCTCCTCCCGGTCGGCATCGGTCACCATCCTGCGTGCGCGCACCCGGCAGGCTCCTGTCGGTAGGTCACCGACAATCCTTCACCAAGAAGGATTACTTCCACCGGTTGTGATCAAGCTGGGTTCGACGTCGTCGCGGCGAGCTGGCGCATGACCTCGCGCTGCGGCTCCATCAGGCAGTCCGGCCGCCGCAGGATCGTCATCGGCAGGATGACGTTCCCGTACTGATGCGGCTTCTAGACCCCGCGCAACCGATCGGCGATGCCCCACACCACGTTGCCCAGGCTGCTCACGTCGCCCCCGTCTCCGTCCCCCGAACCGGCTCAGCGGAAAACCAGATCGCGTTGAGCATGTCGGGAGCCACGCTGTGTTCACCGCCGCGGGGCATCGGCTCACCGCTGCCGCGACCCTGGGGAAAGGTTCCGCAGCGGAGGAGGCGAACCGGCAGGATGAGCGGGCCCGGCGGATGAGAGGACGACGATGACCGCAGTGACCGACCGCCCCGCGACGGCCGACCGGTTCGCCACCCCGCTGTACACGCTTGCCGAGACTGCTCGGTACCTCGGGGTCCCGAGCAGCACGGCGACGAGCTGGGCCCGCGGGTACCGACGCCGATCGGGCAACCGCTCGGAGGTCATCGGCGCCCCCGTGCTCACCCTGGTCCCCCCCGTCGGCCCGGGCTCGGCGACAGTCCCGTTCATCGGCCTGGCCGAGGGCGTGGTCCTCACGGCGGTGCGACGCAGTGGCGTCCCCCTGCAGCGCATCCGGCCGGCACTTGCGCAGCTCGACCGGGAGCTGGGCATCGCACACGCCCTGGCCAGCCGCCGTCTGTTCACCGACGGGGCCGAGTTGCTCTACGACTACGCCGAGCACCGGCCCCGTTCCGACGACGGCGCTGCGGCGCGCGAACTCGTCGTCGTCCGCAACGGCCAGCGGGTGTTCACCGAAGCGGTCGAGGCCTACCTGCGTCGCATCGACTTCGGCCCGGACGGCTACCCCAGCCTCATCAGGCTGCCCGCATACATGGTCGCGAACGTCCTGGTGGACCCCGATCGTGGTTTCGGTCAGCCCATCTTCGCCCGCGGCGGGGCACGTCTGGAAGACGCTCTGTCGCTGTTCCGCGCCGGTGAGCCCCTGGATGCGGTGGCCGACGAGTTTGGCGTCCCCCACGACGAACTCGAGGACGCCGTCCGCGTCGCCCTCCTCCCCGCCGCCTGATCCCCCCACCGTGTCAGCCGGCCCGCCTCACTTCTTCGTCGACCGGAGCCTGGGCCGACACCAGCTACCGAACGCCTTGCGTGCTGCAGGAGCGCAGCTGTCGACGCTTGCCGAGGTCTACGGCATCCCGGCCGACGAGGCCGTCTCCGACGTCGACTGGCTGGAACGTGCGGGACAGGAGCGATGGCCGGTCCTCATGAAGGACGATCGCATCCGCTACCGACCCGCCGAGCGGGCAGCGCTGGTCCGGTCCGGCGTCATCGCGTTCTGCCTGGCGGGTGGCAACCTGCGAGCCACCGAGATGGCTGCCCTTCTCGTCGACCGGCTGCCTCAGATCCAGCGGCTCTGCCTGGAACCGGGGCCTGCGCTGCACGTCGTGTCGCGCGGCGGGCTCCGAGCAGTACGCCTCGATCGCATCGGCGCCGAATACGGTTGATCTCCGGACGGGCCGTCGTGCCCTCTGCCGGGGGCACGCGATCAGGGTGAGCCTGCACCCCCTGCGTGTCCAGCTACCAGCCCTGCCGCTCCTGCCCGGGTGCGCCACCTGGGCGGCGCCCGATCCGGCGATCACCGTGGAACATGACCTCGCCGTCCGCCGGGCCGACGGCGACTCCCGGGGGTTCCTGGCCGTGGAGTGCCAGGACCACGACGCCGTGTCCGATGTCCGCAGCGAACGGGCCGAGCTGGACGGCTGGCTGGGCGCGACCGCCGAGGTGGGGGCCGACCGGATGCGACTGGGCGGGGTCCTCCACAACGACCTGGCCTGCCGGTTCTCGTCCGGGGTCACCGACTCCCCCGACGTCGACCGGCCGGCACCGGTGCCCGACCCGCCCTGCCCGGTGCCGCCGCTGACCGCGGACACCGACCCGAACACCCCGACCCAGAACGCGCTGCGGGTGTACAGCCGACCCGCACTCACCCGGACGCCCCTCCCCGGCTCGGCGGCTGCCCCAAGTCACGGTTTCCAACCCCGGGACGTGCGGGTAAGCGGCCCCGCATGGCGAAGAAGACCCCTCTGGGTGCGATCGGCAAGGGCAAGCGCGGCATCTCCACCGGCGAGTGGCTGCTCCGGGGTGCGGCTGCCGGTGCGACCGGCACGACCGTGTTGAACACGGCGACCTACCTCGACATGGCCGTCCGTGGCCGCGGCACCAGCTCCACCCCCGAGCAGACTGTCGAGGCGCTGGCGGAGAAGGCGCACGTGAGCATCCCCGGCGAGGGGGACACCCGTGACAACCGGGTGTCCGGGCTCGGCCCGCTGACCGGGATCGTGGCCGGTGTCGGCGTGGGCGCACTGGCCGGACTGGCCCGGGCCCTGGGGTTCCGGCCCCACCCGCTGGTCGGTGGTCTGGTGGCCTCGGTCGGCGCGCTCGTCGCAGCGAACGGGCCGATGGCCGCGCTGGGCATCAGCGACCCGCGGACCTGGTCGGCGTCCGCGTGGGCCAGCGATGTCGTCCCGCACCTCGCGTACGGGTTCGCGACGCACTCCACCCTGGCAGCCCTCGACCGCGCCTGACGCCGGGCCGCGACCGGCGTCGCAGCGCGGCCGGTCCGCCCACGACCGGGTGCGCTGCTGCCGTCCCACACCACCGGACCTCATGGGGCAGCGGCAGCGCATGGGCGCAGGTCCGCCTTCAGGTCGTGGCGGTCCAGCCGCGCTCGTCGACGCCGCCGGGGACGGGGGAAGCCGGGTCGTAGGGCTGTCGGGTGAAGGTGAACGTGGCCAGGTCGAGGTGGTCGGCGGCGATCTGCAGTGTCTCGCCGGCGTAGTAGCCGTCCAGGCCCACCCAGCTGCCGTCGGCCCGGCGGGCGAACCGGCTGGTCCGACCGCCCCGACCGGGCAACGGGCCCAGGTGCAGCAGCCCACCGGACACCGCCCGCAGCAGGTGCGGCGTGGGCCCCCAGAACCAGACCCCCAGGTCTGCCAGCGGGACTGGCGGCTCGGCGGGCACCCAGGCGTCGACGACCCGCGGCTCGGCCGCCTTGAGGTCGGCCAGCAAGCCGGGCACCAGCGGGCCCAGGCCGCTGGTGGTGTTGGCCAGCATCAGCCCACCGGTCTGCTCCTCGCGGTCCACGAACACCCCGGCGAGGAAGCCGGGCATCGAGCCGCCGTGCCCGACCAGCGTCGCGCCGTCGGTCCGCAGCACCTGCAGCCCCAGCCCGTAGGCCGACCAGCCGACCGCCGAGGAGTCCACCCCGGCCGGCTCCACCATCTCGGCCAGCGTCGAGGCGGCCAGCACCTCGCCGGTGTCGCCGAGCAGGAAAGCGGCGAACCGGCTCAGGTCGGCCAACGTCGCCCAGAGCTGGCCGGCGGCGTCCATCACACCGGCGTCGTGCTCCGGTTCGGACAGCACCACGTCGGCCCACGGGTGGACGGCGGTGCCCTGGGCCGCCGCACCGGAGGGCCGGGGCGTCGTCCGGGTCATGCCCAGGGGTGCGAGCACCTCGGCGGTGACGACGTCGCCCCACGACGCCCCCCGGTGCCGGGCGACCAGCTCACCCAGCAGGCCGAAGCCCAGGTTCGAGTAGTGGAACCGACGTGCGGCGCCGAGCACCACGTGCTCAGGGGCCAGCGCCAGGTCGGCCAGCGAGCCGCCGGGGACCCGCTCCCACCAGCCGCCCGGGCTCTCGCTGGAGGCCCCGGCCAAGTGGGAGAGCAGCTGGCCGACCGTGCGATCGCCCAGCGGCGTGCCCGGCACGTGGGACTCCAGCGGGTCGTCCAGACCCAGCCGGCCCTCGTCGCGCAGCCGCATCACGGCGACCGCGGTGACCGACTTGCTGATCGACCCCAGCCGGTACTGCACGTCGGTGTGGTCCCCGGGGACGTCGCCGCGGCCGGCGGACCAGACCAGCCGGGTGTCCCGGACGACGCCGGCCACCAGGCTCGGTGCCCGCCCGTCGCGCTGCACCCGGGCAGTGCGGGCCAGCAGGGTGCGCGCGGTGGTGGGTTCGACGGCGCAGGGTCCCTCGGAGCTGGGTTCGACCATGCCCGGCAGGCTAGCCAGCCGCGCCGACGCGGGGAGACCCGAGCGGCGGCCGCCCGGTCCGCGCCGCCCAGCGCTCGAAGACGACCGTGGTGAACGGCGGGACCGAGGCCAGCAGCGCCAGCACCGTCGTCCGGAGGTCCCAGCGGAGCACCCGCCAGGCCAACAGGGTGACCAGCACATAGGCGACGAAGACGGCACCGTGGACCGGTCCGGCCACCTGCACGCCGACCTCGGAGGTGCCCAGCACCCACTTCACGAACATGCCGGCTAGCAGCAGCGCCCAGGTCACGGCCTCGGCGAGGGCCACGACCCGGAAGACGCGGGCGACGGTGCGGGGGTCGGTCAGTGAGCTCACGTCCTCATCCAACGCGACGCTCCGGCCCTGGGTCCCCCGGTGTGACCGACCTCGCCCGGACAGCACTCCGCCCCGGGCACCAGGGGTGACCGGGGCGGAGTGGCGGTGCGGGTGGATCAGCCGGCGATGCGACGCATCGCGGTGATGCTGCCCATCGTGTCGATGCTGCCGACCTTGACGACGTCGCCCGAGGTGGGGGCATGCACCATCTGGCCGTTGCCGATGTAGATGCCGATGTGGCTGATCGGGCTGTAGAACGCGATCAGGTCACCGGGCTGCAGGTCCGCGCGGGAGACGGACTGGCCCATCGAGGCCTGCATCCGGGAGGAGTGCGGCAGCGGGATGCCGGCAGCCGCGTAGGCGTACTGCACCAGGCCCGAGCAGTCGAAGCTGTTCGGCCCGGCGGCGGCCCACACGTAGGGGTCGCCGAGCTGGGCCATGGCGGTGTCGACTGCCGTCTGGGCGGCGGCGCTGTTGGCGCTCACCGCAGTGCCGGCGGCCGCCGAGGAGGTGGCAGCCGGGGCACTCGACGACGAGGCCGACGACGAGGACGACGAGGCCGAGGACGAGGCCGAGGACGAGGCCGAGGACGAGGCCGACGTGGCCGAGCTACTCGACGGGGAGCTGCTCTCGGTGGTGGCCGGTGCGGCGTGAGCCGCGGCAGCGGCCGCCAGTGCAGCGGCCTGCTCCTGCGCCGAGAGCGCCGCGTACTCGGCCTGGTATTCGGCGATCTGGGCGTTCAGGGCCGCCTGCTGGGCGGTGACGCCGTCCAGCTGTGCCTGGGCATCGGAAGCGGTCTGCTCAGCGGCGGTCTGCGCCGCGGCGGCGGCCTCGTTGGCGGCCTGGGCCGCGCCGAGCACCTCGGTGTTGTGCGCACCGATGAGGTCGAGGGTGGCGACCCGGTCGACGAACTCGCTGGCCGAGCCGCTGGTCAGCAGGGCCTCCAGCGAGCTGAGCCGGGTGTCGCCGGTGTACGCGCTGCGGGCGACGCTGGTGACCGACTGCTGGGCACCGGTCCAGGCGGCCTGCGCGGTGGCGGCATCGGTGGCGGCCTGGTCGGCAGCGGCCTGGTCGAGCAGCAGCTCCTCGCGGGCGGTGTTGAAGTCCTCGGTGACGACCTCGAGCTCGTGGCCCTTCGCGGCGACGAGCTCGGCTGCCTCGGCGGACGTGGCGGGCTGAGCCGGAGCGGCGGAGGTGGTGGGGGACTCCGTGGAGTTCGGCGCTGCCAGCGCGGGGGTGGAGGTCAGAACGACCCCGGCCGCGGCGAGGAGGGTGATTGCTGCGCGGCGGCCACGGAGGGCAGAACGGCGCGCGGGCATGCTGGAACTCGCCATGTGAGGCGGGTGGTCCTTTCTTCCAACGAGCCGCCTACCGGGTTAGCTGACGGATTCGGACGGGAAGTACGCCCGGCACCTCGACCCTGGGTGGGTCGGTGAGTGCTTCACCCCAGTGCTGCGGTGGGTCCCCGGTCCGCTGCTCCTCGGTGCCGGACCAGGGGGTCCGACGGGGGTGCTCGAGGGGCGTGCGGTTCGGCGGCGTCCGGCCGGTGTCACCCAGGGGAGGCGACGGAGGAATCCGTCCGGACGGCCCGACGGTAGGTGCGTGACAGATCTGTGACAACCGCCAGAGGTGCTTTTGTGGACTTCTTCATGCGCGTCGTGTGGACACGCTCACACCCGGTGAGGAGGTGACTCCGTGCGGGGACTGGCACGCCGAGAGTTCTGTCTGGTGCTGCTCCGACGGATGAGCGACCTCCGACCCGACCTCGTGGCCGACGCACTCCCCCGGATCGGCGCGACCCGCGCCGAGGCGCACGCCGCACACACCCGCTGGCAGTCGCTCCAGCATGCCTCCGGAGCACCCCGTAGGACGGCGCTGCGGACCGCCGTCCTGGGCCCGCCCGCGGAGGAGGCGGCGACCGAGTGGTGGACTTGGAGATGGTCACCCGGGACGAGCTGCATCTGCCCGGCGGCGTCCGGGCGCGGTTCGTGTGGGGGCTGCTGCAGGACGTGCAACGGGCAGGATGACCGGCGTGCCGTCGTCGTCGCCCATGTCCTGGTCGAGCTCCCTGGTCCAGGCGCTGTCCCCCGCCCCGCAGGCCGAGCTGGGTGAGCGGTACGACGGTCGCGGCGAGTCCGGCACCCCGCCGACCGCGGACGACGTCGCCTTCGGGCACGACGTGGACGAGCCGGACGAGTGGTCCCGCCACGACGAGGAGGAGCTCACGTGACACGCAGCCGGTACGACGTGGTGGTCGTCGGGGGCGGGCACAACGGCCTGGTCGCCGCGGCCTACCTGGCCCGGGCTGGCCGGTCGGTGCTGGTGCTCGAGCGCCGGGCGGGCCTGGGCGGCGCGGCGGTCAGCGAGCAGGTGTTCCCCGGCGTCGACGTGCGGCTCTCCGCCTACTCCTACCTGGTCAGCCTGCTGCCCGACCGGATCGCCGACGACCTGGGCCTGGACCTCGCCCTGGCCGACCGGGCGGTCAGCTCGGCGACGCCGCTGGGCGGGCAGGCGCTGGTCGTCGAGCGGGACCCCGGGCCGGCGACCGCGGACTCCTTCCGGGCGCTCACCGGGTCCGACGCCGAGTGGGCCGGCTGGCAGCGCTTCTACGGCCGGCTGGAGACCCTCGCCGAGGACCTCTCCCCCACCCTGGTCGAGCCGCTGCCCAGCACGGCCGAGCTGGAGTCCCGGCTGCGCGACCCTCAGCTGTACCGCGACCTGGTGGAGCGACCCCTCGCCGACGTCGTCGCCGACCATCTCGACCACGACGTCACCCGCGGCATCGCGCTCACCGACGGGCTGATCGGCACCTTCGCCGACGTGCACGCCGCCGACGGGCTGGCCGGCCGCTGCTTCCTCTACCACCTGGTCGGCAACGGCACCGGACTCTGGCGGGTGCCGGTCGGCGGGATGGGCGCGGTCTCCGGCGCGATGGCGGCGTCCGCCCACCGGGCCGGCGCCGAACTGCTCACCCGGGCCACGGTGACCGCCGTCGAGACCCGGGACGACGGCGTCACCGTGCACTGGACCGACGACGACGGGACAGTGCACGCCGTGGACGCCGGGCACGTCGTCGCCGGGTGTGCGCCCGCGGTGCTCGACGAGCTGACCGGAACGACCCCGGGTCCCCGCCCGGTGGGCGCCCAGCTCAAGATCAACATGGTGCTCACCCGGCTGCCCCGGCTGCGCTCGGGCCTGGACCCGGCAGTGGCCTTCGGCGGCACCTGCCACGTCGACGAGGCCGCGTCCCAGATCGACGCCGCCTACGTCCAGGCCGCGGCCGGTGGGCTACCCGACGTGATCCCGTTCGAGGTGTACTGTCACTCCTTGACCGACCCCACGATCGTCGGCGACACCGGGCTGCACACCCTGACCCTGTTCGGCCTGCATACCCCGGCCGACCTCTTCGTCGCCGACCCGGTGGGCACCCGCGAGGAGGCAGTGCGCCGGGTGGTCGCTCAGCTGGACGCCCAGCTCATCGAGCCGCTGGCCGCGGTGCTGGCCGTCGACGACGAGGGCCGGCCGTGCCTGCAGGCCGCGTCCCCGCTGGACATCGAGGCCCGCCTCGCCATGCCGGGCGGGCACATCTTCCACGGCGACCTGGCCTGGCCGGTGGCTACCGACGCCCAGCCGGCGGGGACCTGGGGCGCGGCGACGGCCCACCCCCGCGTCGTCGCCGCCTCCTCCGGGGGCACCGTCCGCGGTGGCGCCGTCAGCGGCCTCGGCGGCTACGCCGCGGCCCGCCAGCTGCTGGGCTGACCAGCCCTCACGCCCGCGGCTTCGATCAGCTCCGACGACGACCGTGCGTCCTGGACCACCGGCGTCGGTGGAGGAGGACGCACGGTGGTCGTCCCACCTGATCAACGCCGGGGGGGCAGGGACTGTTAGACACCTGACGTGGAGACGACGGGCGCAGTGCTGCGCGGTGTGGGTGACCAGTACGAGCTCGTGACGCTGGAGGTCGGTGACCCCGGGCCGGGCGAGGTGCTGGTCGAGATGGCGTACGCCGGGCTGTGCCACTCGGATGAGCACCTGCGGCACTCCAACGCGGGCGGGCGGTACCCGATCGTGGGCGGTCACGAGGGGTCCGGCGTCGTGCTCGCCGTCGGGCCGGGGGTCCTGCGGGTCGAGCCCGGGGACCACGTCGTCGCCAGCTTCCTGCCGGCCTGCGGGAAGTGCCGCTGGTGCGCGTCGGGCCGGTCGAACCTCTGCGACCTGGGCGCCACCATCGCCACCGGCCAGCTGCCCACCGGCACCTGGCCGTTCCGGCTGGACGGCGAGCCGCTCGGCGGGTTCTGCATGGTCGGCGCGTTCGCCCGACACTCGCTGCTCAGCGAGGCCTCGGTCATCCGGCTCGACCCGTGGGTGCCGTTGGACACCGCCGCGTTGTTGGCCTGCAGCGTGCCCACCGGCTGGGGTTCGGCCGTCTACGCCGGCGGCACCCGGCCCGGGGACACCGTGGTGGTCGTGGGTTGCGGCGGGGTCGGGGTCAACGCCGTGCAGGGCGCGGTGCACGCCGGCGCCTCGCACGTCATCGCCGTCGACCCGATCGCCTTCCGCCGCGAGTTCGCGCAGTCGGTCGGCGCGACGCACACCGTCGAGGACGCCCGGACGGCGGCCGGCCTGGCCCGCGAGCTCACCCGCGGCAACGGCGCCGACGTCGTCGTGCTGGCCGTCGGGGCCACGGACGCCGACACCACCCGTGGCGCCGCCCGCTGCCTGGGCAAGGGCGGCACCCTGGTGCTGACGGCGCTGGCCGACATCGGCACCGACGTCACGGTCGCGCTGCAGGGCAACGGGCTGACCGTCTTCGAGCACCGGGTGCAGGGCGCGCTGTTCGGCAGCTGCAACGCCCACCGGGACGTGCCGATGCTGATCCGGCTGGCCGAGGAGGGCCGGCTGGAACTCGACCGGCTGGTCACCCGCCGGTACTCGCTGGACCAGCTTGGCCAGGGCTTCGCCGACCAGGCCGCCGGGGAGACCATCCGCGGCCTGGTGGTGCACGCCGGCTGACCCAGCCCGGCGGGGTCGTCGTCGGCTGCCCTCGTCGATCATCGTTCGGTGACGGCGGGACACGCCGTGTACCGGCGTGTCCGGCATGAACCTGACGATGATCAACAGGGAGTGCGGCCCACCCGGCGTAGACCACTGCCTTGTGGTGGAGTGAATGGCGATGAACGACGGCCCGACCTGGCACGCCCGCTGGCGGTCCGAGGCCCGGTTCCTGATGCGGTCGGTGCGGCGCGGGCTGCGCGGCCGCGACCTGTCGCTGATCGCCGCCGGGTTGACCTTCTACGCCGGCATCTCCGTCGTCCCGCTGCTGCTGCTGGCCCTGGCGCTCACCTCGCTGCTGACCTCTCCGGAGACCGTGCGCGGGTACCTGGACACCCTCGGCAGGGTGCTGCCCGACGAACTGGGCGCACCGGACGCGCTGGCCCGGCTGTCCGAGGCCGGCACCACGATGACCCTGCTGGGCGCAGTGCTGGCGCTGCTGCCGATGACCTTCTACGGCGAGGGCCTGCGCCGGGCGCTGCTCCGATTCACCGACGAGCGGGACAGCTACACCGGCTGGCGCGGTCGGCTGGCCGTCGTCCCGCTGCTGCTGGTGACGCCGGTGCTCGTGTACCCGCTGCTGCTCGTCGTGCCGGTGCTGGCCGACCTGCAGGCCCACGCCGGGTTCGGCGCCCGGGTCGCCGAGGTCGCAGTGGGCTTCTACACCGTGCTGTTCGCCCTCGTCGGGCCGCTGGTCTGGGGCTTCCGGTTCGTCGCGGCCGGGATGCTGCGCTGGGGTGCGGTGCTGATCGGTGCGTTCTTCACCGCGGCGTCACTCGCCGGGTTCCTGCAGGGTTTCGTGCTCTTCCTGGGGCTGCCGCTGTCGATCGGGGCGCCCTTCGGTGGGATGGAGGCCGTCGGCGGCGTGGTCGCCCTGGGGCTGTGGCTGTTCTTGCTGCACCTGGTGGTGATCGTTGGCTGGCTGCTCACCCAGGCCCTGGACGAGCGGCTGGCGTTGCGCGCTCGCGCAGCACGACCGGGGCCACCGAGCCCGGGAGCACCCGACGACCCGCCGACGGGAGCAGCACCGTCGCGCTGACCCCCTCGGCGAGCCGGTAGGGCCGGGTCGCCAGCACCGGGCCGACGGTGCGTCGCAGCCGGGACACCTCGGCCCGGACGGTGACGGTGCGGCTGGGGTCGGCGAACAGGCCGTCGGCCAGCTCCGCGGCGGACAGCCCGTGCGGCGCCCGGGCCAGCGCCAGCAGGATCTCCGCGTGCCGCAGGCCCAGCACGTCGTGCCACGCCCCGCTGGGGCCGGTGACGCCGAGCCGGGGTCGGTCGCCGGTCAGGTCCAGCACGAGCCGGGTGCCCGCGGTCGGTGCCCGCTCGCCGTCCACCAGCCGGACCAGCCAGCCCCCGGGCACCGGTTCCAGCAGGCAGCGCCCGAGCGTGGGCAGCAGCAGCTCCCCGGCCGCGACGCTGTCGGGCAGCGGCACCCGGCGGGGTCCGGGGAACCCGGTGGCCGCGGCCGTGCTCCCGTCCGGGGTGACGACCAGTGCCCGGCCGCCCACCCGGGCCAGCAGCGGACCGGCCACCCGGCGAAGCTGCTCCACCGACCGCTCGTGCACCGCCCGGACCTCGTGCTCGGCCAGCGCCGCGACCGCACCGAGCAGTGCGACGGTGCCCGGGTGCGCCGTCCGGGCGGGGCCGGAGAGGTCGACGACGCCGAGCAGCCCGCCGCCCACCGGGTCGCGCAGCGGGGCCGCCGCGCAGGTCCACCGCTGGTGGTCCCCGACGAAGTGCTCCTCGCCGTGCACCCCGACCGGCGCACCGAGGACCAGGCAGGTGCCGATCGCGTTGGTGCCGACACTGGACTCGTCCCAGGCCGCGCCGGGTACGAAACCCAGGCCGTCCGCGCCGCGTCGGGCCTCCCGGGCGCCGGCCTGCCAGAGCACCCGGCCCTCGACGTCGGTGACCACCAGGATCTGCCCGCACGCCCGGGCCACCGGTTCCAGCCGCTCGCGCAGCACCGGGATGACCGCGGCCAGCGGGCCGGCGGCGACCCGGCGCTCCACCTCGGCGCCGGGCAGCAGCGCGGGCGCGGCCACCCCGCCGCGGTCCAGCCCGGAGGCGACGACCCGACGCCAGGAGGCGTCGATCAGCGGCCGGGTCTGCACGGGGTCAGGGTGTGACCTGGGGCACCTGCCGCGCAACCCCCTGCAACCCTCCCGGTCACGTCGGCGACGCGGTGCACTGGCGGTGCGGACGGCGACGCTGCCGGCCGCGGAGGAGGAGAGGCATGACCCAGACCCTCGAGCGACAGTCCGACACCGGGAGCCCCGCCGACCGCGTGCGGTCCTGGCTGGCCGACTTCCAGGCCGCGCTGACCGCCCGCGACGTGGACCGCGCCGTCGAGCTGTTCGCCCCGACCTGCTTCTGGCGGGACCTGATCGCCTTCACCTGGAACATCACCACCGCCGAGGGGCACGCCGCCGTCCGCGCCCGCCTGACCGAGGTGCTGGACCGGGTGGACCCCACCGACTTCCGGGTGTCCGACGGCGAGGAGCCCACCGGGGCGGACGGCGTCGACGAGGCCTGGATCGAGTTCGAGACGTCGGTCGGCCGCGGCCGCGGGCACCTGCGACTGCAGGACGGCCGGGCGTGGACGCTGTTGACCACGCTCTACGAGCTGACCGGGTACGAGGAGCCGGCCCGGGACAACCGGCCCCGCGGCGCCGAGCACGGCGCGATGAAGGACCGGCAGACCTGGCTGGAACGCCGGGACACCGAGTTCGCCGAGCTCGGCCACACCCGGCAGCCGCACGTGCTGGTCATCGGCGGCGGCCAGGGCGGCATCGCCCTCGGTGCCCGGCTCCGGCAGCTCGACGTGCCCACGATCGTCGTCGACAGGTACGAGCGGCCTGGTGACCAGTGGCGCAGCCGGTACAAGTCGCTGTGCCTGCACGACCCGGTCTGGTACGACCACCTGCCCTACCTGCCGTTCCCGGACAACTGGCCGGTGTTCGCGCCCAAGGACAAGATCGCCGACTGGCTCGAGATGTACGTCAAGGTCATGGAGCTGAACTATTGGAGCTCCACGACGGTGGACCACGCCGAGTTCGACGACGCGGCCGGCACCTGGACCGTGCAGCTGACCCGGGACGGGCAGCAGCTGACGCTGCACCCCACCGAACTGGTCTTCGCGACCGGGATGAGCGGCAAGGCCCGGATGCCCGCCTTCCCCGGGATGGACCGGTTCCGCGGCGAGCAGCAGCACTCCTCGGCCCACCCCGGCCCGGAGTCCTACCGCGGGAAGAAGGTCGTCGTCGTCGGGTCGAACAACTCCGCGCACGACATCTGCGCCGCACTCTGGGAGAACGGCGCCGACGTCACGATGGTGCAGCGCAGCTCCACCCACATCGTCACCAGCCACTCGCTGATGGGGACCATGGAGGGGCTGTACTCCGAGAGCGCGGTGGCTGCCGGGACGACCACGGCCAAGGCCGACCTGACCTTCGCCTCGCTGCCCTACCGGATCATGGGCGAGTTCCAGAAGCCGCTCTACGACCAGATCCGGATCGACGACGCCGACTTCTACGCCCGGCTGGAGGCGGCCGGCTTCCAGCTGGACTTCGGCGACGACGGCTCCGGGCTGTTCCTGAAGTACCTGCGCCGGGGCTCGGGCTACTACATCGACGTGGGTGCCTCCGAGCTCATCGCGGACGGCTCGGTGGCGCTGGTCGGTGGCCAGGTCCGCGAGCTGACCGAGGACGCCGTCGTGCTGGAGGACGGCACGCAGCTGCCGGCCGACCTGGTGGTCTACGCGACCGGCTACGACTCGATGAACGGCTGGGTCGCCGACCTGATCGACGCCGACACCGCCGACCGGGTCGGCAAGGTCTGGGGACTCGGGTCCGACACGACCAAGGACCCCGGTCCGTGGGAGGGCGAGCAGCGCAACATGTGGAAGCCGACCGCGGTAGCCCAGCTGTGGTTCCACGGCGGCAACCTGCACCAGTCCCGGCACTACTCCCTCTACCTGGCCCTGCAGCTCAAGGCCCGCTACGAGGGCATCCCGACGCCGGTGGCCGAGCCGGCGGCCGTGCACCACACCAGCTGACCCCCACCCCACCCCTCGGCAAAGGAACCTTTACACCCCCTGTCAGGCTCTCCGCGGGGTGTAAAGGTTCCTTTGCCGGGGGTGAACCGAGAGGAACCACCGTGAGGGCTGCCCGTTGGCACGGCCGCAAGGACATCCGGATCGAGGAGGTGCCCGCGCCGGAATTGCGCCCGGGCACCGTCGCCATCGACGTCGCCTGGTGCGGCATCTGCGGGAGCGACCTGCACGAGTACCTGGAGGGCCCGATCTTCATCCCGCACGGCGCTCCGCACCCGGTCTCCGGGGAGTCCGCGCCGCTGGTGATGGGGCACGAGTTCTCCGGCACGATCACCGCGCTGGGGGACGGCGTCACGGACCTCACCGTCGGGGAGTCCGTCGTCGTTGAGCCCTACATCATCGCCGACGACGTCGACACCACCCCGGGTCAGCCCTACCAGCTCAGTCACGACATGAACTTCATCGGCCTGGGCGGTGGTGGCGGCGGGCTGAGCGAGGCGATCGTCGTCCCGCGCCGCTGGGTGCACCCGGTCGGAGACATCCCGCTGGACCAGGCAGCACTGATCGAGCCGCTGGCCGTCGGTCACCACGCCTACGTGCGCAGCGGCGCGAAGGCCGGGGACGTCGCCCTGGTCGGCGGCGCCGGGCCGATCGGGCTGCTGCTGGCCGCGCTGCTCACCGCCGAGGGCCTGACCGTGCTGATCACCGAGGTCAGCGCGGCCCGCAAGGCCAAGGCGACCGAGACCGGCGTCGCCGCGCACGTGCTGGACCCGACCGAGGGGCCGGTGGCCGACCGGGTCCGCGAGCTGACCGACGGCCGAGGCGCGGACGTCGCGTTCGAGTGCTCCAGCGTGGACGCCGTCCTGGACACCCTGCTGGACGGCGTGAAGCCCGGCGGCGTGATCGTCAACGTGTCCATCTGGGGCCACAAGCCGGCCGTGGACCTGCAGAAGCTGGTGCTCAAGGAGATCGACCTGCGCGGCACGATCGCCTACGCGGGCGACCACCCGGCCACGATCGAGCTGGTGCGCAGCGGCAAGGTCGACCTCGCGCCGTTCATCACCGCCCGGATCGACCTGGGCGACCTGGTGGAGCAGGGCTTCGAGACGTTGGTGCACCGCAACGACACCCAGGTGAAGATCCTCGTCCACCCCTGAGTGCGCCCCACCCACCGGACGGACCCGTCAGTCGACCGGTGGGACGGGCACCGGGACCGGTGCGGGCACCGGAGGTGCCGGGCCCGGGACCGGTGCGGGGGCAGGCGCCGGGGCCGGCGCAGGCGGCCGGTAGGACGCCCCGTTGCTGACCAGGATCGTCACCACCTGTCCGACGACGGCGCGCCCGCCCGCCGGCGGGCTCGTGCCCAGCAGCGACCCGGACGGCGAGCTGCCGTTGGTGCGCACCACCTGCGGTACGAACCCGGCTCCGGACAAGGCCGACTGACAGCGACCCACCGATCCACAGCCGGGCACCGGTCGGGTGTTGCCATTGACCACGCTGGGGTCGGCCGGCGGGAAGTCGCTGCTCCCCCGGGCGTCCAGGATCGGCGCCATCGCAGCCCGCCAGATGGTCGCGGGCTTGTTGCCGCCGAAACCGCCGACGTCCTG
>JBBSVA010000051.1:0-21993 GCA_038233915.1 Mycobacteriales bacterium | reverse complement strand
GTCCCGGGCAACCGCCCCGCCTCGCAGATCTCATGCTGGACATCAACAGCGTCAAGCGAGCAGGGCGATGACGAGGCGGCACCTCGGGCGCATCGGCGGCTTCTCTGCAACCACCGACATGAAGAGGGTGCACCAGTGAGCCTCACCGTGCTGGCCACCGGCCCGCTGACCACCGTGCAGGACCAGGGGCGGCCCGGGCGCGCGGCCGAGGGCATCGGCCGCTCCGGGGTCTGCGACCGGGCGACGGCGGCGCTGGCGAACCGGGTGGTCGGCAACCCGGCCGACGCCGCGTTGCTGGAGGTCACCGCCGGCGGCCTGGTCGTCCGGGCCGAGACCGATCTGTGGGTCGCGTTGACCGGGGCCCGGTGCGCCGGGGCGCCGTACGCCGCGCCGGTCCGGCTGCGGGCGGGGGAGGAGCTGCGGCTCGGGCCGCCGGTCAGTGGGCTGCGCTCCTACCTGGCCGTCCGGGGCGGGATCGACGTCGGGCCGGTGCTGGGGTCGCGGTCCACGGACCTGCTGTCCGGGCTGGGGCCCGCCGTGGTCGCCGCCGGGGACGTGCTGCCGGTGGGCTCAGCGAGCGTCGAGCTGCCCGGGGTCGACGTCGCGCCGGTGGCCGAGCCGTCGGCCGGTGAGGTCGTCGTCCCGGTGCTGCCGGGGCCGCGTGCCGACTGGTTCGGCGCCGACACGCACGCCCTGCTGGCCGGCACCGCGTGGACGGTCACCGGGGACAGCAACCGGGTCGGTCTCCGGCTGGCCGGTCCCGAGCTGGTCCGGGAGCGCAGCGGGGAGCTGGCCAGCGAGGGCATGGAGCGGGGCGCGCTGCAGGTGCCGCCGTCCGGGCAGCCGGTGCTCTTCCTGGCCGACCACCCGGTCACCGGCGGGTACCCGGTGATCGGCTACGTCGCCGAACCCGACGTGGACAGGTGCGGTCAACTGGCCCCTGGCCAGACCCTGCGGTTCCGGCCACGCTGAAGCGATGAGTCCGGCGGGTCCGCACGGTCCTCAGCACATCGACTCGACCAGGGAGGACCAGCCGTGCAGCTGCTCCGCGTGCAGAACTTCACCGTCTCGGCCGACGGCTACGGCGCCGGGGAGGGCCAGAGCCTCGACCGGCCCTTCGGGCACACCGACCCCGGTACGCTCATGGCCTGGGCGATGGCCACCGCGAGCCCGCCGAACGGGACCGGAACCGGCGGCAGCCGCGGGCTGGACGACCTGCTGATGCGGGACTTCGCGCACGGCATCGGCGCCGAGATCATGGGCCGCAACAAGTTCAGCCCGTACCGCGGCCCGTGGGAGGACCACGCGTGGAACGGCTGGTGGGGCGAGGACCCGCCCTTCCACACCCCGGTCTTCGTGCTCACCCACCACCCGCGGCCGCCGCTGACGCTGTCCGACACCACGTTCCACTTCGTCACCGACGAGCCCGCCCAGGTGCTGGACCGGGCCCGGGCGGCCGCCGACGGGCGCGACGTCCGGCTGGGCGGAGGCGCCGAGACCATCCGGGCGTTCCTCGACGCCGACCTGGTCGACACGCTGCACATCGCGGTGTCCCCGATGGAGCTGGGCTCCGGCAGCCGGCTGTGGGCGTCCCCCGACGAGCTCGACGACCGCTTCCACCGGGACGTCGTCCCCAGCTCCAGCGGCGTGGTGCACCACCTGCTCTGGCGCCGCTGACCGACCCGGCGCCCAGTCCCAGGCCCGCAGCTCGCCGCGACCACCGTCGCGGTCAGCTGAAACCGCTGACCTCGTGCGGCCGGTAGGGCTCCTCGAGCCGGGTGACCTCCTCCTCGGTGAGTCCGACGTCGACCGCCGCAACGGCGTCGGCCAGGTGCGTGGCCGAGGTCACGCCGACGATCGGGGCGGTGACCACCGGCTTCGAGAGCACCCAGGCCAGCGCGACCTGGGCCCGCGATACCCCGCGCTGCTGGGCGACCTCGGCCACCCGGGTCACGATCTCGGCGTCCGAGCCGTCGGTGTAGAGCTTCTGCGCGAACGCGTCGTCCTGGGACCGACTGGTCGTCACGTCCGGGTCTCGGGTCAGCCGGCCGCGGGCCAGCGGGCTCCACGGGATGACGCCGACGCCGGCGTCCAGGCACAGCGGGTGCATCTCCCGCTCCTCCTCGCGGGCCAGCAGGTTGTAGTGGTCCTGCATCGTCACGAAGCGGTGCCAGCCGTGCTCACCTGCGGTGTGCAGCGCCTTGCTGAACTGCCAGGCCCACATCGACGAGGCACCCAGGTAGCGGACCTTCCCCGACCGCACCAGGGAGTCCAGCGCCTCCAGCGTCTCCTCGATCGGAGTGGCCGGGTCCCAGCGGTGGATCTGGTACAGGTCGATGAAGTCGGTGCCCAGCCGGCGCAGGCTCGCGTCCGCCTCGGCCAGGATCGCGGCGCGGGACAGGCCGGCGCCGTTCGGACCGGGCCGCATCCGGCCGTGCACCTTGGTCGCGATGACGACGTCGTCCCGGTCCACTGCCTCGAGCAGCAGCTTCCCGGTGATCTCCTCCGAGGAGCCGGCCGAGTAGACGTTGGCGGTGTCGTAGAAGGTGATGCCGGCGTCCAGGGCGGCGCGCACGATCGGGCGGGCGTCGTCCTCGCCGAGGCTCCACGGGTGTCCGCCGCGTGCGGGCTCGCCGAAGCTCATCATGCCCAGGCAGATCCGGGAGACCTGCAGGCCGGTGGTGCCGAGTCGGGTCTGGTCCATGCCCAGACCCTGCGCCGCGACCGCTGGGTGCGCGAGGTGAGCGGCCGGCTGGGCGCGATCGGACCGGCACCACCGGGGTGGCAGGGCGGCGGTCGTCGACCTCCCCCCGGCCTCGCGTCCTCAGACGTCCCCGGCGGCCCGGTCAGGCACTACCGTGCGCGCCGTGCAGGCCGAGGACTGGGACGCGCGGTACGCCGAGAAGGCTCAGTGGTCGACCGAGCCCAACGAGCTCGTCGCACAGCTGTGCGCCGACCTCGAGCCCGGGGTCGCCGTCGACCTTGCTGCCGGCGAGGGCCGGCACGCGCTGTGGCTGGCCGCCCGCGGCTGGCAGGCCACCGCCGTCGACTTCAGCGCCGTCGGGCTGGACCGCGGCCGGGCCACCGAGCACGGCGACGCCGTCACCTGGGCCGTCGACGACGCCACCGCCTGGACGACGACGCCGGGCAGCTGCGACCTGGTCCTCGTCGTCTACCTGCACCTGCCCGAACCCGAGACGACGGCGCTGCTGACCCGCGCCGTCGGCTGGCTGCGGCCCGGCGGGCGGCTGCTGCTGCTCGGCCATGACGTCGACAACGTGGCGCACGGCGTGGGCGGCCCGCAGGACACCGCGATCCTGCACTCGGTCGACCGGCTGGCCCCGGTGGCCGCCCTGCTGGACGTCGACCGGCTGGAGCAGGTGCGCCGCGAGACGCCCGGGGGCACCGCGCTGGACACGCTGCTGTGGGCACGTCGACCTCTGGAGGGGTGAAGACCACCAGGGCGGTGTGGTTTCCTGGGGCCGTGACCACGCAGGTGCTGACTCGACGCCGTGTCGTCGACTTCGCCCTGGTGTGCACCACTGCCTGTCTGCGCTGAGCGTTCGCTCCCGGACCGGTCCCACCCCTGCGCGTCCAGCGCACCCGCACGTCCCCCACCCCCCTCTCGTGAGGACACCCCTGCCATGAGCGCACCGAACACCCCCGAGGACGAGCTGCAGGCGTCGAAGTTCGCCTACTGGGTGCCCAACGTCAGCGGCGGCCTGGTCACCTCGACCATCGAGCAGCGCACCGACTGGGGCTTCGACTACAACAAGAAGCTCGCCCAGACCGCCGAGGCCGTCGGCTTCGAGTACGCGCTGTCCCAGGTGCGCTACATGGCCAGCTACGGCGCCGAGTTCCAGCACGAGTCGACGTCGTTCTCCCTCGGCCTGCTGCTGGCCACCGAGCGGCTCAAGGTCATCGCCGCCGTGCACCCCGGCATGTGGCAGCCCGGCGTGCTGGCCAAGCTCGGCGCCACCGCCGACCACATGAGCAACGGCCGCTTCGCCGTCAACGTCGTCTCCGGCTGGTTCAAGGGCGAGTTCACCGCCATGGGCGAGCCGTGGCTGGAGCACGACGAGCGCTACCGCCGCTCCGAGGAGTTCATCGCAGCACTCACGGGCATCTGGACCGAGGAGGGCTACACGGTCGGTGGCGACTTCTACCGGTTCCGCGACTTCAACCTCAAGCCCAAGCCGCTGTCCTCCCCGGGCCGCCCGCACCCGGAGGTCTTCCAGGGCGGCAACTCCACCGCCGCCCGGCAGATGGCCGGCCGCGTCTCGGACTGGTACTTCTCCAACGGCAAGGACCTGGCCGGCATCGACGAGCAGATCCGCGACGTCCGCGCCGTGGCCGACCCGCTGGGCCGCCGCGTCCGGTTCGGGCTCAACGGCTTCGTGATCGCCCGGGACACCGAGGCCGAGGCGCACGACACGCTGCGCGAGATCGTCGCCAAGGCCAACAAGCCCGCGGTCGAGGGATTCCGGGACGCCGTCGCGCAGGCCGGCAGCTCGACCGGGGACAAGAAGGGCATGTGGGCCGACTCCTCCTTCGAGGACCTGGTCCAGTACAACGACGGCTTCAAGACCAACCTGATCGGCACCCCCGAGCAGATCGCCGAGCGGATCGTGGAGTTCCGCCGGCACGGCGTCGACCTCTTCCTGTGCGGGTTCCTGCACTTTCAGGAGGAGATCGAGTACTTCGGCGCCAAGGTGCTGCCGCTGGTCCGCGAGATGGAGCAGGCCGCCGGCTTCGCCCCCACGCAGTTCCAGCCCGCCGCCTCGGTCTGAGCCCGGTACGGTCCCGCCCATGATGGGCATGGGCGGGACCAACGGCGCGGACGGCCAGCGACGGCAGCGGCTCATCGCCGGGATCATCGTGCTCGCGATGGTGCTGGCCACCGGCGCAGTGGTGTTCTCGATCCTGCTCAGCTGACCCCCCTCCCCTCCCCCTCCTCCCGATGATCACGGACCTGGAGGAGCGACACGCCGTGCCCCGGTGACCTGGGGTCCGTGATCATCGAGGTGGGGGACCCGGCGTCCGGGACACTGGGCGGCGTGGGATACGTCGATGTCACCGGGATCCGGTTCACCCTGCCCGACGGGCGGGTCCTGCTGGACGACGTCTCTTTCCGGGTCGGGGACGGCGCCTGCGCCGCCCTCGTCGGGGAGAACGGCGCCGGCAAGACCACCCTGCTGCGGATCATTACCGGCGACCTGACGCCGGACGCCGGCTCCGTCGCCCTCGTCGGCGGGCTGGGTGTGATGCGTCAGTTCATCGGCTCGGTCCGCGACGCCACGACCGTGCAGCAGTTCCTCGTCGACCTCGCGCCGCCGCCGGTCCGGCAGGCCTGGGACGACGTCCAGGTCACCGAGCTCACGCTGATGGAGCGCGACGACGAGCCCACCCAGATGGCGTACGCGACCGCGCTGGGGCACTGGGGCGACGTCGGCGGCTACGACGTGGAGGTCACCTGGGACACCGTCACCGTCGCCGCGCTGGGCGTGCCCTACGAGCAGTGCAAGTACCGCGAGCTGCAGACGCTGTCCGGCGGCGAGCAGAAGCGGCTGGCCCTGGAGTGCCTGCTCCGTGGGCCCGACCAGGTGCTGCTGCTCGACGAGCCGGACAACTACCTGGACGTCCCCGGCAAGCGCTGGCTCGAGGAGCGGCTCGCGGAGACGCGCAAGACCGTGCTGTTCGTCAGCCACGACCGTGAGCTGCTGGACACCGTCGCCGACCGGGTGGTCACCGTCGAGGGCGGGACGGCGTGGGTGCACGGCGGTAGCTGGTCGGCCTACCCGGCGGCCCGTGACGCCCGGCACGAGCGGATGGCCGAGCTGCGGCTGCGCTGGGAGGAGGAGCACCAGCGCCTGGTGGACCTGACCCGCACCATGCAGCAGCAGGCCGCGAACTCCCCGGACATGGCCAACCGGTACCACGCCATGCAGACCCGGTTGGCCAAGTTCGAGGCCGCCGGCCCGCCCCCGGATCGCCCACCGCAGCAGGAGGTGGCGATGCGGCTCACGGGCGGCCGGACCGGCGTCCGGGTGCTGGTCGCCGCGGACCTGGAGCTGACGGGGCTGATGAAGCCCTTCGACGTCGAGTTGGACTACGGCGACCGGGTCGCTGTGCTGGGCTCCAACGGCGCGGGCAAGTCGCACTTCCTGCGCCTGATGGCCGGCCAGGACGTCACGCACACCGGCACCTGGAAGCTGGGCGCCCGTGTGGTGCCCGGGTTCTTCGCCCAGACCCACGCGCACCCGGAGTGGCTGGAGCGCACGCTCACCGACCTGCTGTGGCACGGCGAACCCGGGCGGCCCGGGATCGACCGCGGGAAGGCGATGGCGGTGCTGCGCCGGTACGGGCTGGCCGCGGCCGGGGACTCGCTGTTCCGGTCGCTGTCCGGAGGCCAACAGGCCCGGTTCCAGGTGCTGCTGCTGGAGCTGTCCGGGTCGACGCTGCTGCTGCTCGACGAGCCGACCGACAACCTCGACGTGCTGAGCGCAGAGTCCCTGGAGCAGGCGCTGGCCGCCTTCGACGGCACCGTCGTCGCGGTCACCCATGACCGGTGGTTCGCCCGTTCCTTCGACCGGTTCCTGGTCTTCGGCTCCGACGGCCGGGTGCGCGAGACCCCCGAGCCCGTCTTCGACGAGGCCCGGGTGCAGCGCAACCGCTGACCCGCGCACCCCGCGTTCTTCGCGACTTTCGCCGGCGTTGCGGCGGCGTTCTTCGCGACTTTCGCCGCTGCTGGGGCGGCGTTCTTCGCGACTTTCGCCGCTGCTGGGGCGGCGTTCTTCGCGACTTTCGCCGGTTCGTGGAGTCAGAAGGTGCAGCCCTCACCGCGGTAGGTGGGGGCCGCGCCGACCAGCTCGTCGCCGGCGAGCAGGTGCAGCTGGTCCACCCGCTCGCGGGTGCGCGGCCGTCCGGACCGGGGAGTTCGCCGCGCTGTACCCGTCGTCGCCGTCCAGCCGCCGGACCACCCCGGAGAACGGAGCGCCGATGCCCGGTGTGCGCACACCCGAACCTGCCAGCACGTCGGCCCCGACGGCGCCGGAGACGCCGTCGCCGGCGAGCTCGGCGACGGCGCGCCCAGGTGCATCCTGCGCGAGGTGCCCGGGGTGCACGGGGCTTTCGGCCGGTCGGGCGGCGCTCATCGCTCAGGTGTCAGGTCGCTGCCTCAGCTGCCGCCGATCGCGTCCAGCTCGGCCAGGTCGGCGGGCTCCAGCACCCGGGTCGCCGCTCCGAGGTTGGACTCCAGGTGCGCCACGGACGACGTGCCGGGGATCAGCAGCACGTTGGGGGAGCGGGTCAGCAGCCAGGCCAGCGCGACCTCCATCGGCGTCGTCCCCAGCCGGCCGGCCACCGCCTCGAGCGCCTCGGACTGCAGCGGGCTGAACCCGCCCAGCGGGAAGAACGGCACGTAGGCGATGCCGTCCCTCGCCAGGGCGTCGATCATCGCGTCGTCGTCGCGGTGCACCAGGTTGTAGTGGTTCTGCACGCACACGACCGGCGCGATCGACCGGGCCTCGGCGAGCATCGCGGCGTTCACGTTGCTGACCCCGATGTGCCGGACCAGGCCCTCGGCCTGCAGCGCGGCCATCGTCTCCATCGGCTCGGCCACCGAGCGCTGGATCGGCTCGGCGAACCCGGGCATCCGCAGGTTGACCACATCCAGGGCTTCCAGGCCCAGGTGGTCGAGGTTGTCGTGCACGGCCTGGCGCAGTTCGTCGGCGCCGAGCGCCTCGGGCCACTCGCCCGCAGCCGTCCGGCGGGCGCCGATCTTGGTCACCAGGGTGAGCTGATCGGGGTAGGGGTGTAGCGCCTCGCGGATGACCCCGTTGGTCACGTGCGGGCCGTAGTAATCGCTGGTGTCGATGTGGTCGATGCCCAGTTCCACGGCCCGGCGGAGCACGGCCAGGGCCGCGTCGCGGTCAGCCGGCGGCCCCATCACGTGCGGTCCGGCCAGCTGCATCGCGCCGTAGCCCATCCGCTGGACCGGGCGGTCGCCGAGAGGGAACTCCCCGGCGCGGTCTGCCGTCGTCGTCATGCCCTCCGGTGTACCCCGTGGGGCGGGTCATCGCCCCCTGACGACGCGGGTCACCGGCACACCGGGCAGCTCGGGGCGGCCGTCGACCCAGGTCAGCTCACCGCGGACCGGGAGGGTGCCCGCGTGGGCCCGGCTGGTCCGGCCCCGTCGCCGGGCTGAGAACCGGGTCAGCGCGCGCCGACGGGTGCGGTGACCTGCTCCCGCACGTCCACGTCGGCGACCACCGGGTCCGGCGTCCGGGCGTCGGAGCGCTCGGTGTGCAGAGCCACCAGGCACACCCCGGTGCCGGCCAACGCGAGCACGGCGCCGATCCAGATCGGCGCGGTGTAGCCGTAGCCGGCGGTGAGCACGGCCGCGCCCAGCGCCGCGCCGATCGCGTTGGCCACGTTGAACGCGCCCTGGTTGGCCGCCGAGACCAGCGAGCCGCCGCGCACCCGGGCGGCCTCGATCACCTTGTTCTGCACCACCGGCCCGGCGGCGAAGGCCACCGTGCCGAAGAGCACCAGCAGCACGATCGCCGAGGCCGGCGTCCGGGCGGTGAGCGCGAAGGCGGCGAGCAGCACGGACGTCGTGAGCAGGGCGACGACGACGAAGCGCAGCCCGTACCGGTCGCCGAGCTTGCCGCCGGCCAGCGTGCCGATCGTCGTCCCGATGCCGAACAGCGCCAGCACCGGTGTCACCCAGCCCTCGGTCAGGCCGCCGAGCTCGGTGAGGATGGGGGAGACGTAGGAGTAGACGGCGAACAGGGCCGCGAACCCCACCATCGTGACACCGAGCATCATCCAGACCTGGCGACGACGGAAGGCCCCCAGCTCGCTGCGCAGGTCGGTGGGCTCGCTGCCGGCGGCGGGCATCCAGGCGGCCAGCCCGGCGATGGTGACCAGGCCGATGACCGCGCAGCCGGCCAGCACGAGCCGCCAGCTGGTCTGCTGCGCCACGAAGGTGCCCAGCGGGACGCCGATGACGTTGGCCAGGGTCAGCCCGACCATCATCAACGAGATGGCCTGGGTGGCCTTGTCGCGGGGCACCAGGCGCCGGGCGGCGACCGCGCCGACGCCGAAGAACGACCCGTGCGCCAGGGCGGTGAGCACCCGGGCGAGCGCCAGCGTCGTGTAGTCCGGTGCGATCGCGGACAGCGCGTTCCCGACGACGAAGACGACCATCAGCCCGATCAGCGTCTGCCGTGCGGTGAACCTGACGCCCAGCGCGGTCAGCGTGGGAGCACCGATGACGACGCCCACCGCGTACGCGCTGATCAGCAGCCCGACAGCTGACACCGAGACCCCGAGCCCATCGGCGATCTGGGGCAGCATGCCCATGACCACGAACTCGGTGGTGCCGATGCCGAAGGCACCGATGGCCAGGGCGAGTAGGGCGCGGGGCACGGCATTCCTCTACGAGGCAGACGTCGGGGGTACCCCCAGCCAAGGCCATGGGACCCCCGACGCCATCCCGTGACGGGCATGAGACCCGTCACGTCACGTCAGGGCTGCAGGAGGACCTTGACCGTCCCGTTCCGCTTCTGACGGAAGTCCTCGTAGGCACCGGGTGCCTGCTCGAGGGGCACCCGGTGGGTCGCGAAGTCGTCGACGCCGAGCACGTCGTCGTCCTCCAGCAGCGGCAGGATGTCGGGCACCCACCGCCAGACGTTGCCCTGCCCCATGTGCAGCGCGATCTGCTTGTCGAACATCCGCATCAGCGGCAGCGGGTCGGTCGCGCCGCCGTAGACGCCGGACAGCGAGATGGTCCCGCCGCGTCGAACGGCCTCGATCGCGGTGTTCAGCGCGGCCAGCCTGTCGATGCCGACCACGGTCATCACCTTCTCCATGATGGCGTCGGGCACCAGTGCCGAGGCCTTCTGGGCCAGCTTCGCACCGGGCGAGCCGTGGGCCTCCATGCCGACCGCGTCGATGACACTGTCCGGGCCACGGCCGTCGGTGCGGTCCCGCACCTCGCCGACGACGTCGGCCTGGTCGGTGCTGGCGATCACCTCGATGCCCCGGGCGCGGGCCCGGGCGATCCGCTCGGGGACGATGTCGGAGGCGATCACCCGGTACCCCAGGTGGGTCGCGATCCGGGCGCACATGTCTCCGATCGGCCCCAGCCCCAGCACCAGGACGGTGCCTCCGTCCGGGACCCCGGCGTACTGCACGGCCTGCCAGGAGGTGGGCAGCACGTCGGAGAGGTAGACGAACCTGTCGTCGGGCGGGCCGTCCGCGACCTTGATCGGCAGCGTGTTGCCGAACGGCACCCGGAGATACTCCGCCTGACCACCCGGCACCTGGCCGTAGAGCTTCGTGTAGCCGAACAGCGAGGCGCCCATGCCCTGGTCGCGGTTCTGGGTGGTCTCGCACTGGCTCTGCAGACCACGCGAGCAGGTCCAGCAGGTGCCGCAGGAGACGTTGAAGGGGATGACGACGCGGTCGCCGGGGCGCACTGCGGTGACCTCGGGGCCGACCTCGCGGACGACGCCCATCGGCTCGTGGCCCATGACGTCGCCGACGGTCATGAACGGTGCCATGACCTCGATGAGGTGCAGATCGGAGCCACAGATGCCGCTCGAGGTGACCTCGACGACGACGTCGGTGGGGTCCTGGATCGTGGGGTCGGGAACGGTGTCGACGCGGACGTCGTCGCGGCCGTGCCAGGTGACTGCGCGCATGGCGGGGTGCTCCTGTCGGGGCTCGGGGAGACCACCCGCGTCCGGCTGCACGCCCGTGGTCTCCAGGCTCGCAACGGCACGTGTGGTGTCTGTCGCACGTACCCGACACGACGGGAGACATACCTGTCTGCTGTGCAGTCATCACCTCACGCAGGGTGGTGACTTGGCAGTTTTTGTGGTGATCTGCCCCACAAACCACCGGTGAGTACCCGGGGGAGCTGATCACGAACCGGTCACGGCGTGTTTACATGGGCCCCGTTCCGGATCGCACGGACCCTCCCCCTGATCGCCGACGAAAGACAGGTGCATGACGCAGCAACACCCGGATCAGCTCCTGACGGACGACCTGGGGACACGGATCGGTGCGCAGCGCACCCCCGTCCTCCCCGTCGTCATCGCAGGGCTGCAGGGCACCGCCACGGTCGGGGGACCGAGCACCGCAGACGCCATCCCGGTCTGGACCGTCGACACCGAGTCGCGTCTGGTTCACCACGCCGTCCAGCACGTCGCCGCCCCCGGTCGACTGCACCGTCCCACCGGTGAGCGCGCCGTGCGCGCCGCCGCCGGCCGGGCCGCCCGGTCGCCGTCCATCCGCGACGCGCCGGCCCCCGACGCCACGGTGGTGCCCCTGGCCGCCGACGGCGACCTCGTGCTCGCCGACGATCCCCGCGCCGACGCCGAGGTCTCGGCCGCCGAGATCATCGCGGCGATCGCCGAGGGTCGCGTGCCTCGTGGCCGGCACCGCCGGGCCCGCCCGGTCCGGACCCGTCCGGTCAGCGGACCGAGCCGGATGCGCCGCCCCACCCTGTACCTGGCCGCCGCGCTCGTCGGCGCCACCGGCGTCGGCCTCGTTTCGGTCGGCGGTGACCCCTCCGCGCAGGCCGACACCGACACCGCCAGCCAGGCCACCAGCGTCGCCGACGCCCTGGGCCTGCAGGCCGCCCCGTCGCCGGCCGTGGTGGAGACCGACGCCGTGGCTCAGCTGCAGCAGATGGCCGCCAGCCGCGCCCAGCGGGAGACCGAGCAGGCCGCCGCCGTGCAGGTGCAGGCCGCCGCCGACCAGGCCGCGCTGGCCGCCCAGGCCGCCGCGGAGGCCGCCGCCATCGAGGCCGCCCGACCGCAGGCCGTGATGCCCGTCGCCGGCGCCCGGCTGTCCAGCACCTTCGGCTACCGCTGGGGCACGCTGCACGCCGGCATCGACCTCGCGGCCCCCATGCTGACCCCCGAGTACGCCGTCATGGACGGTGTCGTGCTGCAGGCCGGCCCGGCCAGCGGCTTCGGGCAGGCCGTCTACCTCCAGCACGAGAACGGGGACGTCACCGTCTACGGCCACATGGAGCAGATCCTGGTGACCGCCGGACAGGTGGTGCGGGCCGGTGAGACGATCGCGCTGGTGGGCAATCAGGGTCAGTCGACCGGGCCGCACCTGCACCTCGAGGTGCACGTCGGCGGCCTCGGCGGGGAGAAGACCGACCCGATCCCGTGGCTCGCGGCGCGCGGCGTCACCTTCTGACCCACCTCGCACCGAATGCCCCGTCCTCCCGATGAGGACGGGGCGTTCGTCGTCCCGGGGGTCGATGGGGCACACTCCTGGCATGCACGATGACGCATGTGGGACTCCCTGATGGGCCACGACCACGCGGGCGGCCACGCCCACGGCGGCGGGACCGTCACCGCCGGCTACCGCCGCCGGCTCGGGCTCGTGCTGGCCATCACCGGGACGGTCCTGGTCGTCCAGTTCGTCGGCGCGGTGCTGTCGGGCTCGTTGGCCCTGCTCGCCGATGCCGCGCACATGGCCACCGACACCGTCGGCATCGCGCTCGCCCTGGGGGCGGTCACGCTGGCCCAGCGCCCCGCCTCGGGACGAAGGACCTTCGGCTGGCAGCGCATCGAGGTGCTCGCCGCGGCCGGCAACGGGCTGCTGCTGCTCGGTGTCGGGGCCTACGTCGTCGTGGAGGCGGTCCGCCGGATCGGCGACCCGCCGGACATCCGCTCCGGGCTGATGCTCGGCGTCGCCGTCCTCGGGCTGGTCGCGAACCTGGTCTCGCTGGCGCTGCTGCGCAAGGGCCAGGGCGAGTCGCTGAACATGCGTGGGGCCTACCTCGAGGTGATCGGGGACGCACTGGGCTCCATCGCCGTCATCATCGCCGCCGTCGTCATCGCCACCACCGGCTGGGCGGGGGCCGACGTCGTCGCCTCGATCGCCGTGGGCGCCCTGGTGCTGCCCAGGGCCTGGTCGCTGCTGCGCGACGCCCTGGACGTGCTGCTGGAGGCCGCACCCCGCGGGGTGGACATGGCCGAGGTGCGCCGGCACGTGCTCGGCGTCGAGGGCGTCACCGACATCCACGACCTGCACGCCTGGACCATCACCTCCGGCCTCCCGGTGCTGTCCGCGCACGTCGTCGTCGACGACGACCTGCTCGCCGACGGCCACGGCGGCCGGGTGCTGGACGCGTTGTGCGCCTGCCTGGGCGGGCACTTCGACGTCGAGCACTGCACGTTCCAGCTGGAGTCGGTGTCGCACCGGGCGCACGAGGCCCCCGTCCACGACTGAAAGAAGACCCCCTCGCCCCGCACGACGCGCTCCGCACGCGGCGGGGCCCTGCGAGGGGGCCGTTCCAGTGTTCCTCCAGATAACCGTGCCCCGCAGTTCAGTGGGACAGTGGAGGACGTGTACGACCACTCGGACATGTGGATGCCCACCGATCCGCCCACCTGGGCCCGCCTGTTCACCCCGCACCTGGACGGTTGGTCCTGGATGGCCGGGCTGACAGTGCTGGCGCTGGTGGCCTACCTCGTCGGGCTGGTCCGGATGCACCGGGCCGGCGTCCGTTGGCCGTGGTGGAGGACGCTGTCGTTCACCCTCGGCGCGGTGTCGCTGTTCGCCGTCACCGGGACCGAGCTGCACGGCTACTCGATGGTGCTCTTCAGCGTGCACATGGCCCAGCACATGGTGCTGTCCATGATCTCCCCGCTGCTGCTGCTGATGGGCTCGCCGGTGACCATGGCGCTGCGGGCGCTGCCGCGGGGCAAGGGCCCGGCCGGCGCGCCCCGGACGCTGCTGCTGGAGGTGCTGCACAGCCGGGTCGCCCGGTTCCTCGCGCACCCCGGGTTCACCATCCCGCTGTTCCTGATCAGCCTCTACGGCGTCTACTTCACGCCGCTGTTCGACGACCTGATGGCCGACCCGCTGGGCCACCAGTTCATGCTCGCCCACTTCACCGTCACCGGGCTGCTCTTCTTCGGCCCGATCCTGGGCCAGGACCCGTGGCCGCGGACCGTCGGGCACGCCGGGCGGATGGTCGAGCTGCTGCTGCCGATGCCGTTCCACGCCTTCTTCGGCGTCGCGATCATGATGGCGAACAGCCTGGTCGTGGAGACCTTCGCGAACCCGCCGGCGAGCTGGGGTGTCGACCCGCTGGTCGACCAGACCACCGCCGGGTCGATCGCCTGGTCCTTCGGTGAGCTGCCCACGGTGCTGGTGCTGGCGGTCGTCTTCTTCCAGTGGGCCGGGTCCGAGAACCGCCGCAACAAGACCCGGGACCGCACCATCGACCGGGTCGGGGACGTCGAGCTGGACGCCTACAACGCCCGGCTCAAGGCGATGGCGGCGTCCTCCTGGAACTGACTGCCAGGAGGCGGATCAGCCGGCGTGCACGGCCATCTCGCTGGGCAGGTCGTCCTTGCTGGCCTGGATGAGCACGGCCGAGGCGATCGCCGCGACCAGGAGCAGACCGGAACCCCAGGTGAAGGCCGTGGTGTAGCCCTCGACCTGGGCGACCAGCGCGGCCGTCGGGTCCTGCGGCGTCGGCGGCCGGTCGGTGAGCGCGTTGGTGATCGCGGTGACCGAGAAGGTCGCCAGCAGTGCGGTGCCGATCGAGGCGCCGACCTGCTGGACGGCCTGCAGCACCGCACTGGCCGCACCGGCGTCGTGCTCGCCGACGCCGACCAGGGCCAAATTGGACAGCGGCACGAAGGTGAAGCCCAGGCCGAGCCCGAGCAGCAGCTGCCCCGGCAGCGCGACCTGCCAGAACGGGGTGTCCAGGCCCAGGAAGGACAGCGTCAGGAGCCCGCCCGAGGCAAAGAGCCCACCGGCCACCATCAGCGGCTTGGGCCCGATCCTGGGCACCAGCTGGCTGGCGGCCCCGGCCGCCACCAGGACACCTGCCGTGACCGGCAGCGAGGCGAAGCCGGCGCTGACCGGGGTGTAACCGAGCACCTGCTGGAAGTAGAGACTCAGGAAGAAGAACGAGCCGATCAGGCCGGCGCCGACGAGCGTGGCGGTCAGGTAGGCGCCACCGCGGTTGCGGTCCAGCACAAGTTTCATCGGCAGCAGCGGGTTGCGCACCCGGAACTCGACGACGACGAACGCCACCATCAGTGCGACGCCGATGCCGATGAACGCCAGCGCCGGGCCGTCGGCCCAGGGACTGCTGCCGTCGCCGGCCTGCGCGGCTTCGGCGACCTTGGTGAAGCCGTAGACCAGCGAGGCCAGGCCCACGGTGATCAGCACGGCACCCGGGACGTCGTACGTCGTCTCACCCGGGGCCTTGCTCTCCGGCACGATCCGCCAGGCGGCGACGACGGCGAACACGGCGATCGGCACGTTGACCCAGAAACACCAGCGCCAGTCCGCGTACTCGGTGAGCACCCCGCCCAGCAGCAGGCCCACCGCGGAGCCACCACCGGCGATGGCGCCGTAGACCGCGAAGGCCTTGGCGCGCTCGGCGGCATCGGTGAACAGCACGGTGATCAGTGCCAGGGACGCCGGGCCCAGCAGGGCGCCGAACGTGCCCTGCAGCGCGCGGGCGGCGAAGAGCAGGGCCTCGTTGCTGGCCAGCCCGCCCAGGGCGGAGGCCAGCGCGAAGCCGACGGCGCCGACCAGGTAGGTGCGCTTGCGGCCCCAGAAGTCGGCGATGCGACCGCCGAGCAGCAGGAACCCGCCGAAGGTCAGCGTGTAGGCGGTGACGATCCACTGCTGGTTGGCCTCGCTGATGTCCAGGTCGACCGAGACGGCGGGCAGGGCGATGTTCACGATGGTCGCGTCGAGCACGATCATCAGCACGGTCACGGCGATGACGGCCAGCGCCAGCCAACGCTGTGGGTAGGGGTGGTCGGCGGCGGGGGTGCCGGCGCGCGCGGAATCGGTCACGGTCGTCCTTCGGGAGTGCGGGTGGGACGTCAGGTGTCACGGAGCGGACGACGTCGGCCGGTGGCTGGACGGTAGTGCCCTGCGACGATGGGCTCGTGCCTGCTCAGCTGACGGTGATCGCCGACACGCACCTGCCGAAGCGGGCGAAGGTGCTGCCGCGTTCCCTATGGGCGGACATCGAGGCCGCGGACGTCGTCGTGCACGCCGGCGACTGGGTGGACGTCGCCCTGCTGGACGAGCTGGAGCGGCGGTCCCGCCGGGTGGTCGGGGTGTGCGGCAACAACGACCACGGCGTCCTGCGTGAGCGGTTGCCCGAGGTCGCCAGGGTCGAGCTGGAGGGGGTGCGGTTCGCTGTCGTCCACGAGACCGGGGACGCCGCCGGCCGCGAGAGCCGCTGCGCCGCCCGCTACCCCGACACCGACGTGCTCGTCTTCGGGCACAGCCACATCCCGTGGGACACCACGGCGGCCACCGGCCTGCGGCTGCTCAACCCGGGATCGCCGACCGACCGTCGTCGCCAGCCGCACTGCAGCTACCTGACCGCGGTGGTCGACGCGGGTGTGCTGCGCGACGTCGTGCTGCACCGGATCCCGCCCCGAACGTGAACCGCCCCCTGCCGCCCGCCGCGGTCGTCCTGCTGGCCTGCCCGGTCTGCGGCCAGGGCTTCGTGGTCGCGGGGGAGGGGCTGCGCTGCGCCGCCGGGCACGTGTTCGACCGGGCCCGGCAGGGACACGTCACGCTGCTGCCGCCCTCGGGGCCCCGGCACCAGGGCGACTCGGCGGCGATGGTCGCCGACCGGGCCGGGTTCCTGGCCGCCGGCCATTACGCCGGGGTGACCGCGGCGCTGGGGGACGCCGTCCTCGCCGACGGCGACCCGCGCACCCTGCTGGACCTGGGCGGGGGCACCGGCGACCACCTGGCCGGGGTGCTGGACCGAGCCCCTGACGCGGCCGGGGTGGTGCTGGACGCCTCCCGCTACGCCGCCCGCCGGGCCGCGCGGGTGCACCCGCGGGCGATGGCCGTGGTCTCGGACAGCTGGGCGTCCTGGCCGGTGCGCCCGGGGTCGGTCGACCGGGTGCTGGTGGTGTTCGCGCCCCGCAACGGCGCCGAGACCGCCCGGGTGCTGGCCCCGGGTGGGCAGCTCGTCGTCGTCACCCCGGCGGCGGACCACCTGGCCGAACTGGTCAGGCCGCTGGGTCTGCTCTCGGTCGACCCGGACAAGGCCGCCCGGCTCGCCGCGTCCCTGGAGCCGCACCTGCGACCGCTCCGCTCGGCCCGGTACCGGGAAGTGCTCGAGCTGGACCACGGCGCCGTCCGCACGCTGGTGGGCATGGGACCGCACGCGCGGCACCTGGCTCCGGGTGCCCTGGACGCTGCGCTGGCGGGCTCGCCCGAGCCCCTGCGGGTCACAGTGGCTGTCGACGTCTCGACCCACGAGGTCCCAGCGGTCTGAGGGTCCCGCGCGCGGATGAGCGAAGGCGGCCCCCTGGGGGGCGCCCAGACTCACGCCGTCCAGGGACCCTGTCGCCCTGCAGCGGCACAGCAGCCCCGGAGGGGGACAGCCAGCGGCCCCCGCCGTCTGTGCCTGTGAGCCGTGGCTCGTTCGGGGTGGACCCGGGCACGACGCAGACGAGGGCCCGGCCTGGTGGCCGGGCCCTCGTCGGAGGTCCTACGCGGTCTGTGGGACCGCAGGTGTCAGCGTCGGACGGACTTGCGGCCGGAGACGGCCACGTAGATGCCGAGCACGATGATCGCGCCGATGATCGAGCCGATCCAGCCGGAGGTGCCCAGCTCGAACTTGTGCGGCTCGAAGAGCAGGCTGCCGAGCAGGTTGCCCACGAGGGAGCCGATGATGCCGAGCACGATCGTGGCGACGATCGAGAGCTTCTGCGAGCCGGGGATGACCGCGCGGGCGATGAAGCCGGCGACCAGGCCGATGACGAGCAGGACGATGATGTTCCAGACAACGTCCATGTGGACCTCCAAGGTGTGACGGCGCTATGCCGTCGGTGTACGCCGGTCTCTCCAACGCGGATGATCATGTGCCCGAGGGGCACTTTTCCAAACCGGCTGCGGGTCACGATCTGGTCGCAGTCCGCGGCGCCCGTCGGGCCTGCGCAAGCACCGCTTCCCACCTGTCCGCGCAGGTCGGCCCCGGGTGCCCGGGGTGTGACGGCGGTCCCGTCCGAGGGGTTCGGCGACCCGGCGCGCGGCGTGTCCGGAGCGCCGTCGCCGATCCGCCGCACAGCGGGGCGCCGCACCGTCTAAGCTCCCGGACGTGACGATCGCCCCCGCTCCGATCGTGAGCCGCCCCAGCCCGGCTCACGTGGCCGAGAAGGGTTCGCGGCTCTCCATGCTGCTGCGGACCACGGACCACAAGACCATCGGCCTGATGTACATGGCCACGTCGTTCAGCTGGTTCATGATCGGTGGCCTCATGGCCATGCTCATGCGCGGCGAGCTGGCGCGACCAGGCCTCCAGTACCTGTCGAACGAGCAGTACAACCAGCTGTTCACCATGCACGGCACGGTGATGCTGCTCTTCTTCGCGACACCGCTGTTCTTCGCGTTCGCGAACCTGATCCTGCCGCTGCAGATCGGCGCCCCCGACGTCGCCTTCCCCCGACTGAACGCCTTCAGCTACTGGCTGTTCCTCTTCGGTGGCCTGATCTTGATCTCCGGGTTCTTCACCCCCGGGGGCGCGGCGGACTTCGGCTGGTTCGCCTACAGCCCGCTGTCCGACGTCACCAACTCGCCCGGAGCAGGCGCAGACCTGTGGATCGCCGGTCTGGCCGTGTCGGGGCTGGGCACGATCCTCGGTGGGGTCAACTTCATCTCCACGATCGTCTGCCTGCGGGCGCCGGGCATGACCATGTTCCGGATGCCCATCTTCGTGTGGGCAGCTCTCATCACCAGCGTCTTGATCCTGCTGGCCTTCCCGATCCTGACCGCCGCGCTGCTGGCGCTGCTGGCCGACCGCCACCTGGGTGCGCTGGTCTTCTCCGCTGCCAACGGCGGGCCGATGCTCTGGCAGCACCTGTTCTGGTTCTTCGGGCATCCCGAGGTGTACATCATCGCGTTGCCGTTCTTCGGGATCATCTCCGAGATCATCCCGGTGTTCAGCCGCAAGCCGCTGTTCGGCTACAAGGGCATGATCTTCGCGCTCATCGCCATCGGCGCCCTGTCGCTGACCGTGTGGGCGCACCACATGTTCGCCACCGGCGCGGTGCTGCTGCCGTTCTTCAGCTTCCTGTCCTACGTCATCGCCGTGCCGACCGGGATCAAGTTCTTCAACTGGATCGGCACGATGTGGCGGGGCCAGTTGACGTTCGAGACGCCGATGCTCTTCGCGGTCGGCTTCCTGGTGACGTTCCTCTTCGGTGGGTTGACCGGGGTGCTGCTGGCCTCCCCGCCCGTCGACTGGCACGTCTCGGACACCTACTTCGTCGTGGCGCACTTCCACTACGTCGTCTTCGGCACCGTCGTGTTCGCCGCCTACGCCGGGATCTACTTCTGGTTCCCCAAGATGTGCGGCCGGATGATGGACGAGCGGCTGGGCAAGGTGCACTTCTGGCTGACGTTCATCGGCTTCCACACCACGTTCCTGGTGCAGCACTGGTTGGGTAACGAGGGCATGCCGCGTCGCTACGCCGACTACCTGCCCACCGACGGCTTCACCACCCTGAACACGATCTCCACGATCGGGTCCTTCGTGCTGGGCGCCTCGACGCTGCCGTTCCTCTACAACGTCGTGAAGTCCTGGAAGTACGGGCAGCTCGCCCTGCGCGACGACCCGTGGGGCCACGGCAACTCCCTGGAGTGGGCGACGTCGTCCCCGCCGCCGCGGCACAACTTCCTGGAGATCCCGCGGATCCGATCGGAGCGCCCCGCGTTCGAGCTGCACTACCCGCACCTGCGGGAGCGGATGGAGGCCGAGGCGCACGCCGGCAAGAAGCACGGCCCCTACGCCAGCGAGCTGGTCGACGGGACCGGTTCGCGTCAGGGTGCCAGCGACCCCGACCCGTTCTGATCGACACCTGACGAACGCCCCGCCGGTCCCGACCGGCGGGGCTTTCGTGCGTCCGGGGGTGTGTGCCGGGCCGCAGCGGGCCGTCGGGCACCATGACCGCCGTGACCGGCTCCCCGCAGGACGCCCCGCTGACCGACGTCCCGCACGCCGGTGCCCTGCTGACCGTCACCGGACCCGACCGGCCCGGGGTGACCGCTCGGCTGTTCGGAGCGCTGGGCGACGTGCCCGGCCTCGAGATCGTGGACGTCGAGCAGGTCGTGGTGCACGGGCAGCTGGTGCTGGGCGTGGTGGTCCAGGAGCACGGGGCCGATGACGACTCCGCGCTGGTCGGCCGGCTGACCCCGCTGGCCGGGCAGGTGGGGTCCGACACCGGGGTGCAGGTGCTGGTCGAGCCCGCGGGCGGGGCGAGGGGTCTGGCGGCGGACGGCGTCCGCCGGCACCACGTGATCGTGCTGGGTCGCCCGGTCCCGCCGGACGCCGTCGGTGGCGCGGCCCGGGCCATCGCCGAGGTGGGCGGCAACATCGACGCCATCCGGCGGCTGTCGGACTACCCCGTGACCAGCTTCGAGCTCACCGTCTCCGGGGCTGAGGCCGCCCCGCTGCGGGCTGCCCTGGGCGCGGTGGCGGCAGCCACCGGGGCCGACGTCGCCGTCGAGGAGGTGGGTCTGGCCCGCCGCAGCAAGCGGCTGATCGTGCTGGACGTGGACTCGACGCTGGTCCGGGGCGAGGTCATCGACGAGCTGGCGGCCCGGGCCGGTCGGGCCGCCGAGGTCGCCCGGATCACCGCCGCGGCGATGAACGGCGAGCTGGACTTCGAGGAGTCGCTGCGCGCCCGGGTGGCCGCGCTGGCGGGGCTGCCGGTGAGCGTGCTCGACGAGGTCCGCGAGCACCTGGTGCTCACCCCCGGTGCGCGCACGCTGATCCGCACGCTGCAGCGGCTCGGGTTCCGCTGCGGCATCGTGTCCGGCGGGTTCACCCAGATCACCGACCCGCTGGCCGCCTCGCTGGGCCTGGACTTCGCGGCCGCCAACACCCTGGAGGTCGCCGACGGTGTGCTGACCGGCGGACTGGTCGGGGAGATCGTCGACCGTCCGGGCAAGGCCCGCGCGCTGGCCCGGTTCGCCGCCGAGTTCGGCGTCCCCCTGGAGCAGACGGTCGCCGTCGGGGACGGAGCCAACGACCTGGACATGCTGGCCACCGCGGGCCTGGGCATCGCGTTCAACGCCAAGCCGTTCGTCCGCGACCAGGCGCACACCGCGCTCAACCAGCCCTACCTGGACGCCGTCCTGCAGGTGCTGGGCTTCACCCGCGACGAGGTGCTGGACGCCAGCTGAGCCGCCCGGTGGTCAGAAGCGCTGTGGTTCGCCGACCAGCTCGACACCGGCGGCGCGCAGCTGCTCCAGGGCGGCCTCGGTAGTGCCCTCGGCCACGCCGGCGGTCAGCGGCAGCACCACCCGGGTGGTGAGGCCGGCGGCGACGGCGTCCAGGGCGGTGGCCCGAACGCAGTGGTCGGTGGCGATCCCGACGACGTCCACGACGTCGACGTCGTGTTGCTGCAGCCAGTCGGCCAGCGCGACCCCGTCGCTGCTGCCCTCGAAGCCCGAGTAGGCGGCGCTGTACTCGCCCTTGTCGAACACCGCGCGCAGCAGACCCCGGTCCAGCGCCGGGTGCAGCTCGACGCCGTCGGTGCCCACGACGCAGTGCCGGGGCCACGTCTCGACGTAGTCCGGGGTCGCCGAGAAGTGCCCGCCCGGGTCGACGTGGTGGTCCCGGGTGGCGACGACGTGCGCGTACTCGCTGCGCTCCAGGCCCTGACCGGCGCGCGCGGTGATCGACTCCGCGACGGCCGCACCCCCGGCGACGGCGAGGCTGCCGCCCTCACAGAAGTCGTTCTGCACGTCGACGACGATCAGGGCGCGGCTCATCCGGCCATCCTGCCGCAGCCCCGCGCCCTCACCGCCGTCGGTGTCGCCGCGGGAGCTGCGACCGACACGGGCCTGAACACAGGGGAAGTCGCGAAGAACGCCGCTGTGGGGGCGGCGGAAGTCGCGAAGAACGCCGCTGTGGGGGCGGCGGAAGTCGCGAAGAACGCCGCTGTGGGG
>JBBSVA010000050.1:0-22028 GCA_038233915.1 Mycobacteriales bacterium | reverse complement strand
GCGAGGAGCGCTCAGCGAGCGGCCCGGCGGGCACCGTAGAGGGTGCCAGCGCCATCGGCGGTCAGCACCCAGCGGTCCCGGCCGACCATGGCGACCCGGACGTCGGCGTCGGCCAGGCGCTGCACGGCCCTCGTCCGCCAGGTCGCGGTGGAGAGCAGGCGCAGGTCGACCTCGCCCGCGTCGTCGTCGGGGTCGATCCGCAGCAGCGCCGGGCCGGCGATCCGCAGCCGACCGGTCCGCCACTGGGTCTCCGCCAGTCCGCGGGTCCACGCCTGCACCCGCAGCAGCGAGCCCACGCCCGCGACCAGCCCGGCGACCCCGGCGATCACCAGCACGACGACCAGCAGACCGGCGAAGGGCACCCGCTCGCCGCCGTCCTCGGTCACCCGGACGGTGGCCACGGCCAGCAGCACGCCCAGGACGACGGCCACCGCACCGCCGCCCACCCAGCGCAACGCGCCGACCCGGGTGGCGGCCAGGTCGGTCCGGGTCTGCGGGTCGTCCAGAGCGCTCGGCACGCTCCCGATGCTGCCACCCCACCAGCCACGTAGCGTTGTCCTGATGCCCGTCGACCGACCCGCCACGCTCGCCGCTTGGCTGCGCACGCGTTCCGACGCGCAGCTGGGTGGGCTGCTGACCCTGCGGCCCGACGTCGCCCGGCCGGCCCCCGCGGACGTCGTCGCCCTCGCCACCCGGCTCGCCGTCCCCGTGTCGGTGGACCGCGCGCTCGACGAGTTGGACGCCGCCACCCTCCAGGTCCTCGACGTCGTGCTGCTGGCCGAGACCGACGGCCTGTCCCGCGCCGCGATCGGCGAGGCACTGCCCGCCGTCCCCCCGGCGGTCGTGGACGACGCCCTGACGACGCTCACCGACCGGGCCCTGCTCTGGGGCGACGACGAGCTGCACGCGCCCGAGCCGGTCCGACGCTCCGTCCGGCACCCGGCCGGGCTGGGCCGGCGCGGATCAGACCTGCGCACCCCTCCCCCGGCCGACATCGCCGAGGTGCTGGCCTTCCTGGACGAGGACGAGCTGGCCGTGCTGGAGCGGCTGGCCGGGGACCGCCCGGTGGGCCACCTGCCCGAGGATCGCACGGCGGGGGCGGACTCCCCCGCCCGCCGGCTGCTGCGCCGCGGGCTGTTGGCCCGGGTGGACGCGGTCAACGTGGAGCTGCCCCGCGAGCTGGGCCTGGCGCTGCGCGGCGACCGGCCCTACGGCCCGCCGCGGGTGCGCCCGGAGCCCGTCGTCGTCGAGCGCGACCCGGCGATCGTCGACCGGCAGGCCGCGGGCGCCGCGCTGGAGGTCGTCGGCCGGATCGGTGAGCTGCTGGTCGCCCTGGAGGAGGAGCCCGCCGGGCTGCTGCGCAGTGGCGGCATGAGCGTGCGGGACCAGAAGCGGCTGGCCAAGGAGCTGGGCGTCAGCGAGACCGACGCCGCCTTCCACGTCGAGCTCGCGCACGCCGCCGGCCTGCTGGACGTCGGCGGCGCGCACCGGGACGAGTGGCTACCCGCCCGCGCCTACGACGCCTGGCGCGAGCTGGACCTGCCCGACCGGTGGGCGGTGCTGGTCGAGGGCTGGCTGGACTCGATCCGGCTGATCTCCCTGGTCGGCCAGCGCGACGTCGCGGGCAAGGCGGTCAACGTGCTGTCCCCCGACGTCGTCCGGCAGACCGCGCCGGCGATCCGCCGGTCCGCGCTCACCGCCCTGGCGGAGTACCCGCCCGGCCGCGGGCTGGCACCCGACGACCTGGTCGAGATGCTCCGCTGGCGCACCCCGCGGCGCGCCGACCGGCTCGCCCCGGTACCGGCCCTGGCCGCCGAGGCCGGCCGGCTGGGCGTCGTCGTCGGCGGGGTGCTGTCCACCGGCGGGCGCGGCCTGCTCACCGCCGGCCCCGACGGCGCCAGCGACGGCATGCGCGGCCTGCTGCCCGACCCGGTCGACCACGTGCTGGCCCAGCCCGACCTCTCGCTGATCGCACCCGGCCCGCTGGTCGCCGAGCTCGCCCAGACGCTGTCCTCCGTCGCCGACGTGGAGTCCTCCGGCGGGGCGACGGTCTACCGGGTCAGCGACAGCAGCGTCCGGCGCGCGCTGGACAGCGGATGGTCCGCACCCGAGCTGCACGACTTCTTCACCCGGGCCTCCCGGACCCCGGTGCCGCAGGCGCTGGAGTTCCTGGTCGACGACGTCGCCCGCCAGCACGGCCGGCTCCGGGTCGGCGCGATCGAGTGCTACGTGCGCAGCGACGACCACGGCCTGCTGTCCCAGGTGCTGTCCGACCGCCGCACCGCCGGCGCCGAACTGCGCCGGCTGGCCCCCGGGGTGCTGGTCAGCGGGCTGCCCGCGGACGAGGTGCTGTCGGTGCTGCGCACCTGCGGGTACGCCCCCGCGGGCGAGTCCTCGGGCGGGGCGGTGCTGACCCGGCCCCCGGCCAAGCCGCGCGCCGCCGGACGTCGTCCGGGCAGCACCCTGCCCTCGGGTCCGCGGGTGCTCGCTGCCGGCGACGTCGAGGCGACGGTGCGGGAGATCCGGGCCGGGGACACCGCGCTGGCGGCCCGCCGGGTGGAGCCGCTGAGCCGCCCGGCGGGCGTGACGACGGCGAGCACCCTGGAGCTGCTGACCCGCGCGGTCCGCGACCAGCTGCCGGTGTGGCTGGGTTACGTCGACGCGCAGGGCACCGGCAGCCAGCGGGTCGTGCGGCCGGCGTCCCTGGTCGGCGGGTTCCTGCAGGGGTTCGACGAGGGCCGCGGCGAGAGCCGGACGTTCGCCGTCCACCGGATCACCTCGGTCGCCCTGGTGGACGCCCCGGCCTGACGGGGAATGTCCGGCGCCGTCCACGACTTGACCTGGTCGTTGTATCTTACAACCACCACTCGAGGGCGAGGACCACGGACATGGCGCAGCGGCAGACCGTCGCGGACAGGTTGTCGACGGTGCTGGGCACCGTCCTGGGCACCACGGAGCTGCCGGTGCAGCTGCGCGGTTGGGACGGCTCCACCGCCGGCCCCACTGGAGCACCCGTGCTCGCGGTGAACGACCGCCGGGCATTGCGCCGCCTGCTGTGGTCGCCGGGTCAGCTCGGCCTCGGCCGGGCGTACGTGGCCGGCGAGATCGACCTCGAGGACGACGTCTTCGACACCTTCGCCGCGCTCAGCTCGGTCGGCAAGCTCTCCGAGACCGGCCCGATGCGCCCGGCCACGCTCACCGACCGGCTGGTGCTCGCCAAGACCGCCGTCGGGCTCGGCGCGATCGGCCGGGACCCCGCGCCGCCGGCCGAGGAGGCCGACCTGGGTGGGCACGGGCTGCGGCACTCCCGCCGGCGGGACGCCGCGGCGATCTCGCACCACTACGACGTCGGCAACGACTTCTACTCCCTCGTGCTGGGCCCCTCGATGGTGTACAGCTGCGCGGTCTGGGACGACCCCGACGTCGGCCTGGATGCAGCACAGGAGGCCAAGCTCGACCTGGTCAGCCGCAAGCTCGGGCTGACCGAGGGCACCCGGCTGCTGGACGTCGGGTGCGGCTGGGGCTCGATGGCGATCCACGCCGCCGGCCGCTACGGGGCCACCGTCGTCGGCGTCACCATCTCCCAGGAGCAGGCCACCCTGGCCCGTAAGCGGGTCGCCGAGGCCGGGCTGACCGACAAGGTCGAGATCCGGGTGCAGGACTACCGCGAGGTCACCGACGGGCCCTTCGACGCGATCAGCTCGATCGGGATGGCCGAGCACGTCGGCCGGGCCCGGCTACCCGGGTACATCGCCCGGCTGTACGACCTGCTCCGCCCGGGCGGGCGGCTGCTCAACCACGCGATCGCCTGGAACGCAGCGGGGGCCGGCTGGGACGAGGACGCCTTCATCGCCCGGTACGTCTTCCCCGACGGGGAACTGCTGGGCCTGGGCGAGATGGTCGGCGCGGTCGAGGCCGGCGGCCTGGAGGTCGTCGACGTCGAGGCCCTGCGCCGGCACTACGCGCTCACCCTGCGCGCCTGGGTCGAACTGCTGGAGGCCAACTGGGACGCCGCCGTCGCCGCCACCACCGAGGGCCGCGCCCGGGTGTGGCGGCTCTACATGGCCGCCTGCGCGCTGGCCTTCGAGAACGGGACGATGGGCGTGGACCAGGTCCTCGCGGTCAAGCCCGGTGGCGAGCAGCCACCGCTGCGCCGCACCGCCTGGGTCTGAGCCCGGCACGTCCTGGGGTGGTCCGTCCGCTTCCTGCCGCCCGGGATGCGGACGGATCACGCCGAGATGTCCCCCTCGGCACGGAAGCCCCGCAACCCACGCGTGGTTACGGTGGTGAACCGACGTCGACCCGAAGGACACCCGTGAGCGACGGCCCCCTGATCGTCCAGTCCGACAAGACCCTCCTGCTGGAGGTCGACCACCCCCAGTCCAAGGAGTGCCGGGCCGCGATCGCCCCGTTCGCCGAGCTCGAGCGCAGCCCCGAGCACGTGCACACCTACCGGGTCACCCCGCTGGCGCTGTGGAACGCGCGCGCCGCCGGGCACGACGCCGAGCAGGTCGTCGACGCCCTGGTCCGGTTCAGCCGCTACCCGGTGCCGCACGCGCTGCTGGTCGACGTCGCCGACACGATGGACCGGTACGGCCGGCTGACGCTGTCCACCGACCCGGTCCACGGCCTGGTGCTGACGACGACGGATCGCGCGGTGCTCACCGAGGTCTCGCGCAGCAAGAAGATCGCCCCGATGTTGTCCACCCGCCTGGACGACGACACCATGGTGGTGAACCCCTCCGAGCGCGGTCGGCTCAAGCAGGCCCTGCTGAAGATCGGCTGGCCGGCCGAGGACCTCGCCGGCTACGTCGACGGCCAGGCGCACCCGATCGAGCTGGACCAGGCCGACTGGCACCTGCGCGACTACCAGCAGGAGGCCGTCGACGGGTTCTGGGCCGGCGGCTCCGGGGTCGTCGTCCTGCCGTGTGGCGCCGGCAAGACCCTGGTCGGCGCCGCGGCGATGGCCCAGGCCAAGGCGACCACACTGATCCTGGTGACCAACACCGTCGCGGGCCGGCAGTGGAAGCGCGAGCTCATCGCCCGCACCTCGCTCACCGAGGCCGAGATCGGCGAGTACTCCGGGGAGCGCAAGGAGATCCGCCCGGTCACCATCGCGACCTACCAGGTGATCACCACCCGCCGGAAGGGCGAGTACCGGCACCTGGACCTCTTCGACGCCCAGGACTGGGGCCTGATCGTTTACGACGAGGTGCACCTGCTCCCGGCCCCCATCTTCCGGCTCACCGCAGACCTGCAGTCCCGCCGCCGGCTCGGCCTCACTGCCACGCTGGTCCGCGAGGACGGCCGCGAGGACGACGTCTTCTCCCTGATCGGGCCCAAGCGGTACGACGCGCCGTGGCGCGATATCGAGGCGCAGGGCTACATCGCCCCCGCCGAGTGCATCGAGGTCCGGGTCTCCCTGGACGATGAGGAGCGGATGACCTACGCGGTCGCCGAGCCCGAGGAGCGCTACCGGATCGCGGCCACCGCGCAGTCCAAGCTGCCGGTCATCCGGCGGGTCCTGGAGCGGCACCCCGATGACCAGAAGCTGGTCATCGGCGCCTACCTGGACCAGCTCGAGGAGCTCGGCACCGCCCTGGACGCCCCGGTCATCCAGGGGTCGACGACGAACAAGGAGCGCGAGCGGCTGTTCCAGGCCTTCCGCACCGGGGAGATCAAGACCCTCGTGGTCTCCAAGGTCGCGAACTTCTCCATCGACCTGCCCGAGGCCGCCGTCGCCGTCCAGGTGTCGGGCACGTTCGGGTCCCGACAGGAGGAGGCCCAGCGGCTGGGCCGGGTGCTGCGCCCCAAGGCCGACGGCCGGACGGCGCACTTCTACACAGTGGTCAGCCGGGACACCCTGGACAGCGAGTACTCCGCGCACCGCCAGCGTTTCCTGGCCGAGCAGGGCTACGCCTACACGATCGTGGACGCCGCCGACCTGGCCGGCCGCGGCGAGGTCAACGGCCCCGACTGGGTCGACGAGCCCGCCGAGGACTGATCGGGCCACGAGCCCGGGGCCACGAGCTGCGGGGCCCCAGCAGCGCCCGGAGGTCCGCGGGACGGAACGGTCCAGCACCGGGAGACGCTGACCACAGCACTCCCGATCGCCCCGGTGAACGTGCAGCTCAGGGGCTCGCGGTGAACGTCTTTACACGACGTCCGGCGGCACGCACAGGGCTGATCAGGGTGGGCGTGTCGGTCGATCGTGGGTCACGATGGGGAACGTCATGGCCTCTCCCGCACCCGTCTACGCAGCCGGCGCACGCCCCCTCCGCGCGTGGCAGCAGGAGGCTCTGGAACGCTACGAGGAGGAGTCCCCCAAGGACTTCCTGGTCACCGCGACCCCGGGCGCCGGGAAGACCACCTTCGCCCTGACGCTGGCCGCGCGGCTGCTGCAGCGCCGCGAGATCGCCCGGGTCGTCGTGGTCGCCCCGACCGACCATCTCCGCCTGCAGTGGGCCGACGCGGCCGACCGCGCGGGGATCGTGCTGGACCCCGGCCTGACCAACGCCGTCGGCCCGGTCCGGGCCGGCACCTCGGGCTACGTGACCACTTACGCCCAGGTCGCCGGCAAGCCGATGCTGCACGCCGCCCGGTCCACCACGGTCAAGACGCTGGTGATCCTGGACGAGATCCACCACGCCGGCGACGGGCTCTCCTGGGGCGAGGCCGTCGCCGAGGCCTTCGGCAGCGCCCGCCGGCGGGTCTGCCTGACCGGCACGCCGTTCCGCACCAAGGCCGACGAGCGGATCCCCTTCGTGCGCTACGAGGAGGACGTCTTCGAGGCCGACGACGGCGAGCGCGGCGTCGGGCTGGCCTCCCGGGCCGACTACAGCTACGGCTACAAGGAGGCGCTGGCCGACAGCGTCGTCCGGCCGGTGGTCTTCGCCGCCTACACCGGCACCGCGCGCTGGCGGAACTCCGCCGGCGAGGTCATCGCCGCCTCGCTCACCGAGGCCGGCACCAAGAGCGTCGAGATGGCCGCCTGGCGCACCGTGCTGGACCCCAAGGGCCAGTGGGTGCCGCACGTCATCGCCGCCATGGACGAGCGGATCACCCACCTGCGCGAGCACGGCATCCCCGACGCCGCCGGCCTGGTGCTCGCCTCCGACCAGGACGACGCCCGCGCTTACGCCAAGATCGTCCGGCGGATCACCGGCAAGGCCCCCGAGCTGATCCTCTCCGACGACCCCAAGGCGTCGAAGAAGATCGAACGGTTCGCCACCGGCTCGGCCCGGATCGCCGTCTGTGTGCGGATGGTGTCCGAGGGCGTGGACATCCCGCGTGCCGCCGTGCTGGCCTGGATGACCTCCTACCGGACGCCGCTGTTCTTCGCCCAGGCCGTCGGCCGCGTCGTCCGCGCCCGGGACCCGCGCGAGTCCGCCACCGTCTTCCTGCCCGCCGTCCGGCCCCTGCTGGCGCTCGCCGCGGCGATGGAGACCGAACGCAACCACGTCATGCCCCCGCCGAAGCGGGCCGAGGACGACGTGGAGGCCCTCGACCTCGACGTCCCGGAGAAGGAGGCCCGCGAGGGCGCCGCCCAGCAGTGGGAGGCGCTGGAGGCCGACGCCCGGTTCGCCCACGTGCTGCACGGCGGGACGGCGCACACCGGCGCCGGGAACCGGCCCGCGCTGGCCGCCGAGGACGCCGAGTTCGTCGGCATCCCCGGCCTGCTGACCCCCGAGCAGACCGCCGAGCTGCTGTCCAAGCGGGACGACGACCTGCGGATCCGGATCGCGGCCAGCCACCGGCACGACGACGCCGAGGACTTCATGGTCGTCGACGAGCCGATGGAGGAGGAGACCCGGGGCTGGCGCGACGCCGCCGAACTCCGCCGGGAGATCAACCGGCTGGTGTCCCGGGTGTCCGCCCGGACGTCCACCCCGCATGCGGTGGTGCACACCCAGCTCCGTCAGTCCGTGCCCGGCCCGCCGTCCGCGTCGGCGTCGGTCGACGTCCTCCGGGCCCGCCGGGAGCGGCTGCGCACGATGCTCTGACCGCCGATGTGCGCGAGGTCGCGTCCTCGTCCACCAGTTCGGGGATGCTGGCGGCGAGAGCGGGTAGGTCCCGTGTCGGACCCCGCAGCACCAGCCTGACCCTGAGGAACCCATGACCGGCAACGCCACCCACCGCTTCGGCAACGCCGCCGTCCTCGCCGTCTGCGCGGTCGACGCGCCGGTGACCGTCACCTCCGCCGAGCTGGACGACCGCTTGGCCGCCACCTATGCCCGGGTGCGACTGCGCCCGGGCATGCTGCAGCGGCTGGCCGGCATCGTGGAGCGCCGGTGGTGGGATGAGGACACCACGTTCGCCGACGGCGCAGCGACCGCCGGCGCGAAGGCACTCGCCGAGGCCGGCATCGACCCCGGCGCCGTCGGGCTGATGGTCAACACCTCGGTGAGCCGCGCCCACCTGGAACCCTCGACCGCCGTGGGCGTGCACCACGCGCTCGGCCTGCCCTCCTCGTGCCAGTCCTTCGACGTCACCAATGCCTGTCTGGGCTTCGTCAACGGCATGCAACTGGCCGCGGCGATGATCGAGAGCGGTCAGATCGAGTACGCGTTGGTGCTCAACGGCGAGGACGCCCGCGGGATCCACGAGGCGACGATTGCCAGGCTCAACGCGGGCGCGGCCGACGCCCGGCAGGTCACCAGCCAGTTCGCCTCCCTGACCCTGGGGTCCGGTGCGGCCGCCGTGGTCCTGGGCCGGGCGGATGCGCACCCGGCGGGCCACCGGCTGCTCGGCGGGGTCACCCGTTCGGCCAGCCAGCACCACGAGCTCTGCGTCGGGGACATGGACGACATGCGCACCGACAGCTCGGGTCTGATGAACGCCGGTCTCGCGCTCAGCCGGGACCTGTGGGCCGATGCGGCAGCGGAGTGGGGCTGGGACCGGGGCATGGACCGCTACGTCATCCACCAGGTCTCGGTCGTGCACACCCGGGCCATCTGCGCGGCCCTGGACATCGACCTGGACAAGGTGCCGCTGACCTTCCCGACCCGGGGCAACATGGGGCCGGCCGCGATCCCATTCACCCTCGCCGGCGAGGCCGCCGGCCTCAGCGGCGGCGACCGGGTGCTGCTGATGGGCATCGGGTCCGGGCTGAACGCCTCCTGCCTGGAGATCGTCTGGTGACCAGTCGTCGAGCCGCGCCGGCCGATCTCCCGCCGGCCGGCCTGCCCGGCCTGGACCCCGCCTGGTCACGGCTCGTTCCGGTGGTCGACGGGGACGGCGTCACCCGCACCTTCCACCTGCTGGACACCCATCGCGACGGCCCCGTGGACACCGTTGGCACCTTGCTCTGTGTGCACGGCAATCCGACGTGGAGCTACCTGTGGCGCCGGTTGCTGGCCGACCCGCCGGCCGGCTGGCGGGTCATCGCCCCCGACCACCTCGGGATGGGGCACAGCGAGCGGCTGGGCACCGCGCGCACGCTCGCCCAGCGGGTGGACGACCTCGGCCGGCTGACCGCCACCCTGGGTGTGACCGGCCCGGTCGTCACCGTGGCACACGACTGGGGCGGCATCATCTCCACCGGCTGGGCCGTGGGCCACGCCGATCAGCTGCGTGGGATCGTGCTCACCAACACCGCGGTGCACCAGCCCGAGCCGGGCAGGGGCCCGGTGCTCATCAGAGCCGCGCACGTCCCCGCGGTGGGCGCCACCGTCTGCGTACGCACCCCCTTCTTCGTCCGCGCCACCACCAGCCTGACCTGGCCCCGGCCCGAGCCCGCCGTCCGCGATGCCTATGCCGAGCCCTACGACGGCGCCGCCCGGCGGGCCGCGGTCGGCGACTTCGTGGCCGACATCCCGTTCGCGCCCGACCATTCCTCCCGGCCGGCCCTGGACGACCTCGCCGAGCGGATGCGTGCTCTCGACGTCCCGGCGTTGCTGCTGTGGGGACCCCGGGACCCGGTGTTCCTCGAGGAGCACCTGCGCGATCTGCAGGACCGCCTGCCGCAGGCGCACACGCACCGCTACCCGCACGCTTCGCACCTGCTGCCGGAAGACGCCCCCGGGTACGTAGCTGCGGTCGGTGAGTTCATCCGGTCGCTGGAGGACCCCGCGGAGGACACCGGCCCGGACCCCGACCCGGCGGGCGCCCAGGTGTGGGCCCGGTTGACGGCCCGGTCGGACGACGACTCCCCCGCAGTCGTGGAGGTGGACGGGAGCTCGACGAGCTGGCGGGAGCTGCACCGCAGGGTCACCGACCTGGCCGGCGGTCTGGTGGCCGCCGGCGTCCGGCCGGGCGACCGGGTGGCGCTGCTGGTCCCGCCCTCGACCGACCTCACGGTCACCGCTTACGCGACCTGGCGGGCGGGCGCCACGATCGTGGTCGCCGACCGGGGGCTGGGTGTGCGGGGCATGGGGCGGGCGCTGCGCAGCGCTCGGATCGACCACGTCGTCGGCAGCCCGCAGGGGTTGGCGGCCGCCCGGTTGATGCGGCTGCCCGGCACCCGGTTCAGCACTCGACACCTCCCCGGTGGCCCCCGTCACCTGGGTGCTCTGGCGGCCGGGGAGCAGGGCCGACTACCGGAGGTCGACGCCGACCTGCCCGCTGCGGTGCTCTTCACCTCCGGCTCCACCGGGCCGGCCAAGGGCGTGCTCTACCGGCACCGGCAGGTCCGCGCCCAGGTCGAACTGGTCCGCGCGCTCTACCGGCTGACCGGGGAGGACCGGCTGGTGGCGGCGTTCGCGCCCTTCTCGGTGTTCGGCCCGGCCCTGGGGATCGCCTCCACGGTGCCCGACGTGGACGTCACGACCCCGGGCAGCCTGACCGCGCCCCTGCTGGCCGATGCCGTCGGGCGGATCTCCGGCACCGTGGTGTTCGCCTCCCCGGCCGCCCTGCACCGCGTGGTGGAGACGGCGGCGGATCTGGCGGCCCCCGACCGGGTGGCGCTGGGCTCGGTGCGGCTGGTGATGTCCGCCGGTGCGCCCGTGCCGGTGCCCCTGCTGCGCCGGCTGGCCGGGCTGCTGCCCGGCGCTGACCTGCACACCCCGTACGGCATGACCGAGGCGCTGCCGGTCACGGATGTCTCGCTGCCTGAGCTGGAAGCGGCCGGGGCCGGCAACGGGGTCTGCGTGGGGCGACCGGTCCCCGGCGCCCAGGTGGCGGTGCTCCCGCTGGACGGGGGCGCCGGTGGGTTGAGCACCGAACCTGACACCACCGGGGAGGTGTGTGTCCGCGCCGCACACGTCAAGGACTCCTACGACGCGCTCTGGCTGACCGAGCGGGCGGCCTCCCGGATTGAGGGGTGGCACCGCACCGGCGACGTCGGACACCTCGACGGCAGTGGTCGGCTGTGGATCGAGGGCCGGGTCGTCCACGTGCTGCACACCGCGGACGGGGCGCTCACCCCGGTCGGTGTCGAGCAACGGGTGCAGACCCTGGCCGGGGTCGGGTCGGCCGCGGTCGTCGGCGTGGGCCCGGCCGGCACCGAGCAGGTCGTCGTGGTGGTCTCCGGCGCGCCGGGCCCGCTCGCTGATCCCACTACGGCCGCCGCCGTCCGCTCGGTGGCCGGTGTCCCGGTCGCGGCTGTGCTCGCCCGCCGGCGGTTCCCCGTCGACGTACGGCATGCCTCCAAGATCGACCGCACCGCGCTCGCGCGGTGGGCCGACGACGTAGTGGCTGGCCACCGGTGAGGGTCGTGGTCACCGGCGCCAGTGGGATGCTCGGCCGCAGCACCGCCCAGGCCCTGCTGGACCGCGGGGACGACGTGACCGTGCTGCAACGCGGCGCCGCCGGGCTGCCGACCCGGGAGGTCCGCGGTGACGTGGCCGACCCGGAGGTCGTCAGCCGGGCCGTCTCGGGAGCCGAGGTGGTCGTGCACCTGGCCGCCAAGGTCGACGTGGTCGGTCCCCGCGTGGAGTACGAACGAGCCAACGTGCTGGGCACCCGCACGGTGCTGGCAGCGTGCCGGGCCGCCGGCGTGCGGCGACTGGTCCAGGTCAGCTCGCCCTCGGTCGCCCACGCCGGGGGCGCGCTGGTGGGTGCCGGGGCCGGCCCCGCCGACCCGTCGTCCGCCCGCGGCCACTATGCCCGCTCGAAGGCCGTCTCCGAGGAGGAGGCACTGGCTGCCGACGGCGCGGACCTCGCCGTGCTGGCGATCCGGCCTCACCTGGTGTGGGGCCCCGGGGACACCCAGCTCGTGGGCCGGGTGGCCGCGCGGGCGCGGGCCGGCCGGCTGCCGCTGCTGGGCACGGGCACGGCCCTGATCGACACCACGTACGTCACCAATGCCGTGGACGCGCTCGTGGCCGCTGTCGATGCCCGCGCGCACGGCATGGCCCTGGTCGTGAGCAACGGTGAACCCCGACCCGTCAGCGAGGTGCTCGCCGCCGTCTGCCGGGCCGTCGGCGCCCCGCCACCGACCCGGCGGGTGCCCCGGACCGTGGGCCTGGGGGCCGGCGCGCTGATCGACGGGGTGTGGGCAGCCTTGAACCGTCGCGACACCCCGCCGCTGACCCGCTTCCTGGTGGAGCAGCTGACCACCGCGCACTGGTTCGATCAGCGCCGCACCCGCGAGCTGCTGGACTGGGCACCCCGGGTGACCCTCGACGAGGGCTTCGCGGCCCTGGCCGAGCACGTTCGGGTCACCGACGGCGAACGGCCTCCGGCGCGAGCATGACCGCGCCGGACGGCACGTCACGCACCACCGTGGCGTTGGCCCCGATGACCGCGTCGGCACCCACGTGGACCGGGCCGACGACGACGGCGCCCGCCCCGATCCGCACCCGGTCACCGATCACCGGCTGGCCCTTCCCGGTGTGTCCCACGGTGACCTGCTGGTTCAGCCAGCAGTCCGCGCCCACCGTCGAGGCCGTGAGCGTGGTGGCGAACCCGTGCTCGATGAACAGGCCGGGCCCGATCCGGGCCGCATTCAGGTGCAACGTGGGCAGCGGCCGCCACAGCTGTCGCAGCGCCCACCGCAGCAGGACCGGCAGCGGCGTCAGGCGGTAGTGCACCAGCGAGCGGAACTCCGGGTACCGAGCGACCAGCCAGCCGAACCGGGCTCGGGGGGTCAGCGCCGCGACGTCGGGCCGACGCAGGCACGCAGCCCACCGAGCTGCGTCGGCCCGCAGCAGCGGCCCGGCCGCACCGCGCTGCACCACCGCCCACAGGGGTGCGGTGGCGATCGTGCCGGCCCACACGGCCACCCGGGAGGTCACGACTCCCATGATCACCCGGTTGGCTCAGCGCAGCACGGACCCCTTGGTCTCCGTCAGCGTGAGGATGACCCCGAACGCCACGGCCGCGGCAACCGCGACATAGACGAAGAAGAACACCGGGTGCCCGGCCTGGGACAGCGCGGTGATCACCAGCGGCGCCGTCCCACCGAACAGCGCGACGGTGAGGTTGTACCAGGCCCCGATGCCGGTGGCCCGCAGCTCGGTCGGGAACAGCTCGCTCATCACCGCCGGGGCCAGCGACGCCATCATCGCGTAGAGGCTCAGCCCCACCGAGAACACGATGATCAGCGAGACGAGGTCGTCCTGCACCAGGAACGACAGCGGCACGATCAGCACGGCCATCGCCCCCGACCAGACCAGCATCTGCGGCTTGCGCCCGACCCGGTCGGACAGCGCGCCGAACGGGTAGCAGAGCGCCACGAAGACCGCGGTGCCGATCGACAGGGCGATGAAGACCTGGTTGCCGTCCGCGCCCCGGAAGTTGATCGCGAACGGGGTGAGGGCGGAGAAGAACGTGTAGTAGCTCAGCGTGGACAGCAGCGTGAAGGCGCACAGCTGCAGGACCGCCCGCGGGTGGTGCTTGATGGTCTGCATCAGCGGGTTCTTGGTGGCCCGGGCCTTCTCCGCGTTCTCCTCGAACTGGTCGGTCTCGACCAGCGAGCGACGCAGCCACATGCCCACGAACCCGAGCAGGCCGCCGACGGCGAACGCGATCCGCCAGCCGTAGGCCTGCAGCTGGGCCTCGTCGAGCACCGTCGTCAGCAGCACGCCCATCAGCGAGGCGGCCAGCAGCGCGGTGCCGGTGGAGATGTAGAAGAACGCCGAGTAGCGGCCGCGGCGCTCGGCCGGGGCGATCTCGGCCAGGTAGGCCGAGGCGTTGGAGACCTCGCCGCCGAGGCTCATGCCCTGCGCGATGCGGGCCAGCAGCAGCAGGACCGGGGCGAGCCAGCCGACCTGGGAGTACGTCGGCAGGATCGCGATCACCAACGACCCGCCGGCCATCAGCAGGATGGTGACCAGCATGCCGGCCGTGCGGCCCTTCAGGTCGGCGAACCGACCCAGCAGGTACCCGCCCAGCGGGCGGTAGAAGAAGGCCAGCGCGTAGGCCGAGGTGACGCCGATGAGCGCCAGCGCCTGGTTCTCGGACGGGAAGAACTGGCCGGCGAAGTAGACGAGGAAGGTCGCGTAGACCGTCCAGTCGAACCACTCGACGGCGTTGCCGATGCTGGCCGAGACCAGGGTCTTGATCGGCAGCTTGTGCGGCTGTCCGGTGGCCTGCTCCCGCTGGACGGTGCTGCTCACGGTGGTCCTCCGTCGGTGGGGGCTGAGTCCGGGGACAGGTTGGTGACCCAGGACTCAGCCCGCCCACCGACGGGGCTCAGGCAGCGCTCAAGCCCTCGTCGTAGCTGCGCCCTTGCGTGGCGGAGCTGCTGCCCAGCGACCGGGAGACCCGCAGGAGCAGGTCATGAGAGCTGTCTCATCCACCCGGGGGGCGTAGTCCCAGGTGGGCGGGGCACAGTTGCCCCGGGAGTCCCGCCGACGCTCCCGTCGACGGACGTGTGAGAGGAGCCCCGTGCCCGAGACCGGGAAGACGACGAACGACCTGCCCCCCACGATCTTCGTGCTCTACGGAGCCACCGGTGACCTGGCCCGGCGGATGGTCCTGCCGGCGTTCTACCAACTGGCCCAGTACGGCCTGCTGCCCCCCGAGTGGCGGCTGGTCGGCAACGGCCGCGGCGACGTGTCCCACGAGGACTTCCAGGGCCGGGTGCACGACGCCCTGGCCGAGTTCGGGCCGCACCCCGACGAGGGGCCCTGGGACGACTTCGCTGCCAACCTGCGCTTCGCCGGCGGCGGGTTCGACGACACCGACCCGGGCAGCCTGCTCGACGTGCTGGAGGAAACCAAGGCCGAGATGGGCGGCGATCCCCAGCACGTGCACTACCTCGCCGTCCCGCCGGGCGCGTTCGAGAAGCTGACCAAGGGACTGGAGGAGCACGGTCTGACCGAGGGCTCCCGGGTGGTCTACGAGAAGCCCTACGGGACCAGCCCGGAGTCCTTCCGCGAGCTCGACGAGCTGGTGCTGTCGGTGCTCGATGAGGAGCAGGTCTTCCGGATCGACCACTTCCTGGGCAAGGAGGGCACCCAGGACCTGCACGTGCTGCGCTTCGCCAACGGCCTCTTCGAGCACGTCTGGGACCGCGAGCACGTGCGGCAGGTGCAGATCGACGTCCCGGAGACCCTGGACGTCAGCCAGCGCGCCGAGTTCTACGACGCCACCGGCGCGACCCTGGACATGCTGGTCACCCACTTGTTCCAGGTCGCCGCCGAAGTCGCCATGGAGCCTCCGACCGACCTCTCCCCCGAGGCCCTGCAGGACGCCCGGGAGTCCGTGCTGGCCGCCTTCCGGCCGCTGGCGAAGGAGGACGTCGTCCTCGGCCAGTTCGAGGGCTACACCGACATCGAGGGCGTCCCGTCGGACTCCACCACCGACACGTTCGTGGCCGCCCGGATCTGGGTGGACACCGACAGGTGGCACGGCGTCCCGTTCCTGCTGCGCACCGGCAAGATGCTCGCCGCGTCCGAGCAGCGGGTCAGCCTGGTCATGCGCAAGCCCGACGGCCCGGTCACCCAGGTCCCCGGGCACGGCAACGTGGTCTCGCTGTCGCTGTCCGGCGCCGGTTCGCTGGACCTGCAGTTCGTGGCCAAGAAGCCCGGCCCGTCGCTGGAGCTGACCACGGCGACCACCTCGCTGGACCTGTCCGACATCGAGGGCGGTACCCCGCTGCCGCCCTACGTGTCGCTGATCCACGACGTCGTCACCGGCGACCGGTCGCTGTTCACCACCAGCGCCGGGTTGTCGCAGGCCTGGGCCGCGGTCGAGCCGCTGCTGGACGACCGGCCCGCGGTGCAGCCCTACGCACCGGGATCGTGGGGGCCGACGGCCGCCAACGAGCTGGCCGCCCCGTGCGGCTGGCTGCTGGGCCAGACCGAGGACTGACCTGGGCACGACGAGGGCCCCACCGCAGCTGCGGTGGGGCCCTCGTCGTGCGAGTTCAGGTCCGAGCCGGACGCTGGTCGCCTCGCGGCGAGTTGCGCATCTGGGGCTCCGGACCTCCGAAGAGCGGTATTCCCCAGCGGCAGTTATCCAGTGGAGCCCGGGGACACAGGTCGCCCGGCCCGGACGTCGTCCACCCTACGCCCGCCGGGGGACGACGGCAGGTGGCTCCCGACTCAGTTGAAGCCGCGCTCGTCCTGCTTCAGGGCGGTGTCGACGGTCAGTGCGGAGGCGACCACCAGGCTGGCCAGCGGGTCCTCCAGCCGACGGTGCACCTGGACGACGTAGTTGTCGGCCGTGGTGAACATCGTCCGGGCGAAGCCCTCCCACTTCTTGGTGATCCGGGCGACCTCCTGACCGGTGTGGTCGGTGATCGAGAAGTCCCAGGCCCGCCAGTTCTCCGCCTGGATCGCCCCGACGACCTGGCCGCCGACCACCAGGTCGAAGCGGATCTTGCCGAAGACGTTGGCCTGCACGATCTCCCCGACCGGCGTCCCGTCGCCCCGGGACACCTGCACCCGGGACTTCATCAGCTTGGCTGGGCGGGTCAGGTTCAGCACGACGCCGTGGACATCGCGGACCTCGAGCTTGTGGGTCAGGTACTGGTCGAGCTGGGAGACGAACCGCAGCACCTTGCGGGCGTTGGACTGTCCGACCTGGACGACGGCCCCGATCTGCTGGCCTCCTGCGTCGTAGACGGAGTACTCGTTGGTCAGCTCGATGAGCTTGGTCTTCTGGTTGACCACCAGGGTCGGCTGCTCGAACAGCGGCGAGCGCGGCGGCGGGCCGCCGTACTGGCCCGGCTGTGGCTGCGCGGGGGCCTGCTGGACCTGCACCGGAGCCGGCTCCGGGGACCCGGCATGCGGCACGGCGGGCGGAGCGGGGGGCGCCTGGGGCGCGGCCTGCTGGACGTGGTCGGTCCAGCCGTTGCCGTCCCACCAGCGGGTGCCGGGGGTGCCGGCGGGGTCGGGGTACCAGCCCGGCGGGGGCGGCGGAGAGGACATGGCAGGCACCGTAGTGCCGTCGGGGGCGGCTGCGAGACTGGCACGCGTGACCGGCCTGACCGACGTGGAGACCCGGGTGCTCGACGCCCTGGACACCGGGTGGCTGCTGGACCGGCTCCGCGAGCTGGTCGCGGTGCCCTCGGTCGGCGGCACGGACGCCGAGTCCGACGCCCAGCACCGGGTCGCCGGCTGGCTGGAGGAGACCGGCACCGACGTCGACCGCTGGCCGATCGACCTGGTGGCCGCCGCGACCGCGCCCGACGCACCGGGCCAGGAGGTGGTCCGCGCCGAGGCGTGGGGCGTCGTCGGCACGCTGCCCGGGGCCGAGGACGGCGACCCGGCGCTGGTGCTGTGCGGGCACTCCGACGTCGTCCCGGCCGGTGCCCCCGGGCTCTGGCCCGGCGACCCGTTCCGGCCCCGGCTGGCCGACGGCGTGCTGCACGGCCGCGGCACCTGCGACATGAAGGGCGGCCTGGTCGCCGCGCTGGCCGCCGTCCGGGCGGTGCGGTCGGCCGGTGTCCGGCTGGTCCGGCCGCTGGCGGTGCACAGCGTGGTCGGCGAGGAGGACGGCGGCCTGGGCGCCTGGGCCACCCTGGCGCGCGGGCACCGCGGCGACGCCTGCGTGATCCCCGAGCCGACGGCGGGTTCGGTGATGACCGCTGCCGCCGGGGCGCTGACCTTCCGGCTCACCGTCACCGGTCTCGCCGCGCACGGCGCGATGCGCGACCGCGGGGTCAGCGCCGTCGAGCTCTTCGCCGAGGTGCACGCCGCGCTGCGCGACCTGGAGGCCGACCGGCAGGGCGACGTCGACAGGTTCGTGGGCACCCGGCTGCCCCACGGCATCTCGATCGGCACCGTGCAGGCCGGCGACTGGTCGGCAACCGTGCCCGACCGACTGGTGGCCGAGGGTCGGTACGGAGTCCGGGTCGACGAGCCGGTGGAGGCCGCGCGGGGCGTCCTGGAGAGCCACCTGGCCCGGGTCTGCGCCGCACACCCGTGGCTGGCCGAGCACCCGGTGCGGGTCGACTGGGTCGGCGGCAGCTTCGCCAGCGGGCGGCTGCCGCAGGGGTCGCCGCTGCTGCCCGCCGTGCAGCGGGCCGCGGTGGACGCCGGGCGGACCCGGCCCACCGAGCGTGCCGTGCCCGCCGGCACCGACCTGCGGCTCTACGCCGCGGCCGGCATCCCGACGCTGCACTACGGCCCGGGCGACCTGGCCCTGGCGCACGCGCCGCGAGAGCAGGTCCCGCTCGACGACGTCGAGCACGTCGCCCGGGTGCTGGCGCTGACCGCGCTGCGGGAGTGCGGGGTGCACTCGTGGGCGTGACGTTCGAGGACTGGGCGGCCCTGGCCGGGGACTCCCCCACCTCGCAGACCGAGTGGGCCGCCGTCCTCGACGCCTGGGCGCAGCCGCACCGCCAGTACCACGACGTGGCGCACCTGGCCGCCGTCCTGGGGCTCTGCGCGGAGCTGGCCGGCGAGGCCGCCGACCCCACCGCGGTGGCCCTGGCCGCCTGGTACCACGACGTGGCCTACGACCCGCAACGCACCGACAACGAGCAGGTCAGCGCCGACCGGGCGCGGATCGGGCTGCTCGGCCTGGTGCCCGAGGCAGTGGTCGAGGAGGTGGTCCGGCTGGTGCTGCTGACCGCCACCCACGACCCTGCGGACGACGACGCCGACGGCGCGGTGCTCTGCGACGCCGACCTCGCCGTGCTGGCCGGGCCGCCCGAGCACTACGCGGCCTACGCCTCGGCCGTCCGCGAGGAGTACGGACACCTCGACGACGACGTCTTCACCGCCGGCCGGACCGCCGTCCTGGAGCAGCTGCTGGCCCTGCCCGCCCTCTACCGGCTGCCGCGGACCGCGGCGCTGTGGACCGAGCCGGCCCGGCGCAACCTCGCCGCCGAACTGCAGCTGCTGCGGGCCCGGGGCTGACCCACCCCGGGCGAGGGAGGACGAGCCGCTGGAGTGGCGCCGGCCACCCGGAACGGCCAGTGTTGCCACCCGGTGGGCAGCCGATCACGGCCGCCACGGGACAAGGAGTGCTACATGCGACTCGGAACCGGCATCTTCCTGCTCGCCCTCGGCGCAGTGCTGACCTTCGCGGTCTCCGCCCAGGTGCAGGGCATCGACCTGACCGTGGTCGGCTGGATCCTGATGGCCGTCGGGGCACTGGCGATCATCGTCGAGCTCGCCGTCTGGGCGCCGCGCCGTCGCCGAGTGACCCGCACCGACGGTTACGAGGGCGGCCCGGTCCGTCGGTCCACCACGGAGGAGACGTACTGAGCTGACCCCACCCGGGGCTTGCGCACCCGCAGGCCGGCGGCCAGCAGCCGGGCCAGGAGCTCCCGGCAGGTCACCTCCTGGGCCCCCGCGGTGACGGCTGCGTCGTAGTGCTCCTGCGGCACGTCGTAGTGGTCGCCCTGGAACACCCGCCGCGGGATGCCCAGCCCGGCCGCGAAGGCGTGCAGCTCCTCGTACCCGGTGTCGCTGACCAGGTGCGACCACAGCCGGCCGCGCCAGGGCCAGACGGGAGTGTCGATCAGCACGGCCACAGTGCCATCGTGTCAGGGTGACCGAGGCCCGCGCCTGCCCGATCCTGCCCGTGTCCGACCTGGACCGGGCGCTGACGCACTATGCCGCGCTGGGCTGCCACGTCAGCCGGCACGACGACACCTACGGCTTCGCCGCCCTGGCCGGGGTGGAGCTGCACCTGTCGGTCGTCGAGGACCACGACCCGCTCGGGACCGCCTCCGCGGTGTTCCTGCACGTGCCCGATGCCGACGACCTCGCCCGACGCTGGGCCGGCGTCCCCCGCACCGGTGGGCCCGTGGACACCGACTACGGCATGCGCGAGGGCTGGCACGTCGACCCGGACGGCAACCTGCTCCGCTTCGGATCACCGCTAGCGTCGCAGGGGTGAGCACAGGGACCCGCTGGGGCATCGTCGGACCGGGCCGGATCGCCGAGAACATGGTGCGGGACTTCCCGCACGTGCCCGGCGCGACCGTGACCGCCGTGGCGTCCCGGTCGCTGGACCGCGCGCAGGACTTCGCCGACCGCCACGGCATCGGCACCGCGTACGGCTCCTACGCCGAGCTGGTTGCCGACCCCGACGTCGACGTGCTCTACCTGGCGACCCCGCACCCGCAGCACCACGCCGTCGCGCTGCAGGCGATCGCCGCGGGCAAGTCGCTGCTGGTGGAGAAGTCGTTCACCGCGACCGTCGCCGGCGCGCAGGAGGTCGTGGACGCCGCCCGCGCCGCCGGGGTGTTCGTCATGGAGGCGATGTGGACCCGCTTCCAGCCCGCCGTCGTCCGGCTGCGGGAACTGATCGCCGACGGCGCGATCGGCGAGGTCCGCTCGGTGCAGGCCGACCTGGGCGTGGCCCGCGAGTTCGACCCGGACGACCGGCTGTTCGCGAAGGAGCTGGGCGGCGGCGCCCTGCTGGACCTCGGCGTCTACGTCGTGTCCTTCGCCCAGATGCTGCTCGGCACCCCGGACACCGTACGGACGGTGGGCTCCACCTTCCCGACCGGGGTCGACGCCGAGGCCGCCCTGTTGCTGGGCTGGGACGACGGCCGCAGCGCCTCCCTGACCACCTCGCTACGCAACGCCCTGCCGGGCCAGGCCCGGGTCTTCGGCACGACCGGCTGGATCGACGTCCTGCCGCGGTTCCACCACCCGGCCACCATCGTGCTGCACCGGGCCGGCGCGGAGCCCGAGGAGATTACCCGGCCCGCGTCGGGCACCGGCTACAGCCATGAGCTGCTCGAGGTGCATGAGGGCGTCCTCGCCGGCCGCACCGAGTCCGCCGTGATGCCGCTGGCGGACACCCTTGCCGTCCTGCGGGTCCTCGAGGAGGCCGCCGGCCAGCTGGGGATCACCTTCGCCGAGGCCCCCACCCCCACCCCCGGTCCACCAGGCAGGGGATCCCCTGCCTAGAGGGGGGGCAGGGGTCAGACAGCCGGCTGCTCCGCCGGGTCGCCGGGTCGCCGTCGGAGGCGGCCGCCCAGCGTCGTGCCCCCCTGTGACCGTGGCACCCGGCACAGCGGCCCCGGACACGCCGAACGGGGCGGTCCTCCGCAGAGGACCGCCCCGTCCGGGACGTGCTGGTGGTGCAGGTGTCAGCTGACGCCGACGGCGGGACTCAGAAGTCCATGCCGCCCATGCCGCCGTCGCCACCCTGCATCGCCGGCGCGGACTTCTCCGGCTTGTCGGCGATGACGGCCTCGGTGGTGAGGAAGAGCGCCGCGATGGAGGCGGCGTTCTGCAGCGCCGAGCGGGTGACCTTGGCCGGGTCGATGATGCCGGCGGCCACGAGGTCCACGTACTCCCCGGTGGCGGCGTTGAGGCCCCAGCCGATCTCGGAGTTGCGGACCTTCTCCGCCACGACGCCACCCTCGAGGCCGGCGTTGATGGCGATCTGCTTCAGCGGCGCCTCGAGGGCCACGCGGACGATGTTCGCCCCGGTGGCCTCGTCGCCCTCGAGCTCGAGCTTCTCGAACGCGATGGTGGTGGCCTGCGCGAGCGCGACGCCACCTCCGGCGACGATGCCCTCCTCGACGGCTGCCTTGGCGTTGCGCACCGCGTCCTCGATGCGGTGCTTGCGCTCCTTGAGCTCGACCTCGGTCGCGGCACCGGCCTTGATGACGGCGACGCCACCGGCGAGCTTGGCCAGCCGCTCCTGGAGCTTCTCGCGGTCGTAGTCGGAGTCCGACTTCTCGATCTCGGCGCGGATCTGGTTGACGCGACCGGCGATCTGGTCGG